>JBAZFV010000184.1:0-2505 GCA_041653255.1 Sideroxydans sp. | reverse complement strand
TTGACGATGGTGGATATGCTGTCGTCGCGATATAACATGGCCTCAACTCTGCCCTGATCGGTCAGCAGGCGCTGCAAACAGTCGCCCGCTTCGTCCGCGCCCACCACCGAAAGCAAAGTGCAATGTGCGCCAAGCGAGGCAATGTTGCGCGCCACGTTGGCCGCACCGCCGGGGCGCTCTTCCACCCGGCTTACCTTGAGCACCGGCACCGGCGCTTCCGGCGAGATGCGGGTCACATCGCCGAACCAGTAGCGATCCAGCATCACATCACCGACAACCAGAACCCGCGCCTTATCGAACGATGGCAACTTCATGCCGCACCTCCTGTTTCTCTCAGAATATCCTGCAGGGCTTGCAGCGGATCGCGGGCCTGGGTGATCGGGCGGCCGATGACCAGATAGCTCGCTCCCGCCGCCAGCGCCGCATGCGGCGTCATGATGCGTGACTGGTCATCGGCCGCCGCCAGCGCCGGGCGGATACCTGGCGTGACCAGACGAAAATCCTCCCCGCATTGGGCACGCAAGATGGCGGCTTCCTGCGCCGAACAAACCACTCCATCCAGCCCGCACTCCTGACTCAAACTCGCCAGGCGCAACGCCATCTGCGCTGGGCTGAATTCGATACCGATTTCGCGCAGATCATCCTGTGCCATGCTGGTAAGAATGGTGACCGCGATCAGTTGCGGACGCCGCCCGGTGTTCGCCAGTGCCTCATGTGCCGCTTCCAGCATGCGCCGGCCACCCAGCGCGTGGACATTGACCATCCACACCCCGAGTGCGGCAGCCGACTTGCAGGCTTGCGCCGTAGTGTTCGGAATGTCGTGAAATTTGAGGTCGAGAAACACTTCAAAACCCAGCCGCTGCAATTGTTCAACCAACTGCGGGCCGGCGGCGGTGAATAACTCCTTGCCCACCTTGAGCCGGCACATGGACGGTTGCAGCCGCGCAGCCAGTGCGAGTGCGGGTGCGGCCTGGGGATAATCGAGAGCGACGATGATTTTTGGGTCGCTCATGGGGTAACTCCCGTCTCTTCAGTACGGCGTGGACGGTAGGAATCCCAGCTATGGCAGGCAGGACAGTGCCAATAGAACTGGCGCGCCTTGAAACCGCAATGCGAACAACGGTACATGCCGATGGTGCGGGTTCGATCATGAATCAACTGCTTCACCAATTCGATGTCTGTGCGGCGTTCGCCGTGATAGGACAGTAGTTGCGCTTCCAGCAACTTTTCCAGCCCGAGCAGACTGGGATTGCGCCGCAGTTCGTCACGCACCAGTTGATAAGCTGCATTGGCTCCTTCGCGTGCCACGACTGCGCCAAACAACACGTTCATCAGATCGAGTGACGGGTATTGCTGCAACCAGCTGCGCAACAAGCTCACTCCGGCTTCTTCCTCGCCCAGTTGCTGGCAGGCCGACAACAAGCGCTCCGCGACCAGCGGCAAGTATTGCGCATCCTGTTGTTCGATCCTTTTCCAGCGTTCTACCGCGTCCGCAACCCTACCGGCAGCCAGTTCGATATCACCCAGCATCATGCTGGCACGCACATTTTTCGCATCGGCGACAAGTGCCTGCTCCAGATGGACGATGGCCGCTTCTTCCTGCTTATTTGCCAGTTCTGTGGCAGCCAGTTCACAAAAGAAGAAGGCCGCGAATCGGCCATGGGGTTCTCCCGTTAGCGCCGTCAGGCGCTGGCTGATGTCGATTGCCTTCAGCCAATCCTTCTCTTTTTGGTAGATGTCCAGCAAAAATTCGTAGGATTGTTTTTCGTAGGACGTGCCGCGCAACCGGTGCAGTGCATCTTCCGCGCGGTCGAGGATGCCCGCCTTCAGATAGTCCTGCGCCAGCTCGAACAGCGCCTGCTGCTTTCTTTCTTCGTCCAGGTCCGCGCGCTCGACCAGATTGAGGTGCATGCGGATGGCGCGATCGACCTCACCCCGGCGGCGAAACAGACTGCCCAGCGCAAAGTGCAACTCGATCGTTTGCGGATCGACTTTGACTACCTCGATGAAAGCCTCGATCGCCTGATCCTGCTGTTCGTTGAGCAGGAAGTTCAACCCCTCGAAATACGAGCGCGGGAGTGAACTCGATTCGGTAAGCAACTCTTTTATGTCGATGCGTGCGGCCAACCATCCCATTCCAAAGAACAGCGGAAATACCAGCAGCATCCATGGTTCAAAATCCATCGTCTCTATTTTCAGGAAGTTTGTTCAGGACTGGATGGTGTTGCAAGTTGTTCTTGTGCGGTGTGCAATTTGCGTCTGGCCTCGGCCAATTCACCGCGCAAACGAAACCAGGGTTGCACCATGGCAACCACACCGAACAGCATACCCAGCGCAAAAAAACCCAACAGTGCGACAACCAGCGAGGTGCTCCACTCGTAGCCAAAGAAATAGCGCAACACAACCGGCTCGTTGTTTTTCATGGCAAATCCGAGCAGGGCGATAAACAGCGTAATCCGGAACAGCCAAGTCAGATAACTCATTTCATTCCTTCATTGAAAACTG
>JBAZFV010000183.1:0-2516 GCA_041653255.1 Sideroxydans sp. | reverse complement strand
ACATGCGCACCTTGTTGGCTGTTATGGGTTTGAAATCCTGCTTGTCGCGGGCGAGGGTGTTGTAGATTTTTAGCATTTCTGTTTCTTCTCGAGCTGTCATTCCGGTGCGGGCCGGAATCCAGCGGTTTTATTCAAGATACCTTTGACCTTGTATCCGCTTCGCGGATGTGTTTTCTCTGACTGGATGCCGGTCTGCGCCGGTATGACGGCTAGTTAAATGTCATCGGTTTGTTGTCATTGAGGTTGAGCCAGCCTTTGACGATGCGGTAAATGATCCAGCAGAAGTTGGCGAACAAGATTGCTATGCCGATCATGATGAAGAGGGTCGCCACTCCAATCACGGCCCACAGCAGGCTGAACCAGAAGGTGCGAATCTGCCAGCGGAAATGACTTTCCAGCCATGTCCCCGCAACATCTTCCTGCTTTACGTAATTGATAATAATGCCGACGATGGCGGTGATGCCGGCGAAGTAAGACAGGGCGTACAGGACGTACACGATCTGCGTCAGGCTTTTCAGCGACTTGTTCTTTTCTTCATTCAATTCCACGGTCACTTCGTTCATTTTCCCTCCTTGCTCCATGAGTCACGCAATGTCACGGTGCGGTTGAACACCAGTTTATTACCCGGTTGATGGTCGCGGCGGTCGGTTACGAAATAACCCAGGCGCTCGAACTGGTAGTGTGTTTCCGGTACGGCATCTTGCACCGCACTTTCCACCCAGCCTTGCACCACGGAGAGTGAATCCGGATTGAGGTGGGTGAGGAAATCGACCTCCCTGTCGCCGTCCGGTTCGGGCACGGTGAACAGGCGGTCATACAAGCGAATCTCGGCGGGGAGCGCATGTTCGCGCGACAGGAAGTGAATGACACCTTTTATCTTGCGCCCCTCCGGGTTCTTGCCCAGCGTGTCATGGTCGATGCTGCACTTGAGCTCGATGATTTTGCCTGTTGCATCTTTCAGCACCTGGTCGCAACGCATCACGTAGCTGTGACGCAGGCGGATCTCGCCACCGAGAACCAGACGCTTCCACCCGGGCGGAGGCACTTCGGCGAAATCGTCGGCTTCGATGAATAATTCTTTGCCGAACGGCACGAGGCGCTTGCCCAGCCCGGGCACGTTGGGATGGAAGTCCGCTTCACGTGCTTGCGCACTGTCGGCATTGGTGATGGTGACCTTGAGCGGGTTGATGATCGCCATTACACGCGGGGCACGCAATTCCAGATCTTCGCGGATCACACCTTCCATGATTGCCATGTCCACGCTGTTCTCGCTCTTGGATACGCCGATGCGTTTGGCGAATTCGCGGATGCCTTCCGGCGTGTAACCGCGCCGGCGCATGCCTTGAATCGTGGGCATGCGCGGGTCGTCCCACCCGCTTACCTTTTTTTCATTCACCAGTTGCAGCAGTTTGCGCTTGCTGGTGATGGTGTAGTGCAGCTCCAGGCGCGCAAACTCGTACTGGCGCGGGTGACAGGGGATGGTGATGTTGTCCAGCACCCAGTCGTAGAGCGGGCGGTGGTCTTCGAATTCCAGGGTGCAGATGGAATGGGTGATGCCTTCCAGCGCATCGGAGATGCAATGGGTGTAGTCGTACATCGGGTAAAGGCACCATTTGTCACCGGTGCGGATGTGGTGCGCACGCTTGATGCGGTAGATGACCGGGTCGCGCAGGTTGATGTTGGGCGAGGTCATGTCGATCCTGGCGCGCAGTATCATCGCGCCGTCGGCGAATTCGCCGTTTCTCATGCGCGCGAACAAGTCGAGATTTTCATTTACCGGGCGATCGCGGTTGGGACTGTTCTTGCCGGGCTGGGTCAGCGAGCCGCGATATTCGCGCATCTGTTCCGGCGTTAGGTCGTCCACATAAGCCAACCCTTTGCGGATGAGTTCAACTGCAAAGTCGTACAGCGCATCGAAATAATCCGACGCCCAATGGATTTCGCCACTCCACTGAAAGCCCAGCCAGCGTACATCGTCCTGAATGGATTGCGCATACTCCTCGCTCTCTTTCTCCGGGTTGGTGTCGTCAAAACGCAGGTTGCACTGGCCGTTATAATCTTTGGCCAGGCCGAAGTTAAGGCAGATGGACTTGGCGTGGCCGACGTGCAGATAGCCGTTCGGCTCCGGCGGGAAGCGGGTGACAATGCGCGTGTGCTTGCCGGAGGCGAGGTCGCCGTCAATGATGGTGCGGATGAAGTTGGAGACCGGTGCGGGGGCGTTACTGTTCATGTTTGCTTGAATGAAGTCAGGTTGAACCAGATGCGCGATTCTACCCGAAACCGCTGTGTCCCCGAAAAACCTGGCGTGTGTTTTGAGCGTGATTATGTGTAGCTCGTTCTGTGTGCGGGGTTGCGGATGAAAGGGGTAATGTACGCAAGCCGCTTCTTTGGTAGAATTGCGGGCGTTTGGGACATTGCGCCGCCCGATAATCAACTAAAAAATAAAGATAAAATGGAAATGCTGAAAAAAATAGGATCTGCTGTGGCTTTGTGCCTGTTGCTGTCGTTTAGTTTGA
>JBAZFV010000182.1:0-2576 GCA_041653255.1 Sideroxydans sp. | reverse complement strand
ATCGGCCGACGTGGGGTCAACCGCGAAGACCAGCTGTTTTGCTTCTGCGGCTTCCATCACCCGCCGGGTGACCACACCGGCACCGCATTGAATGGTGGCATAAGGCTCGGTCAAACCGGGCAGTACTAAGTGTTCGATAGGTCCGATTGCGTCCAGTTTTTCGGTGTTGATGACGGCAGAGTATTTGTCCAGCGGCACCGCGCCGCCGGTGTAGCCGGTACCGCCGCCGCGTGGAATCAGGGTCAGCCCCAGACCGATACAGGCGCGCACCAGCGGTGCGATCTCTTCCTCGGTATCGGGGTGCAGCACGACGAACGGGTATTCCACGCGCCAGTCGGTGGCATCCGTGACGTGCGACACACGCGCCAGCCCGTCAAACTGGATATTGTCGCGGCGCGTGATGCGCGCAAGGGTACGCAAGGTACGTTTGCGTAATTGCAGGGTGGTTTCAAAATCGGCGGCGAAACGTTCGACCGCATCGGTGGCAAGTTCGAGCAGTCGCTTGACCGGCTGGTTGTCCTGGCGGCGTTCCTCGATCGCATTCAGGCGATGGTACAGCGCGCCGATCAGCGCGCGGCGGCGCTTGCGGTTGGCCAGCAGATCATCTTCCAGATAGGGGTTGCGCGTGAGCACCCACATATCGCCCAGCACTTCGTACAGCATGCGTGCCGAGCGTCCGGTGCGGCGTTCCTCGCGCAAAGTATTGATGATGTCCCACGCCTCGCTGCCCAGCAGGCGCAGCACGATCTCGCGGTCGGAGAAGGAGGTGTAGTTGTATGGGATTTCGCGTAGCCGAGTGTTCATTGAGGCAGCTCTCATTTCAAGGCGCGCATTCTACCTGAATGCGCTACTGGGCTCGACCCCGAAGCGGGTATGGGGTTAGCATCTGTCGCATGGGAATACACATAAGCAATTATCGTCGTCTGTTCTTCACGCTGTGGCCGAATATGGCCGAACGCACGGTGTTGGCGGCTTGGCAACCACCCTTGCAAGAATTATGCGGCGGTAAGCCCATGCGCTCCGATACCCTGCACTGCACGCTGGTATTTCTCGGTGAGGTGAGCGAGCAGTGTCTGCCGGCACTGTGCCTGGCAGCACGGGAGGTGGATACTCCCAGTTTTGAACTGAACCTGACCACGGTGCAGTATTGGGGGCATAACCATATCGTCTATGCAGCGCCTGTTTCTGTACCGCCCGCACTGACTACACTTGTTTCTGATCTGGAATATGCATTGCGCAAACATCATTTCCATTTCGAGGCGCGCCCCTACCAGCCGCACGTCACCTTGCTGCGCCATGCACGCTGGACGGATGCACCACTGCCGGTACCGCCCGCTGTGCGCTGGCAGATTAATGATTTTGTATTGCTACAATCTCTCAACGACGGACAGGGGTCGCGCTACGAGGTGCTGTGCCGTTTCGGGCAGCAAAGGCTAGAATGAGCGACACAGCAGGAGGAGGATCATGCTTTACGCATTTACTTTGAACAACGGGCATCTGAATCGGCTGCAACTTGATTCTGGGCAGGATTTTCGTCAGTCGGGAGTGGTATGGATCGACTTGTATGGAGCTGCGGAGGAAGAGGTGCTCTGGGTCGAACGCATCTACGGTCTGCACCTGCCCAGCCCCGAACATTTGCGCGATATTGAAGCCAGTGCGCGTTTCTATGAGCATGCAGGCAATCTGCATTTGCGCTCCGATTTTCTGGCTGGCACCGAAAGCCATTCGCATAGCGTGGCGGTTGCTTTCGTGTTGTCTGGCGAGACGCTGATCAGCATTCACGAGGAAGACCTTCCCATCTTTCGTCTGTTGCGCATCCGCATGCGTGCCGAATCAGGCAGGATTGACGATTGCCGCGATGTGCTGATCAGCCTGTACGGTATGGATGTCGAATTTTCTGCCGATGCGCTGGAAGAGGTCTATGCCGATCTGGGGAAGGTGAGTCAGGGCGTGCTGGGCTCTAACCTGAACGACAGGCAGGCGAGCGGGGCGCTGGCGGAGATTGCGCAGGCGGAACACGTCAACGGGCGTATCCGCCGCAACGTGATGGATGCCCGGCGCGCGCTGTCGTTCATGTTGCGCAGTAAAGCGTTGAACCCGGCGCAAGTTGAGGAAGTGCGCCAGATCCAGCAGGACATCGAATCGCTCGACGGCCACACTTCGTTTCTGTTCGATAAGATCAACTTTCTGATGGATGCCATCATCGGCTTCATCAACATCAACCAGAACCGTATCGTACGTCTGTTTTCGGTGGTTGCAGTGGCCTTGCTGCCGCCGACACTGATCGCCTCCATTTACGGCATGAACTTTCGTTTCATGCCTGAGCTGGAATGGAAACTCGGCTATCCGTTCGCACTGTTCCTGATGTTCCTTACGATATCCATTCCGTTCTGGTTCTTCTGGCGCAAGGGCTGGCTCAAGTAAGGGGGTGGGTCGTGCCTCAGTCTGGTGTGGTCGCTGTGATGGGCTGCCGGGTTGAAGCCCGACCTGCCAAAATTTCAAGACACTGAGCCGCCGCAGCGAATCCCATTGCGGCCGTGACCGTGACCACCGAGCCGTAACCGGCACAGCTCAAA
>JBAZFV010000181.1:0-2618 GCA_041653255.1 Sideroxydans sp. | reverse complement strand
TTCGTTGGAATATGGAAAATAGCCTAACAAGTCAGTCCAGTCGCCCTTCGGGCTGGGACATCGGTTTCGCCGAGGCACCTGAATAGAGTCGTTAGGGCTTAATCGCACATGAAGAAAATTCACACTCATTATGACAATCTCAAGGTATCTCGTAGCGCACCAATTGAGGTTACCGGAGTCGAATTATTTCGTTAGGAAAGCAAAATAGCTAAAAAAGGAACCGACTCCGTTACCTTTTCGATTCTGCTTTCAGGAAAGCGCGCAGCCCCTTACTTTCACGTTGGGCATCCTAGTTCGACATGGTGTGTGATGAGCGCTAGAATTGCCCCATTGGTTCTGAATGGAGTCCTGATCATGAATACCCAACTCTTACAACAAGCTCGCGTGCTCGACATTGACGAGCAAATCGAGCTGGTCGAAGCCATCTGGGATGGCATTGTTAGCCGTGGCGCCGCGCCATCTTTGACCGAAGCGCAGAAAACGGAACTTGACCGCCGACTCGCAGACCATCTTGCCAACCCTGATGATGTAGTTCCTTGGAGTGAAGTAAAGGCTGCGGCTCTTGCCAAAATCAGGCAATGAGCCTACCTGTTACTTTTCATCGTACCGCCAGTGCAGAGTTCATCGAAGCAAGTGCGTGGTATGAAACCAAGCGATCTGGTCTTGCTCTTGAGTTCATCGCCGAAATTGACCGTTGCGTGTCGCTGGCATAAGGTCGTGCGATTTCACGGAAACAATAGTGATACAGTCACACCAAAGGAGGTGACATCATGAGTCTAGTCGAGAAAATTCTGGGGCCAAAATCAAAATACGATAAGAGCCTGCCTTATACTTATGAAGCCAGGGTGCGCATTCTTGATGGGAGTGAGGAATACAACTCTTACCTTGCTGCCACGATTTGCGGCTTGCTGGAACATCTACAGGAAAACAACATCAATCCGGCCGATGTACACATCTTCGAGGTGTACCAGGACCAGGAGGTGCTGATCGATAACAAACTTTTCCTCTCGCCTGACCAGCAGTGGCTGGCCAAGCCCGAGCTGTGTCATGCGTTCGAGGAGCACTACCCGGGTCATATCCATATCGATGGCTGCTCATTCGAGGACAGGGATGGCAAGGGAATTGGCCCCTGAGGGTTTTGCAGTGCGCCTGCGGTAAATGGGCAATCGGTTCTATTTCCGCACATGACCGAAACCTTGAATCGACGCGGGAGACCGGACAATGGCGAATATCTGGTTTATATGTAATCTGGGCGATGCCATGCTGGCGGGAGGAGCTCTGGAGCAAGTCAATGCGCTTTTTCTTGCCGAATACGGAACGACCGACTGCCCGAAGGACGCGGCAATATTCTTTCGCCACGAGTCAGAGGGGAGCCTCCACTGTGAGGTTAAAGTGTATTTTTCTCCGGCAACGGCCAACATCGCGCGGACATTTGATGCAATCCCCTGCAAGAAACCTTCAGTGAATGGTTTGGGCCTGCTGGCCGGTTTGGAAGAGTCATGGCCCGTGCTTTTTCCCGAAAACTACGCGTCATCAACTGCGCCACGCACAACCTGACATTCATCTATAGCGAAGAACTGACACGCCTCGTCGCGCAGTGAAGGACTGAAAATAAATATGGACAGGGAGTTGGAAGGTCATCCGGGTATCAGCGGCAGTGCGACCGCTTTGCATGAAATGCGCATCGCAGCCGTGATCGGCGCGCTGCTCGATGCGAAGGCTGGAAGTGTGCTTGATTTGGGCTGTGGCGAAGGCGAACTGATGGTCAGGCTGGCAGCACAGACACAATTCAGCCGTATCGTTGGCATCGATATTTCAGATTCTGTTCTACAGATGGCGCGCTGCTTGTTGGGACTGGACCCGTTCGCACCGCCGGGACGTGTCGAAGTGTTGCATGCCTCGTTCACCGAACCGGACTCTGCCCTGAATGGATTCGACGCAGCCGTGTTGCTGGAGACCATCGAGCATATCGACCCCGGCCGACTCAGCCGCGTCGAGCGTGCGGTGTTCAGCTGTTACCGGCCGCGCACCGTATTGATCACGACACCAAACCATGAATATAACGTCATGTATGGCATGACCCCGGGGCAGTTCCGCCATCCCGGCCATTGCTTTGAATGGGACCGCTCCAGGTTTCGCCACTGGGCATGCGGCGTTGCACAACGCAACGGATATTCCGTTGCCTTCCACGATATCGGCACGCCGCACCCCGCGCTTGGTGCGTCAACCCAAATGGCTATCTTCGCCCTTATTGCCGATGCAATTTGATCAATATGCGCGTCAAACCTCGTCCCTTGGGGCGGGGAAGGATAGTGCGGAGCCAGAGGCGTTCCGTATTGAGTCGACATACTAAAAGACTTCACCGCCGACACTTCACAAGCCGGGTAACACATGGTTTCAACTCCCCCGGAATTGCCGATCACTTTCTCTCCTCGCGCTGCCGCAACACGCGCCACATCCACCCGCCAAACAGCAACAGGGCTATCGTACCAAGCCACAATGGCCAGCGCACCGGCTGGTTCCATGCGCGGCGAAGCTGGCCGCGCAGCGTGCTATCCACGCGCCAGTATTTGAGGCGATTGTTGGCCATGATGTTGGGCTTGACGTTGTGCAGCCAG
>JBAZFV010000180.1:0-2647 GCA_041653255.1 Sideroxydans sp. | reverse complement strand
GAATTCGGCGAAACCGATGTCAGTTTGCTCACGGAGTTGCACGCGTCTCTGCAAGATGTGTCGCAGCACTTCGTGGACGACTTTTACACCCATCTCATCAAGTTCGAGGAAACCCGCCGCTTCGTCCCCGATGCACCATCCCTTGAGCGCCTGAAGCGCTCCCAGGCGGCCTACTTCGACAGTCTGACCGCAGGGGACTACGGCCCCGACTACATTCTCCAACGCCTGCGCGTAGGCGTCGTCCACCAGCACATCGGGCTCGAACCCAAGTGGTACATCGGCTCCTATAACAAGTACCTCGTTGGGCTGCTGCCCGAGCTGTGGCGCTTGCTTGGCGACGACCCGGACAAATTCCTTGCAACCTACCACGCGCTGCAGAAGATCGCGTTCCTGGACATGGGGCTTGCCATCGACACCTATATCCAGGCCGACCGGCGTGCCATCCTCGGGCTCAAAAAATACGCCGATGACATCATTCTGAGCTTTCCTGCCGGGCTGATCGTGGTGAACGACACCCTCAAGGTGCGCAGTGTCAACCGCTCCTTTCGCGAGATGTTTGGACTGGAAAACGGAGAAGACGTTTTCGGACGCGAACTCGCAGACATCCTGCCGCTGCCCGATCTGCGCCAAAAGGCGCAAGCCGTCCTCGCCAGCGGGATGGCCTTGCGCGGCATTGACGTCGCGCTGGACGAAAAATGGCTGCGCCTCACCATCACTGGAATCCGGCTTGCAGAAGAAGAAGAAGAAGAAGAAGAAGAAGAATTGCTGGTAGTCGTGGAGGACATCACCGAGCTTAAAGCCCAGGCAGCTCATATTGAGCAACTCGCCTTTTATGATTCCCTGACCGGCCTGCCCAACCGTAGCCTGTTGCGGGATCGTGTACAGCAGGTGCTAACCCACAGTGCACGCCACATGGATCATGGTGCCATCCTGTTCATTGATCTGGACAACTTCAAGGCACTTAACGATACCAAGGGCCACAACATCGGTGACCTGCTGCTGATCGAGGTCGCCAAACGTCTCCAGGATTGCGTGCGCAGCAGCGATACGGTCGCCCGAATGGGTGGCGACGAGTTCATCGTCGTTCTCGAGGAACTGAACGAAAACACCCAACTAGCGATAGCACAAGCCCAGGATATTGGAGAGAAGGTTCTTGCATCCCTTAACCAGCCTTTTAACCTCCATGAGTTTGAATACTATTGCTCTGCCAGCATCGGCATCAGTTTGTTCCGTGACAACGAGATCGGCATGGATGACCTGCTCAAGCACGCCGATACGGCGATGTACCAAGCCAAGACCTCTGGCCGCAACACCCTGCGCTTTTTCGATCCGGACATGCAGGCCGCGCTCGAAGCCCGTGCCACACTTGAAGCCGACCTGCGCCACGCACTCTCACAGCAGCAATTCAAGCTCTTCTTCCAGATACAGGTGAATGCCGCTAACCACCCCATCGGTGCCGAAGCATTGCTGCGTTGGCTGCATCCGGAACGCGGCCTGGTCTCACCGCTGCAATTCATCCCCCTGGCGGAAGATACCGGTCTGATTCTGCCCATCGGGCAATGGGTGCTGGAAACCGCCTGCGCCCAGATCAAGGCATGGGAAGCAAACCCATCGGCATGTGAACTGCAACTCGCGGTCAACGTGAGCGCGCGGCAGTTTCACCAACCGGACTTCGTTGAACAAGTACGCGCAGCCATTAAAAAGGCCGGTGCCGATCCGACCCGGCTCAAACTTGAACTGACCGAGAGCGTAGTGCTGGACAATATCAATGACACTATTGTCAAAATGCACGAGCTGAAGCAGATCGGTGTAGGGTTCTCCATGGATGACTTTGGCACGGGCTACTCATCACTGTCTTACTTGACACAACTTCCACTTGACCAACTGAAAATCGATCTGTCTTTTGTGCATAATATCGGCATAAAACCCACTGACGCAGTTATCGTGCAGACGATCATTGGCATGGGCAACAGCCTGGGAATGGAAGTGGTTGCGGAAGGAGTGGAAAACGAGGAACAGCGCGACTTTCTTGAACGCAATGGCTGTCATGCGTACCAGGGTTACTTGTTTAGCAAACCCGTACCGATTAAAGAGTTTGAGGCGTTGATCCGTATGCCGAATTGATCGGCTGATAAGGAAAACATCGCTCAAGGATACGCTTCCATCCATTCCTGGCGGCAACGGCCTCTCGAAGAATATCGACATATTCAGCCCCCTCAACACGCTCGTCCGGCGGCATTGGCCCTTCGGCAAGTTCTGACAGAAGTCTGCTGCGTGCTGAACGGGTTTCGCCAAGCTCCAGAATGCGGCTATAGGCTTCGCAGGAATAGGCGAATGTTTCGCGTTTGGCGTAATTAATCTCAAGCAGCCATTCACGACGACGGGTTGCGGGCAGTCCGATCATCTCACGTTTGCAATTGTGGAAAATATGAGCCGCTTCGTGAACTACATAATCTTCGAACGGATTGTTGTTGCTGAAATACTTCATGGACACGTAGCAGGTCATCTCTTCGCTCAAACCGACAATATCTGGAGCGCTGTCAGTAAGCGGCTTTGCATCCAAACTTGCGAGATAAATGTTCGCCAGTTTCCACGCCGTACTGAGCCACCGCGCTTTTTCGATGGCTGTGTTTATGGCTGCTGGTGT
>JBAZFV010000179.1:0-2651 GCA_041653255.1 Sideroxydans sp. | reverse complement strand
GGGATGAGGAATTTCTCGTGGTGCGTCCCGTAGCGCGCCACCACTTGATCCGAATACTCGAACTCGTTGCCTTGTTCCGCTTCTCCCGCGATGTCCTCGAAGCCGATGGAGAAGGTGTGCAGGTCGTGCACATGATCGGCCAATAGTGCCACGATCAGACTGGAATCCAGACCACCCGACAGCAGTACACCCACCGGCACATCCGCCGCGAGGCGGTGACGCTCTATCACCTTCTTCAGCACGTGGCGGGTGGCGTGGAGCCAATCCTCTTCGTTCAAATCAACTGCGGGGCGCGTTGCGTCGAGCGACCAATAGCGTTGCAGAGTGATATTGCCGCTGGTGTCGATGCGCATCCAGTGTGCGGGCGGCAGTTTCTTGACGCCATTGAGCAAAGTGCGCGGTGCTGGGACCACGGCGTGCAAGGTCAGGTGATGATGCAAAGCGATCGGGTCGAGGCTGCGATCCACACCGCCTGCCGCCAGCAGGGCCTGTATGGTCGATGCGAAACGCAGCGACGCACCATCCGTCGTGTAATACAAAGGCTTGATGCCGAAACGGTCGCGCCCCATAAACAGTGTCCGTGCCCGCACGTCCCACACCGCAAAGGCGAACATGCCGCAGAAATGTGCAACACAATGCTCTCCCCACGCGTGGTAGGCCTTGAGAATGACTTCGCTGTCGCTCTCCGAGAAGAAGTGATAGCCCATTTCAACGAGCTCATCACGCAATTCGCGATAGTTGTAGATCGTGCCGTTGAACACCAGTGTGAGATGCAAATCATCATCCACCATCGGTTGTTTGGCGCGTTCGGACAGATCGATGATGGCAAGACGACGATGACCCATCACGAGCGGGCCGTCGGTATAGATACCGGTTGCATCCGGCCCGCGCCGGGCAAGGCTTGCCGTCATGCGGTTCAAGACAGCGGGATCGGGGAGTTGATGGTCGAAGCGTAATTCACCGCAGAGGCCGCACATATCGGGAGTCCTGTTAAAAATTAGCGGGTGTCAGAATTCGAATGACGGGCGCAGGATGAAGGTCAGGCGGTTGCCGGTCGCATCACGCAGCAGCCCGGAGTACTCATCCGGGCTGTTCCAGATGAAGCCGGCGCTAAGGGTGGGGACGATGCTGAATTTTGGTATCGGAAATTTCTTCCCGGCGATCAGTTCGGCGCGTACCGGCTTGCCGTCACGCTGCAAAAAATGTAGCCGTGTTTCCACACTGGCATTTTCCAGCCAACCCAGAAAAGGCAGGTTCACTTCGGTGTGACTGCGCGATGCCGCCAAATAATAAATGTCGTTCACATCCGGATTGCTATGAACCTTGGTGCCGCCGCGCAAGCTCCATGAGAGCTTCCTGCCAGGGTAATCGAGTTTGCCTTTGATCTTCCACTCAACCTCGTACCAGTCATCATCGATCATAGTGTTGTTCTTGATGTGCTTCGCGCCGATGTTGAGCAGATAACCGGTATAGCCATAATTGTCGCCACCACCGTCCGTACCTGGCCTGCGCAGTTTGGCGACATTGCCGAAAAAAGCGGAGAGCGCCCAGGGTTCCTGGAAACCCGCGGTCAGCGATTCGATCAGGTTGATACCGCTGCCACCGATCTCACCACTGTCATACAGGCCGCGCTGATGCGTCTTGAGATAAGTGCCGAGGATGGGCATCGGGTAAGCGCTGGCCTCGAGCGTCATAAAGCGCGGAATGAGCGAATCCTTGATCAGTTCGCGATAAATCACCACTTCGCTGTCCGAAGTGATGGTTGGAATCGGTTTGGCAGTGAGCGGAATGTTGTAGCCGACATTAGAGTAGTAGGGGTCGACTTCAACCACGAACTCAGCTTTGGCAATCTCTTCTTGCGCGTTGACCGTTATGGTGCAACTGGTAAGTGCGATCAGCAGTAAAGGGCGTACAAGTGCATTGAGCAGGGGGTTTGGCATGAGGCAGATTCTATAGTGAGTCGCCGCGACTTCAAAGCAGGAATACCCTGTACGGCAGGTTTCGGTAAAATCGACCTACACACAGGAGAACTATCTTGAAGAGAATCAGCAGTATCGATCTGACCAGTCTCGGCCAACAGGCCCGGCAATCGCCGCGCCTGCGAGCCAATTCAAACCTGCATACGGAATTAAGCGATCCCATCCAGCGCCTGGCCATCGCCATGGAGCCTGACACTCTCATTCTGCCGCATCGTCATCCGCACACATGGGAAGTGCTGACCGCCCTGCGCGGGCGCTTCACTGTGCTGATGTTCAACGAGGCGGGTCAGGTCATCGAACGCGCCGAATTGGGCGAAAATATCAGTGTGATCGAGATTCCGGCGGGTGGCTGGCATGCCGTACTGTCACGCGATCCGGGCGCAGTGATCTTTGAAGTGAAGCACGGTCCGTATCGGCCAATTGCCGAGTCAGACGTAGCGGACTGGGGCCAGGGACGAAGTGCTGCCGAGTTGAATGCCTGGTATGCCATCGCGCAGGTGGGCGACAGGCTCCGCATGCGGTAAGCTACGCGCCTTTCCACAGTAACCCAGAGAATTTACAAAATGGCACAAGGTCAATACGTAATGTCTATGCTCCGCGTGAGCAAGATCGTTCCCCCCAAGCGTCAAATCATCAAAGACATCTCCCTCAGCTTCTTCCCCGGCGCCAAGA
>JBAZFV010000178.1:0-2714 GCA_041653255.1 Sideroxydans sp. | reverse complement strand
ATCTGCTTTCAAGCAACGTTTCCCCTTAAATGGTTGTATCTACAACCTCCCATGGATTGCCCCCACCCGCCTCGCGATAAGTCAGATACACCCGCAGGTCGAATTCCAGTTGCCTGTAGTTCGGTTCCATGTGCATGCACAGTTGATAGAACGCTTTGTCGTGTTCTCGCTGCTTCATGTGTGCCAGCTCGTGCACGACGATCATGCGCAGGAACTCGGGTGGCGACTCTTTGAACAGTGCTGCTACGCGTATCTCCTTTTTCGCTTTGAGGTTCAGGCCCTGCACGCGGGAGATGGAGGTGTGCGTGCCGAGTGCGTTGCGCAGCACATGCAGTTTGCTGTCAAACATCACCTTGCTCAGTTGTCCGCTATTGCGCAGGTATTCGTTCTTGAGTTGCAGCGCGTAGTCGTACAACGCTTTGTCGGTGCGCACATCGTGTGAGCTGGGATATTTCTGGCGCAGCAGGTCGGCTACTTTGTCTTGTGCGATGAGTTGTCGCACCTGCTCGACCAGCGTGGCGGGGTAGCCGCCGAGGTAGGGCAGGGGCTTGCTGGTTTTCACTTCGCTTGGCGTGAGAGGAACAATTTTGGGTTTACCATCGCGCCGTTTAGGATGACGCTCCAGTGCAGATGCGGGCCGGTGGCGCGACCTGTCTGGCCTGACAGACCTATTTGCTGACCTTTGTGCACTACGTCATCTGCACTTACATCGATGCTATCCAAATGACAGTACATGGTGATGAGGCCGTTACCGTGATCCAGGAACACCGTCTTGCCGTTGAAGAAATAATCACCGACGGCGAGTACATTGGCATGGGAGCTGGCGACGACCTTGGTGCCGGAACGTACTGCGACATCGATACCCGCGTGCGGTGCGCGTGGTTGACCATTGAGAATACGACGTGAGCCGAAACGACCGGATAGTCTGCCTTGCGCGGGCAGGATGAAGGCGGTGTCGGTGTCCGGACTTGGTTGCCAGTGCAGCTTGAGTTGCTTGATGAGCGCGATCTCTCCCAAGGCGCGCGCCTCGTCTTCGGGAGAGAGTTGTACCTTGCCCTTGTCTTTCAGGGTGATGTGCTGCTCTGGATATTTCTTGGCTTTGACTTTGAAGGCTACCGCTGTCGATTCTTCACGCGTTTTTGTGTGCAGCGTATGCAAGCCCGGCTTCATATCCAGCGGCAGACCGACCACTGCGAACCATTTGCCTTTATCCGCTGTCACGAGGATGGGTTGCTCACCCAACCATGCTTGTGGTGGCTGTGCATTCTCGACGACTGTGCCCAATGGAATGAGTGTGACGCCGCCGGGCACGTTAGACGCCAACGGCAGGCTGGCATGTGCTGGCAGGGCTATTGAAAAGAGCAGCAGGCAGGATCGAAGGCAGAGGCGAATCATGATTTACGGCAAAGGAATGGTCGGGTGTGTGTGAGACAAGACCGTACCGCACTTGGGCGGTACGTTCAACCCTGGATTTATTACAGATGAACTGCAGACACCAATCACGCCGCAACTGGCGCAGAACTCGCAACTGTCCTTCTTGATCAGCGTCGGGCGAATCGATGGGGTCAGATTCGATCGATCTTGAACCACTCTCGGAATGCGACCGACTCAAATTTCCGGAGTCTGTTTCTTCTTTGGTTTCTTTGTTTCCTTGTTCTTGCGCTGTTGTCCTTTGGCCATGATCGGTCTCCTTGTGTGATTGAATTTATTTGGTGATGCGGGCTGTTACGGTGCAGGGAAAAGGTGATTCAGTCAGCATCGCCGCAGGCAATGTACCCCAGTCGAATCGTTTTGACTATGGGCGAAAAAGTTAAACACCGCGCTCCCGCGCCAGACGGATTGCGATCGCCTGTTGCCGCACTTCTTCTTCCTTGAGGGTATCGTTGATCTCACGCATGACGCTGTGCAGATCGACTTCTTTTTCGACACGCTCGAAGTGTCCGGTCAGCACATTATCGGGTTTCAGTTGGCCGCTCTGGAACAGCGCCCAGATTTCGTTGCCGTAGTCGGTGGTGAGCAGCTCGGGGGCGAACTGGCCGAAATAGCCGGCGAGGTTTTGCACGTCACGCAGCAGCATTCCGTGAGCGTGATTGTTGGCGGCGGCATCGATGGCCTGCGGCAGGTCGATGATGACGGGTCCGTCGCTATCCACCAGCACGTTGTATTCGGAGAGGTCGCCGTGGATCACGCCGGCGCATAGCATGCGCACGACCTGGGTGATGAGGGTGCGGTGATATTCACGGGCGATTTCGGCAGTGAGTACCATGTCGTTGAGGCGCGGCGCGGCGTTGCCTGCGCTGTCGGTGAGCAGCTCCATCAGCAGCACACCCTCGTAGAAGTTGTACGGCCTGGGTACGCGCACGCCGGCGGCAGCGAGGCGATACAGGGCATCCACCTCGGCATTCTGCCAGGCTTCTTCCTGCGCCTTGCGGCCGTAGTTTGTACCTTTTTCCATGGCGCGGGCGCGGCGGCTGTTCTTCACCTTGCGGCCTTCGGTGTAATCCGTGCTCTGGCGGAAACTGCGCTTGTCGGCTTCTTTGTACACCTTGGCGCAACGTACTTCGTCGCCGCAGCGCACTACATACACGGTGGCTTCCTTGCCGCTCATCAGCTGGCGGACGACTTCATCGACGAGGCCATCCTCGATCAGGGGGGCGATTCTTTTCGGGGTTTTCATGGGAGGGTTGTCGTTTTCATCCAGATTTTCTTTTTAG
>JBAZFV010000177.1:0-2716 GCA_041653255.1 Sideroxydans sp. | reverse complement strand
GCACGCTCACCCCGACCGCTGGTCTCCACCACCATGGGTACCAAGCCGGAAGCCTGAGGCTCAATGATATTTCGTGTCGCGCCTTGCATCATTTCAGTTCTCCATCAAATCATTCAACTTCGCCGCCTGTTCGGTGACCTTGGCACCTGCCATGACCCAGGCCACCACATTGTCTTCCAGTACCAGATTCTCTATTTCCTGCAACCGCGACTTGTCGGCACGATACCACTGCCTAACCTCCTCCGGGCGCTCGAAGCTCTGTGCATACTCATTGATAAGCGCCTCAACCTGTTCCGGCTTCGCCTTCAAATCCTGCTGCTTGACAAGTTCGGCCAGGATCAACCCCAGTTTGACTCTTTTCTCGGCGCGCTCAAGGAACATATCGGCCGGCAGTTTCAGTCCTTGAGGTATCTTCATACCACGCCCTTCCATATCGTGCATCGTCTGCTCCATCAGGCGCTGCGCCTCACCCTGCACCAGAGATTGTGGGGCATCAAGTTGGGAAATCTTGAGCAGGATATCCATCGCACTATCCTTGTTGCGTACTTTGACCCGGCGTTGTGCCTCGCGCCCGACATTTTCGCGAATCTCCTGTCTGAATTTATCCGCATCGCCGTCGGCCACGCCCATCGACTTGACGAATTCTGCATCGACTTCGGGCAAATTCGGCGCTTCCACCGCATGTACGGTGATGGTGAAAGTCACCTGTTTCCCCGCCACATCCTTGCCGTGGTAATCGACGGGGAAGGTCATGTCAAACGACTTGGTTTCACCTGCTTTGCTGCCAAGCAGTGCATTCTCGAAATCCGGCAGCATGCGCCCGGCACCCAGCACCACCGCAAAATCCTTGGCTGAACCGCCCTCAAACTGTTTGTCATCAAGCATGCCCGAGAAGTCGATGCGCACCTGATCTTCATCCTGCGCGGCACGATCCACAGCCTTGTATTCGACACGCTGCTTGCGCAATGTCTGAATCGTCTCCTCCACGTCCGAATCTTCCAATTTGAAGACCGTACGGGTTACACCCTCGCTGGACAGATCACCAATGACAACTTCCGGATAAACCTCGAAGGTCGCGCTGTATTCAATCTCCGGCGCATTAAGATCAACTGTTTTAATCTCGAACTGGGGATGTCCGACGATTTGCAGTTTATTGGCAACAGCCGCCTCGGCAAATGCGCGCTGCAAATTCTCACCCAGCACTTCTTGTTGTACTGATGTCCCGTATTGCTGCTGTAGCACCTTCAATGGCACCTTGCCTTGACGGAATCCATCCACTTTGGCGGTACGCCCCAATCGCTTCAGACGTGCTTCCACCTCGCCACTCATTTGTTGTTGCGAAAGGGATGCATTCAGACGACGCTGCAGGCCGTCCAGGGTTTCTATATTAGACATGCTTCAATTCCTTAAAGATAATAAAGACGACAGAACAAAAAAATCGCGCCGAATGATACATGAAAGCGGGCGTATGAACGCGCCCACCATCTCACTCCCCGTGCGGCTTGATCGCAACCAGTCCCCATACATCCCGGTTGTAATCCATGATGGTGCGGTCGCTGGAGAATTTGCCGCTGGTCGCCGTATTGATGATACTCATTCGTGTCCAGCCCTCCTGGTCGCGGTAGGCTGCATCAACCCGATTCTGCGCATCGACATATGAACGGAAGTCGGCGATGGACAGCCAAGGGTCATGCGGATTAAGCAACTTCTGCACGATTGGCTCGAACAATCCAGGCTCGAACAAATTAAAATGGTTGCAACGCAGCAAGTCGATCACACGCCGCAAATCATCATCGGCAGCAACTATGGCTGCTGGCTCATAGTGGCCGCGCATCGCCTCAACCTGTTCCGCATTCAGGCCAAACAGGAAGAAATTTTCCTCCCCTGCTTCCTCGCGTATCTCGATATTGGCGCCATCCAGCGTCCCGATAGTCAAAGCCCCGTTCATCATGAATTTCATATTGCCGGTACCGGAGGCCTCTTTGCCCGCCGTTGAAATCTGCTCCGACAGCTCGGCCGCCGGGCAAATCACCTCCATTGCCGACACCCGGTAGTCAGGCAGAAATACCAGTTGCAGCAAGCCCTTGGTATCCGTGTCCTGATTGATTACTTCCGCCACCGCGTTGACCAGTCGAATGATGTGTTTCGCCATGTCATAGCCTGGTGCCGCCTTGCCTCCGATGAGGACCGAGCGTGGTGTCCAATCTGCCGTATCGCCGCGCTTGATGCGATCGTACAAATGAATCACATGCAGCACATTGAGCAACTGCCGCTTGTACTCGTGGATACGTTTGACCTGCACATCAAACAGCGCCTGCGTGTCAAAGGCCACCCCGCAATCGCGTTGTACCATCGCTGCCAGTCGTTGCTTATTGCTCTGCTTGATCTTGCGCCACTGGGCCTGAAAATCCTTGTCATCAGCAAATTTGCGCAGGTTCTGGAGTTGTGCCAGATCGGTGCGCCACGATTCTCCGATAGATGCATCAATCAGCGCACTCAGCTCCGGGTTGCTCCAAGCCAGCCAGCGGCGCGGGGTAACCCCATTGGTCTTGTTGTTGAACTTCTCCGGCCACAGTTCGTAAAAATCATGGAACAGATACTGTTGCAGCAATTGCGAATGCAGTGCGGCCACCCCATTGACGGAATGGCAGGCTGCAACCGCCAGGTAAGCCATGCGTATTTGCGGTTGATCACCCTCCTCGATGATCGACATACG
>JBAZFV010000176.1:0-2761 GCA_041653255.1 Sideroxydans sp. | reverse complement strand
CGCACCGCTGGCAAACATGATACACAGGGCAACCACGATGAATGAACCGTATCTGTTTTTCATATTACGCCTCCATACTCGTCTGAATCAGACGAAACGCCGACCATTTTCTGATCGGCGATTCGCCCGTTTACGTCAGCCGCATCAGTGGGCTTTCATACCGCCACCCATACCCTGACCGCCGCCGCGTTGCGAACCACCCCCGGAACCGTCACGCAACTGGGTGCCGTTGCCTTTGGCTCCCTTACCCTTTCGTTGCTCGGTATTGTTCTGCTGGCTCTCGGCACGCAGAGCTGCGCGTTGTTCATCGGTCATCTTTTCCCGCTGCTGAATCATGTATTGCTCGCGCTCCTCTGCGGTCATGCCAGCCGTCTCCGCACGATGTTGTGCCTGAATCTCTTCGCGCGTCTGTACCTTGACCTCTTCGGCGGCATAAGCGCTACCGATCCCGGCCAGACCCAATGCCAGCAAGCTGTTCAGCAAAATTTTTCTGGTATTCATGATGTTCTCCTGTTGTGATTTAAGAATCAGGTCAATCACCTGATGGCTGCATGATGCAAGCGAACAGTTACCCGGATATTTCCTTTCTGCATCAATTTGTAACGATGTGTTACAGCGCCGCCGTGTGCCATGACAGGCGGAATGGCCATCGGTTATAGTGGCCACCATGGAAACCAAACACATTCTGGTGGTGGACGACGATGCAGGCCTGCGTGAGCTGCTGCATGAATATCTGTCGGCACAAGGCTTCCAGGTCACAACGGTGGCCGACGGTGGCGGCATGGATGCGCAACTCACAAAACATACGGCCGACCTCGTCATCCTTGATCTGATGTTGCCGGGAGAGGATGGCTTGTCACTGGCGCGCCGCCTGCGGGCGCAGGGGGATGTGCCCATCATCATGCTGTCGGCGCGCGGCGAAGATGTCGACCGCATCATCGGTCTGGAAGTGGGTGCGGACGATTATCTGGCAAAACCTTTCAATCCCCGTGAATTGCTGGCGCGCATCCGCGCCCTGTTGCGCCGCAACAAACACAGCCATGGAAGGAACAGTGAGCCCGGGCCGGACACCCGTCATTTCGGACCTTACACCATGGATCTGGATGCCCGTCTGTTGAGCAGGCAGGATACCACCGTCACACTGACCGCAGGCGAGTTCAACCTGTTACGCATTTTCGTCGACCATCCCAACCGCGTACTGGGGCGCGACAGCATCATGGATATGCTCAAGGGTTTCGAACGTTCTCCCTTCGACCGCAGCATCGATGTGCGGGTGACACGCCTGCGACGCAAGATCGAGGACGATCCAAATGCACCGCAATATATCCGCACCGTGTGGGGAGAGGGCTATTTATTCTCTCCCGGCGGCACCGCATAACGATGCGCGCCCCTGAAAAACCGCGCTCCCTCTTCCGCAGCACAGTCAGCACCGTTGCGACTGCACTTCTGGTATTCCAGCTCGTGCTGATTGCGGCGACCGTGAATTACGTCGTGTTACCCATGGCACAGCGCTCCGCCGATGATCTGGCCGCCTTGCTGATCCTGTCGGCGAAAACATGGGGCGAGCTGCCGCCGGAGACGCGTCAGGATTTCGAACTGGAGCTGATCAAACAACATCAGTTCATGTTGTTCCCCAATGCTTCACCCCTGCCGCCGCGCGAAGATATCCTGCCCTATCTGACTTTGCTGGACAGCGCGTTATCGGCCAGACTGGGAGAACCTGTCTCGGTGAAAGTAACCGAAATTGACACGACCTGGTTCTGGGCCGAGATACATACCGGCGGCAAACTGATACGCATCGGATTCCCGAAATCACGGCTGCATACCGATCCGCCCATGATGCTGTTGTTCGCCCTGTTCGCGACCGTCATCCTGTCCATGGTCACTGCACTCATCCTGGCACGCCGTATCACCCGGCCACTTGCACAATTGTCGCTGGCGGCAAGACGCATCGGCTCGGGCAGCCTCCCTGAAGCACTCCCCGTCAACGGCATTCAGGAACTTTCCAGCCTCGCTGCCACCTTCAACCGGATGGCGTTGCAGGTGCGCGAACTGCTCGCCAACCGGACCACATTGCTGGCCGGCATCTCGCATGATCTGCGCACCCCCTTGGCGCGCATGCGATTGGCGGTCGAAATGCTGCCCGAGGATGTCGAGCCAAGAATGGTCGACCGACTGCGGCGTGACATCGAGGATATGGATAGTTTGATCGGGGAGTTCCTGACATTAAGCAAGGAGTTGCAACAAAAGACTCCCGAACCGCTCGAGCTGGGGCCTATGCTGCAAGAGGTGACTACAGACGCCGCCGTGCAAGGCGCGAAGATTGAATGCCATGCACGAAACGACTTGATTGTTCTGGCAGACCCGGTCTCGTTGCACAGGGTGCTGCTGAATCTGATCGGCAATGCGATCCGCTATGGCAACGGCGAACCCATCCGCATTGAGTCGGAGCGAATTGGTGAAGATGCGGTCATCCACATACTGGATCGCGGCCCCGGCATTCCGCCGCAGGAGATCGAGAAAGTATTCCAGCCTTTCTATCGTCTGGAATCCTCCCGCAACGAAGACACCGGCGGCAGCGGACTCGGACTCGCCATCGTGCGTCAATTGACAGAGGCGAATGGCTGGCGCATCGAGCTATCCCCGCGTGATGGCGGCGGCACCATGGCGACCTTAAAGTTGCCTCTCTCAAAAGCCCATCAGCAACAGCCATAGCGGTAAGGTCAGCGCGGCCAGCAAAGTGCTCAACATGACTTGCGCC
>JBAZFV010000175.1:0-2773 GCA_041653255.1 Sideroxydans sp. | reverse complement strand
AGGCCATTCTGCTGTCACCGGACGCAGACTTTATAGAAGCTGTGGCAGCGAGCGCCGACAAATTGCTGGAACAGATGCCGCGCAAAGACATCATCCGGACCGCGCTGGAGAATCGCGGCGCACTGATCCGGGTCGCTGATCTGGACGAGGCTTGCCGTATCAGCAACCGTATCGCGCCGGAACACCTGGAGCTGTCGGTCGCAGATCCGCAAAGTTTGCTGCCGCAGATAAAGCATGCGGGCGCCATCTTTATGGGGCGTTACACCTCTGAATCGCTGGGCGATTATTGTGCCGGGCCGAACCATGTGCTGCCCACTTCCGGTACTGCGCGTTTTTCCTCGCCGCTGGGGGTTTATGACTTTCAGAAGCGCAGCAGCCTGATTCAGGTCTCCGCTGCGGGCGCGCAAAAACTGGGCGATATCGCTGCCACGCTGGCGTTTGGTGAAGGTTTGCAGGCGCATGCCCAGTCTGCCTTGTTCAGAAAAAACGGCTAGAAACTTTCGGTTGTGTGTTCCGGCCGCTTTGGGTAGAATCCGCGCCTCATTTTTGCAACTGGTCTGGAGTTAGTCATGGCACGCGTCTGTCAAGTAACGGGAAAAGCCCCGATGGTGGGCAACAATGTTTCCCACGCCAACAACAAAACCAAGCGTCGTTTCTTGCCGAATCTGCAACGCCGCCGCCTGTGGGTCGAATCGGAGAATCGTTGGGTGTCTTTGCGCCTGACCAATGCCGCACTGCGCACCATCGACAAGAACGGCATCGAAGCCGTTCTGTTCGAGATGCGCGCGCGCGGCGAGAAGGTATAAAGGAGAAAGACTGTGGCAAAAGGCGCACGCGAAAAAATCAAACTGGAATCCTCCGCTGGTACGGGGCATTTCTATACGACCAACAAGAACAAACGCACCACCCCGCAAAAGCTCGAATTCATGAAGTTCGATCCGGTGGTGCGCAAGCATGTGATGTACAAGGAAATCAAACTGAAGTAATTCGGTAAAGTTTCGTAGTGCAATAAAAAACCTGCGAAAGCGGGTTTTTCTATTTGCAGCCTGACGAATTTCACCTGTTCTTCAGTTGCTTTTGGATTATCCTTGCAGCCCGCAATCGTCGTACCCGCCAGGGAATACAAAACCCGCCGTGCAGCAGTTTTTCGAGGGTACTCGCACTTTTTCAAAGGAGTTTTAATGTCTCGCGAAAAGATCCCGCAACTCATCTGCCCTGCGGGCAGTCTTCCCGCTTTAAAGGCGGCGATCGACAATGGTGCGGATGCCGTCTATCTCGGTTACAAGAACGATACCAACGCGCGCAACTTTGCCGGCCTCAATTTCGACGACAAGGCGATGCGCGAGGGTATCCGCTATGCGCAGTCGCGCGGCCGGCACGTGTTGCTGGCAATCAACACATTTGCGCAGCCAGGGCGTGATGCAGACTGGCAACGTGCGGTGGATGGCGCGGCTGAAATGGGTGTTGATGCGGTGATCCTTGCCGATGTCGGTTTGCTTGATTACGCCGCACGCCGTTACCCCGATTTGCGCCTGCATCTTTCGGTGCAGGGCTCGGCCACCAGCTACGAGGCGGTGAATTTTGCGCAGCGTGAATTCGGGGTGCGGCGCGCGGTTTTGCCGCGCGTGCTGACGCTGGCACAGGTTGAAAGTGTGATCATGAATACAACGGTCGAGATCGAGGTGTTCGGTTTTGGCAGTTTGTGTGTGATGAATGAAGGGCGTTGCTGGCTTTCTTCCTATGCCACCGGTGAGTCGCCGAATACGGTCGGCGCCTGTTCGCCGGCCAAGTACGTCAAGTGGGAAAAAGCACCGGGACAGATGACGACGCGCCTGAACGGTATTTTGATCGACCGCTTTGATGACAATGAGTCTGCCGGCTATCCGACATTGTGCAAAGGCCGCTTTGAAGTCGGTGGTGAGACGTACTACGCGCTGGAAGAGCCGACCAGTCTCAATGTGCTGGAGATATTGCCGGATATTGCCCGCATCGGAGTTGCCGCCATCAAGATAGAGGGCCGTCAACGCAGCCCGACTTACGTCGCGCAAGTCACCAAGAATATGCGTGCCGCACTGGATGCGCTGGCACGCGAAGAGGGGCAATACCGGGTGGAACAAGCTTGGCAGTCCGAATTGTCGAAGGTTGCGGAAGGCAGTCAGGTAACACTCGGCGCATACAGCCGACCCTGGAGATAAACGTATGAAATTAGCCCTGGGGCCACTGCTGTTCTTTTGGCCGAAACAGAATGTGCTGGATTTCTATGCCGAAATGGCGCAGAACCCGGCTGTCGATATCATCTACATCGGCGAAGTCGTTTGTTCGCGCCGTCAGCTTATGCGCGTGGCCGACTGGATCGCGCTGGTGCGTGAGCTGGTCGATGCCGGCAAGGAAGTCGTTGTTTCCGCACAGGCCTTGCTTGAATCGGAAGGCGATCTGAAAGCATTGCGCCGCTTAATGGATGAAGGCGGCTGCAAGGTGGAAGCCAACGATCTTGGCGCGGTGAACATTGCCGCCGGGCGCCCGTTCGTGGCCGGCCCGCATCTGAATATCTATAATCAAACCACGCTGTCCACCTATGCACGTTATGGGATGAAGCGCTGGGTGCCACCGCTGGAAGCGGACCGCAAGCTGGTCGAGATGCTGCACAGCAGTCGCCCGGACGGCGTTGAGACCGAGGTGTTTGTCTTTGGCAAATTGCCGCTGGCGTTCTCGGCGCGCTGTTTCACCGCACGCCATTACGGGCTGAACAAGGATGATTGCCAGTTCAAATGTG
>JBAZFV010000174.1:0-2792 GCA_041653255.1 Sideroxydans sp. | reverse complement strand
TTCAGCACGGGTTGGGATCGGGCTGGTGATCATTGATTCCATCATCTGCGTCGCCGTGATGGCCAGCTTGTTATGCGCGCGCGCCATTTTGATCATTTTTTTCTGCAGACCAGGAACAGCCGCATCACCAACTTCCACCGCCAAATCACCGCGCGCCACCATGATGGCGTCCGATGCATTGATGATCTCCTCCAAAACCGGGATCGCTTCAGCGCGTTCGATCTTGGCCAGCAACATGCTTTTACCGCCTGCCGCATGCATTAACTCGCGGGCCAACTTCATGTCGGCTGCAGAGCGAGGAAATGACACTGCCAGATAGTCTGCCTTGATCAGCGCAGCCGTCTTGATGTCTTCCTTGTCCTTGTCGGTCAATGCCGGTGCAGTCAGTCCGCCACCCTTGCGGTTGATACCCTTGTTGTTGGACAGCACACCGCCACGCACCACGATGCAATGCACTTCGGAGCCTTTGACATCGGTTACACGGAATTCCAGCATACCGTCGTTGAGTAGCAATACGGTGCCAACATCCACATCTTTCGGTAGCTCTTTGTAATCTAGACCGACGCGCTGCTGGTTACCCAGGCCATTCAGGGCTGCGTCCAGAATGAACGCATCACCCTTTTTCAGGATAATTTTGTCGTTCTCGAATTTACTCACGCGGATCTTGGGGCCTTGCAGATCGGCCAGAATACCCACAATGCGCCCAACCGCTGCCGCTGCCGCACGCACCGTTTCGGCACGCTGCATGTGGTCCTGTGCCGAGCCGTGCGAGAAGTTCATCCGTACCATGTCGACCCCGGCGTGGATCATTTGCTCCAATACCTTCTGATCGCTGGAGGCCGGCCCCAGCGTTGCAACTATTTTGGTTCTACGCAGCATGTGATTCCTGATTGATTATTGTTTGGCGCGTTCTTCCAGAATCGCCACCGCCGGCAAAGTCTTGCCTTCGAGGAATTCGAGGAACGCACCGCCTGCGGTGGAAATGTAAGACACTTTGTCATAGATGTCATACTTCTGAATTGCGGCAATGGTGTCACCGCCGCCGGCCAAGGTAAATGCTTCGGTATTGGCGATCGCCATGGCGATTGTTTTCGTGCCTTCTCCGAATTGGTCGAACTCGAATACGCCAACCGGACCGTTCCAAACCACGGTGCCTGCCTTCATGATGATGTCAGCCAGCTCCTGTGCGGATTTAGGACCTATGTCGAAGATCATGTCATCGTCAGCCACTTC
The DNA here is from genome assembly GCA_041653255.1 of Sideroxydans sp. Classification (GTDB taxonomy): domain Bacteria; phylum Pseudomonadota; class Gammaproteobacteria; order Burkholderiales; family Gallionellaceae; genus Sideroxyarcus. The sequence continues at coordinate 1,559 of JBAZFV010000174.1, read as the reverse complement.
GCCCACATTCTTCAACACTGCCGGTTCGTTTGCATCGAATTTCTTACCACAGACCACGTCCACAGCGATGGGGATGTTAGCACCGCGTTGTTTCATTTTTTCGATCAGCGCTTGAGCAGTCGGGATCAGGTCATCTTCACACAGAGACTTGCCGACGTTGCCACCGGTCGCTTTGATGAAGGTGTTGGCGATACCGCCACCCACGACCAGCTGTTCGCACTTTTCGGACAGCGATTCCAGAACAGTCAGCTTGGTAGAGACCTTGGAACCGCCGACGATGGCGACCATCGGACGAGCCGGGCTGAGCAACGCTTTGGTCAGCGCTTCCAGCTCTTGCGTCAGCAGAATGCCGGCGGCGGCAACTGGAGCATACTTGGCCACACCGTGGGTGGAAGCTTCAGCACGGTGTGCGGTGCCGAAAGCGTCCATCACGAACACATCGCATAGAGCGGCGTATTTCTTCGCCACTTCTTCAGTACTCTTCTTTTCGCCTTTGTTGAAACGGCAATTCTCCAACAATACCAGCTCGCCTTCAGCAACATCGAAACCGCCGTCGATCCAGTCGCGTATCAGACGCACAGGCCTGCCCAGCTTGTTGGCGATATCGTCAGCCACCGGTTTGAGCGAGTTCTCTTCGGAGAACACACCTTCTTCCGGACGTCCCAGATGGGAGGTCACCATTACACGGGCGCCTGCGCTCAACGCGGCGTTGATCGTGGCCATGGAAGCGCTGATACGCGCATCGGAGGTCACTTTGCCATCTTTGACGGGTACATTGAGATCGGAACGGATCAGGACACGCTTGCCCTTCAGATCAAGGTCGGTCATTTTTATTACGGACATGATTTTTCCTTCTACAGACTGAAAACTTAAAGGGCTGGCATGTGCCAGCCCTTGTTCAACATGGATTACTTGGCAATGTGCTGTGCAAAACGCAGCATGTTGCAGGTGTAACCATATTCGTTGTCGTACCAAGACACGATCTTGACGAAGGTGCCATCCAGCGCGATGCCCGCTTCCGAGTCGAAGATCGAAGAGAAGCCGCAACCACGGAAGTCAGTGGAAACCACTTTCTCATCGGTGTAGCCCAGCGTCTTGCTCATATCACCGCTCTGGGATGCTTTCTTCATTGCAGCGCAGATATCTTCGTACTTGGCTTCTTTGTTCAGCTCGACAGTCAGGTCGACCACGGAAACGTCAGAGGTCGGCACGCGAAATGCCATGCCGGTCAGCTTTCCGTTCAATTCTGGCAACACTTTGCCCACTGCCTTGGCTGCGCCAGTGGAGGAGGGGATGATGTTCTCCAGAATGCCACGACCGCCGCGCCAGTCTTTCTTGGACGGGCCATCAACGGTCTTCTGGGTAGCTGTCGCTGCGTGCACAGTCGTCATCAAGCCGCGCTTGATGCCCCAGTTGTCATTCAGCACTTTGGCGACCGGCGCTAGGCAGTTGGTGGTGCAGGAAGCAGCGGAGACAATCGCCTCGCCCTTGTACGCAGTGTGGTTCACACCGTACACGAACATCGGCGTCGCATCCTTGGAAGGTGCGGACATCACGAC
>JBAZFV010000173.1:0-2794 GCA_041653255.1 Sideroxydans sp. | reverse complement strand
GTGTTGGCGGCATCGGCATCACTTTCCGTGGCATGCACAGTGAGACTTTTGTACAAGGTGCAGTGCTGGAGGGTTGCAGTATCGGTTTTCCGGAGATCGGGCGGGTTCCCGTGAGATTGCGAGTGTGCGGGACATGGTCTTCGATCCAGACCAAGAGCGGCGAGACGGTTCACCGTGTCGGCCTGCAATTTGTTGATCTCAGCCGTGGCGCCGGCAATATCGTGCAGCGCTTTATGGTTCAGCTTGAAGCGGAGAAGATCAGTCTGACTTGAGGTGATTTATCTGGGTGAGCCCAGGGCGAGTGCGCGCAATCGGCCGTGTTCCAGTTCGGCAAGATCGGGTTTGGGCAGCCAGCCTTGCAGATTGTCCAGCACCAGCGCGGTCAGTGCGTGAATCCACTCCGGGCGCTCGTTGAGGCAGGGGATGTAGTGATACTCGCCGCCGCCGGCGTGCTGAAAATCTTCACGGCCTTCCAATGCGATTTCTTCCAGTGTTTCCAGACAGTCCGCCACGAAACCGGGACAGACCACATCCACCCGCCGCATTTTCTGCGCCCCCCATTCCTTCAGGGTGGCGGTGGTGTAAGGTTTGAGCCACTCGGCACGGCCGAAACGAGACTGGAAACTGAGGGCGTACTGTGTTTCCTTCAAGCCGAGTTCCTCTGCCAGCAGGCGCGCGGTCTTGTGGCATTCGCAGTGGTAGGGATCGCCCTTTTCCAGCGTATAGCGCGGCAGGCCATGAAAACTCATCAGCAGTTTTTCCGGGCGCCCGTTCTGCATCCAGTAATGATTGACATTGGCGGCCAGCGCCTTGATGTAGCCGGCATCATCGTGGAAATGTTTGATGTTACGGATGGCGGGCGTATTGCGCATTTGCTGCAGCTCGGCGAACACGATGTCGTTCACCGTGGCAGTGGTGCTGGCGGCGTATTGCGGATACATCGGTACGACGAGGATGCGCTGGCAATTCTGTTCTTTCAGTTTGCGCAGCACGGACGGGATGGACGGATTGCCGTAGCGCATGGCGTATTCGATTACCAGGGGCGCTTGGGTCTTTTGGCTCAAATACCCCTGCAACAAAACAGCCTGTTTCTCGGTATAGACGCGCAGCGGCGATCCTTCGGGCAACCATATCGAGGCGTATTTGGCAGCGGATTTCTTCGGCCGTATGTTGAGGATGATGCCGTTGAGGATGAACCACCAGATCAGGCGCGGAATCTCGACCACACGCGGATCGCCGAGGAATTCTTTGAGGTAGGGGCGCACCGCCTGCGCCGTCGGCGCATCCGGTGTGCCGAGGTTGATGAGCAGGATGCCGGTTTTCTCCGGGACGCCGTGGGTGAAGCCGGGTTCGGTCTTATATCCGTGTTTCATCTGTGTTTATCCGTGGCTGATTCAGTGTTGTGACAGTGCGTTACTCAACAATTTTGCGGTGATATCAACGATGGGTACGACACGCTCGTAATCCATGCGTTTCGGGCCGACCACGGCGAGAGTGCCGACGATCTGGCCGTCGTCCGAGGTGTAGGGCGCGCTGACCACGCTGCAGGCATCCAGCCCCGCCAATCCGGATTCATTGCCAACGAAGATGTGCACCCCCTGCGCATGGCGACTGGCATCCAGCAGTTGCAGTAATTCGGTCTTTTGTTCGAACACGTTGAACAGGTTGCGCAGTTGTCCCATGTTGGCGGCCAGGTCGTTGCTGTGCAGCAGGTTGCGTTCGCCGCTAATCACGTAATCCTCGTTCTTGTGCGCGATTGCCTCATCGCTGGCGGCCATCGCCGCGCTCATCAGCGCGGTCATGTCGTGCTGCAACTGGCGCAATTCATTCTGCACGTGCTGGTGGATGTCGCCGAAAGCCAGATTGGCATAATGCCGGCTGAGAAAGTTTCCCGCTTCGGTCAGTTGCGACTGGCTGTAATCTCTGGGTGTGACCAGCACACGATTCTCCACCTCACCATCCGGCATCACGATGATGAGCAGCACACGTTTTTCCGACAGGCGCAGGAATTCGATCTGGCGTACGGTGATGCTGGCACGTTTGGGGGTGGCCACCACGCCGGCGAAACGGGTGAGTTCCGATAACAGGTGTGAAGCCTGGGTCAACACGCGTGATGGATTGTCCGGGTGCAGCTGGCTCTTGAGTTGCTGTACGCGTGAAGCGGACAGCGGCTGTATCACCATCAGTGTGTCGATGAACAGCCGGTAGCCCAATGCGGTAGGCATCCGGCCTGCCGAAGTGTGCGGGCTGGCGACCAGCCCCATTTCCTCCAGATCGGACATTACATTGCGGATGGTGGCGGGGCTGACTTCAAGGCCGGAGTATTGCTGCAAAGTACGCGATCCTACCGGCTGGCCATCGCTGATGTAGCGTTCGACCAGGGTTTTGAGCAGGATCTGTGCGCGTTCATTGAGCATGGTGCGGGATTCTATCACCAAGCAGTGGTGTGGTCGCACCTTGCGGGACCCCGATTCATCCGGCAAACAACAAGAGAACCATCGCGCAATGAATCGCGCTCCCACAACGGCATGGCAGTGCCAAATTTTGGCCATGACTGGCCGTTCCCCGGAACTTGCCTGCGTCTGGTTTTGACATCGCTGGGCTGGTATAAAGGAAGATGCGCTGATAAACGGATTGGAAAAAAGGAACTGCAATGGGAAGGATTTGTTTTGTGCTGTCACTGGTTTTACTGGGGGCATGCAGCAAGGAGGCACCCCCGCCGGCCAAGGTGGTGTGATATGCCGCAACCATCGTTATCGGTGACAAGGGTGCTGTGCAAAGTCACCAGTACAGT
>JBAZFV010000172.1:0-2849 GCA_041653255.1 Sideroxydans sp. | reverse complement strand
TCGTAGTGCGCTGTCAGATGCTTATCGCTTGCCGGGTTCCATTCATCCTCATCGATCCCATTGAGAATCCCGGATAGATGGGATTTGCGTGCCGTGAGCAAGCCCTGCATACCGTAGCCCATTTCCGTCGCCTGAATCTCATGCGCGTAGGTCGGGCTGACTGTGACGATGTGATCGGCATACTGCAGACCGGACTTGAGAAAGGAAAGATTGCCGTGGAATTCCACGCCGTGCATGTGAAACACGCGTTGCGGCAAGTCCAGCGCCTTGATCCAGTCGCGGTCGAAGTTGCCCTGAAAAGCGATGTTGTGCACCGCCATAATACTTTTCGCGCACGCATCGCCGCTTAACTGCAGATAGGCAGGTGTCAAACCGGTCTGCCAGTCATTGCAATGCACCAGTTCCGCCTGCCAGTCGAGCGGCGACTCCGCGCTGCCCAACAGCGAAGCCACCTTGGACAACATACCGAAACGCATCGGATTGTCAGGCCAGTCGCCACCCAGATGATACTGATAGGGCCCTGCTACACGGCAGAAATACTGCGGTGCGTCCAGCACATACACCGGCACTCCGGTACCCGGCATCTTCGCGGCCAGCAAACGAATTTCAGGCTGTCCCGAGAACACCGAAAAAGTAGCAACCACCTTCTTGCCTTTGAGGCTATCCAGCACTTGGTTATGGCCGGGCAACAACAAACGCACGTCCTGTCCCAGCGCCTGCAAAGCGGCCGGCAATGAAGCGCTGACATCGGCCAAACCACCGGTCTTGATCAGGGGATGAACTTCGGAAGTGACAAACAGAATGCGTGTCATGATGTTTGTCTGAGCGATTTGTAGTGATTGACGAGGCCGTTGGTGGAAGCATCATGTGCAGCGACCGGCAGCGAGTCACGCAATTCGGGCAGGATGTTGGAAGCCAGCTGCTTGCCCAGCTCAACCCCCCATTGATCGAAGGAATTCACATTCCAGATTACGCCCTGCACAAAAATCTTGTGTTCATACAAAGCGATCAGCCTGCCCAGGGTGCGCGGGGTCAGGCGCTCGAACAGGATCGAATTGGTGGGTTTGTTGCCGACAAATACCTTGTGTGGCAGCAATGTACTGATGGTCGCTTCATCGATGCCCGCTGCTTGCAATTCCGTACGTACTTCGTCCGCGTTCTTGCCTTTCATCAGCGCTTCAGTCTGCGCAAAATAGTTGGAAAGCAAGGTCGCATGATGCTCGCCCAGCGGATATTGGCTGTTCGCCGGCGCAATGAAATCGGCCGGAATCATCTGTGTGCCCTGATGAATCAACTGGTAATACGCATGCTGACCATTAGTGCCGGTGCCGCCCCACAACACGGGGCCGGTCGCGTAATCCACTGGATTCCCCTGTCGGTCCACATATTTCCCGTTGCTCTCCATGTCGGCCTGCTGAAAATATGCGGTGAAGTATTCCAGCGACTGGTCGTAAGGCAGAATGGCATAGGTCGGCGCATCACAGAAATTGCGATACCACACGCCGAGTAGCGCGAGAATGACCGGCATATTTTGTTCCAGAGGCATATCGCAGAAATGCCGGTCCATGTCGTAGCCGCCGCGCAGCAATTCTTCAAAATTCTCCATGCCAGCATACAGGGCGATGGATAAACCGATAGCCGACCACAGGGAATAACGTCCGCCCACCCAGTCGGAGAACTCGAACATATTGTTCGGGTCGATACCAAAAGCAGCCACCGCCTGCGCATTGGTGGAGAGTGCGACGAAATGTTTCGCCACATGGCTCGCATCGCCCGCATGGTGCACCAGCCAGTCGCGTGCGGAACTCGCGTTGAGTAAGGTTTCCTGCGTGGTAAACGTTTTGGAAGCCACAACAAACAACGTGGTCTCCGGATTGAGCTGCGCCAGCTTGCAAGCGATATCTGCTCCGTCCACATTGGAAACGAAATGGGCGCGCAATTGCGGCGTGGCATACGGCTGCAAAGCCTGACATACCATCAGCGGCCCCAGATACGAACCACCGATGCCGATATTCACCACATCGGTGATTGGTTTGCCGTTATAGCCACGCCACGCACCGTTGCGCACGCTGTTGACAAACAATCGCATCTTTTCCAGCGCATGACGGATACCGGTCAATACATCTTCCTTTTCCACCCGAATCGGCGCATGCGCTGGATCGATAGCCGCACGCAAGGCGGTATGCAGCACGGCGCGATTTTCGGTGAAATTAATTTTTTCCCCGGCAAACATTTTGTCGCGCCATGCTTCCACCTGCGTCTGCCGTGCCAAATCCAGCAACAGATGCATAGTTTCGTCATCGATCAGATTTTTTGAATAGTCGAGCAGAAAATCATCGAGCTTCAGTGAATAGCGGGAAAAACGCTGTGCATCATCGGCGAACGCCTCGCGCAGCGAAAAGTTCTGTAACGATAACCGATGTTGCTGCAACGCCCGCCAGGCTGGAGACTGAGTCAATTGAGACATATTTAAAGAACCTATCAAATTTTGCTTTGGAATTATCGCATCCGCTCCAGCACGATCCCGGCCAGCGGCGGCAACACCACCTCAATCGATTGCTCCATGCCATTGCATTTCTCGTCGCTGGTATACAGACCAAAACCGTTGCCGCTATTGGAACCGCCATAATAATGCGAGTCACTATTGAATATTTCGCGATAGCCGCCTTTGTGCGGTACACCGACGCGATACCCGGTGCGCGGCACCGGCGTGAAGTTCAGCGCCACAATCACCTCGGAACCATCACGCGCGATACGCCGGTAAACCAGAATTGACTGGTCGGCATTATTGCAGTCAACCCAGACGAAACCCTCGTGTGAAAAATCCAGTTGATGCAATGCAGGCACAT
>JBAZFV010000171.1:0-2866 GCA_041653255.1 Sideroxydans sp. | reverse complement strand
GCAGTTAAGCGGCGATGCGTGCGCGAAAAGTATTATGGCGGTGCACAACATCGCTTTTCAGGGCAACTTCGACCGCGACTGGATCAAGGCGCTGGACTTGCCGCAACGCGTGTTTCACATGCACGGTGTGGAATTCCACGGCAATCTGTCCTTTCTCAAGTCCGGTTTGCAGTATGCCGATCACATCGTCACAGTCAGCCCGACCTATGCGCATGAGATTCAGGCGACGGAAATGGGCTACGGTATGCAGGGCTTGCTCACGGCGCGCAAATCCCATCTATCCGGAATTCTCAATGGGATCGATGAGGATGAATGGAATCCGGCAAGTGACAAGCATCTGACAGCGCATTACGATGCAAACGATTTATCGCAGAAGACGCAGGGTAAACTTGCCCTGCAAAAGCGTCTGGGGCTGGAAGTTAACGAACGTACGCCTTTGCTCGGGGTGGTGAGTCGCTTGACCTACCAAAAGGGACTGGATCTGTTGCTGGAATGCCTGCCACCCCTGCTGGAAAGTGGTGCGCAACTGGTCGTACTGGGGAATGGCGATGCGGAATTCGAGCGGCGTTACCTGCAACTGGCGCAGCGCCATGCCGGGCGTGTATCGGTCACCATCGGTTTCGACGAGCCGCTATCGCACCAGATTATGGCAGGCGCGGACATCTTCTTGATGCCATCTCGGTTCGAGCCATGCGGTCTGAATCAGATGTACGGCATGCGCTATGGCACTCCGCCAGTAGTGCGCCGCACCGGAGGATTGGCTGATTCGGTAGTGAATGCGAGCATTGAAGGTGGAACCGGATTTGTGTTCGACGACCCGGGTGCGCAGGCGCTGCAACAGACGATAAAGTGGGCAATCGAATGTTATCGCGACCCGAACACCTTCCGTCGCATCCAACTCAACGTGATGCGGCGTGATGTCAGTTGGCGCTACAGCGCACAGCTTTATCTCGACCTTTATAACAAAATACTTGAACGCTAAACAGGGAGGGCAACATGGCACAGGATATGCAGTCACCTCGCTTCATCAGCGCACTGACCAAGAATACGGTCGCTTTGGTTCTGGCCGGGGGCCGGGGCAGCCGCCTGCACAATATGACCGACTGGAACGCGAAGCCGGCAGTGCAGTTTGGTGGAAAGTTTCGCATCATCGATTTTCCGCTGTCCAATTGCATGAATTCCGGTATTCGCCGCATCGGGGTGGTTACCCAGTACAAGGCGCATACCCTGATCGAGCATATCCAGAAGGGCTGGGGATTCTTGCGCGGCGAGTTCAATGAATTCGTTGCGCTGCTGCCGGCGCAACAGCGCATCCAGGAGGAGTGGTATCGCGGTACGGCGGATGCGGTATTTCAGAACATCGACATCCTGCGTGGTTACAATCCGGAGTACATAGTGATCCTGGCGGGCGATCATATCTACAAGATGGACTACGGTGAGATGTTGGCAGAGCATGTGCGCAGTGAGGCGGATATGACCATCGGCTGCATTGAAGTGCCGGTGGCGGAAGCGAGCAGCTTCGGAGTGATGACGGTGAATGAGGAAGATCGCATCGTCAAGTTTTCCGAGAAACCGGCGCAACCGACAGAGTTGCCGGGAAAACCTGGCAGGGCACTGGCAAGCATGGGGATCTATGTGTTCAATGCCAAATTCCTGTACGAACAACTGGTGCGCGATGCGGATACCAAGAGTTCAACCCATGATTTCGGGCATGACATCATTCCTTATCTGATCGAGCGTTACCGTGTCTATGCCCATCGTTATGAACATAGTTGCGTGGGGGTGAAAGAGGGTGGCCAGGCCTATTGGCGCGATGTGGGAACGATTGATGCCTATTGGGAGGCCAATATGGAGATGGTCAGTGTGGTGCCCGATCTCGATCTTTACGACAAGACTTGGCCAATCTGGACTTATCAGGAGCAATTGCCGCCGGCCAAATTCGTTTTTAATGATGAGGGCAGGCGCGGCGAGGCAATCGATTCCATGGTTTCCGGTGGAGATATCATCAGCGGTGCCCGCGTTCAGCAATCGGTTCTTTTTTCCGATGTGCGTGTCGGTGAACGCAGTGTGGTTACAGAGTCGGTCATTCTGTCCGGATGCCGTATTGGGAAGAACGTCAAACTTCATCGCGTCGTACTGGACAACAAGTGCGAGATCCAGGATGGTATGCAGATTGGTTGCAATCCTGAAGAAGATGCCAAGCGATTCCACGTATCCAAGGGCGGCATCACTTTGGTGACTCCTGATATGCTCGGGCAGTCTATCCATAATGTACGTTAACTCAACCTGTAACTAACTATCGTCTATGCCGCATCACAAGAATAATCCAGAGAAAAAACTCAAACTAGTCCTGTGCTGGCATATGCACCAGCCGGATTACCGTGATTACCAGAACGGAGAGTATGTCTTGCCGTGGACATATCTGCATGCCATGAAGGATTACACCGACATGGCATATCACTTGGAGCAACACCCCCAAAGTAAGGCGGTGGTGAATTTCGTTCCTATACTGGCCGAACAGTTGCTGGATTATGAGCAGCAGTTCAAATCGGGACAGATTCGGGATGGTCTGCTCAAGATGCTGTGCCGCGAGCAACTCGATGATCTGAACGAGCAGGAACGACTGCATATTCTGGACAGCTGTTTCAAGAGCAACCACACCAAGATGTTGCAGCCATACCGTGCTTATCAGCATCTGTTTGATCTACAGAAGATGATGGAAAGTCGCGGGCGCGAAACGGTTACTTATTTGTCTGGGCAGTATCTTGCTGATTTGCTGGTTTGGTATCACCTGGTCTGGATGGGTGAATCGGTTCGCCGTGACAGTGAGCTCATTGCCCGTTTGATGACCAAGGGGAGTCAATTC
>JBAZFV010000170.1:0-2906 GCA_041653255.1 Sideroxydans sp. | reverse complement strand
CATTGCGGAAACAAATTGTCTTATTGCGTTTCTGCACGATGTCACCGAGCGCAAACTTGCACAAACTGAGTTGCAATACCGGCAGGATTTGCTCAATGAAGCTCAGCAACTGGGGAAACTTGGTAGCTGGGAACTCAACCTAGTGAGCGGCGAATTGCGCTGGTCGGATGAGACTTACCGGATCTTCGAGCTTGATCCGGCGCAGTTCTCGCCATCCTATGAGAATTTCCTGAACGTGATTCATCCGGATGACCGCGACAAGGTGAATCAGGCCTATACCCGCTCGCTGACAGATCGCCAACCCTATGATATCGAGCATCGCCTGCTGTTTGCGGAGGGCCGTATCAAGTGGGTGCGCGAGCATTGCAGCAGCGACTTTGACGCATCCGGCAAGCCGTTGCGCTCGGTGGGGGCGGCGCAGGACATCACCGAACAATATTTTGCGGCTGAGCAATTGCGCATCGCTGCCACCACCTTTGACACGCAGGAAGCAATCTGCGTCACCGATTCGCAGGCCAATATCCTGCGTGTCAACCACGCCTTCGAAGTTCTTTCCGGCTACAGCGCTGAAGAGATGATTGGGCAGAATCCGCGCCTCCTTCAGTCCGGACGGCACGGCAAGGATTTCTATCAGCTTATGTGGTCAGAACTTCTCACTACCGGCAAGTGGTCGGGCGATATCTGGGACAAGCGCAAGAACGGCGAGATATATCCGAAGTACATGACCATCACTGCGGTTTATGACGACCGGCATCAGGTGACACACTACGTTGCCGTGTCCATCGACATCAGCCAACGCAAACGAGCCGAAGAGGATATTCATCGCCTGGCCTTCTACGATCCGCTCACCCAACTGCCGAACCGCCGCCTGCTGCTGGACCGTTTGCAGCAGGCGATGGCGGTCAGCATGCGTAGCGGGCGGTATGGCGCATTGCTGTTTCTGGATCTGGATCACTTCAAGGTCATCAACGACACGCAAGGTCATGCAGTGGGCGACCTGTTGCTGATCGAGGTGGCGCACCGGTTGCAGTCCTGCGTGCGCGAGGGCGATAGCGTGGCGCGGCTGGGAGGTGACGAATTCGTGGTGGTGCTGGAAGAACTGAGCCACCAGCCGGATGAGGCAGCCAGCCAGACCGAACTGGTCGCGGAAAAGATTCGCAGTGAGTTGAGCCAGCCTTGCAGGCTGAAAGATTATGAGTGCCGCACTGCGCCCAGTATCGGTATCAGCCTGTTCCGCGGCCATCTGGAAAATTCGGAAGAGTTGCTCAAGCATGCCGATATTGCGATGTACCAGGCCAAGAAGGCAGGGCGCAATGCCATTCGCTTCTTCGACCCGCAAATGCAGGCGGTATTGGATAAGCGCGCAGCCATTGAAGCGGACCTGCGCCAAGCACTCGCCCGGCAGCAATTCCGCCTGCATTACCAGATACAAGTCGACAGCCGCGGTAAGGCGACCGGCGCGGAAGTGTTGTTGCGCTGGGAGCATCCGCAACGCGGCTTTGTGTCCCCCGACCAGTTCATCCCGCTGGCCGAGGAAACCGGACTGATTTTGCCGATCGGGCTGTGGGTCTTGCAGGCCGCCTGTGCCCAGCTCGAGACCTGGCAGCAAGATGCTTTGACCCGTGGCTTGAGTATCGCGGTGAACGTCAGCGCCAAACAATTCCACCAGGCTGACTTCGTTACCCAGGTGCAGCGCGCGCTGCTGGAAAGTGGTGCGAAGCCTTCACTCCTCAAACTGGAACTGACCGAGAGCACCGTGCTGGAAAATATCCAGGACACTATCGCCAAGATGCATAAACTGAAAATGCTCGGCTTGAGTTTCTCGATGGACGACTTCGGCACCGGTTATTCTTCGCTGCAATATCTGAAACGCCTGCCGCTGGATCAGATCAAGATCGACCGGTCCTTTGTGCGCGACATCACCAGCGACCCCAACGATGCCGCCATCGTGCAGGCTATCATCGCAATGAGCGAGGCACTGGGGCTGAACGTGATTGCTGAAGGAGTGGAGACTGCAGCGCAGCGTGATTTTCTGGATAAACACGGCTGCCATGCTTTCCAGGGTTATCTGTACAGCAAGCCGGTTCCGTTGGGCGAGTTTGAAAAGCTAATCGCACAACAATAAGGCCGTTCCGCTTGTTTCCCGTATTTTTTAAGCTCTGGATTGAACCAATCCGGCAGTGCCCGGTCGCAGTCATCAGATATTTTTGGCGTGGCTGCTTCGGTTAATCGATATTGCCGGCATTGTCAACTATGCAAATTTCAAATTGCCATTAGAATCGCCCCCGTTTTTCAGGAACAGATCGAACATGTCGGATACGAATACAGCACGGGTGAAGGTATGGGATGCGCCGGTCAGGTTTTTCCACTGGCTGTCGGTCGCCGGGTTCGTGCTGGCTTATGTTTCGGCCGAGATGCATAAGATGACACTGCATGTGTGGGTCGGCTATGCGCTGTTGGCCTTGCTGCTGTTTCGTGTCATCTGGGGTTTCGCCGGAAGTCACTATGCGCGATTTAGCTCTTTCGTATTTTCGCCGCAGCAGACGATGGCCTATTTGCGTTCCATGCGTGGCGGGCAGGTCCCACATTATTACGGGCATAACCCGGCAGGTGCACTGATGGTGTTCGCGCTGTTGGTTTTGTTGGCGGCGATCTTTGTTTCCGGCCTGGTCACGCTGGCGGTGATTGACTACGAAGGGCCTTTGCTGTTCCTGGCCAACCGTGTGAGTGACGGTACTGCCTATTTCTTCCGTCGTGCGCACGACTTCTTTGTGGATGTGGCGTTGTTGCTGATCCCGCTGCATCTGCTGGGGGTGATCGCCGGCAGTATCCAGCACAAGGAGAATCTGGTGCGTGCGATGGTGAGCGGCATGAAGCGCAAGGTGTTGCAAGTCGGACTGCAGCCA
>JBAZFV010000169.1:0-2922 GCA_041653255.1 Sideroxydans sp. | reverse complement strand
CATCGCCACCCGCCATGTAATCCTCGCCGTCGGGCACAGCGCACGCGACACCTTCGAGATGCTGCACCGGCACGGTGTGTATATGGAAGCCAAGCCCTTCTCCATCGGCTTCCGCATCGAGCACCCGCAGTCGGTCATCGACCGCGCGCGCCTCGGTGCCAACGCGGGTAATCCGCAGCTGGGAGCTGCGGATTACAAACTGGTGCATCACGCCAGCAACGGACGCTCTGTCTATAGTTTTTGCATGTGTCCCGGCGGGACGGTGGTCGCTGCCACTTCCGAAGAAGGCTGCGTGGTGACCAACGGCATGAGCCAGTATTCGCGCAACGAACGCAATGCCAACAGCGGCATCGTGGTCGGCATCACCCCGGAAGATTTTCCGGGCGACGTGCTGGCGGGAGTGGCGTTCCAGCGCCAGTGGGAGTCACGTGCGTTTGAATTGGGGGGTAAAAATTATGCGGCACCCGCACAACGGGTGGGCGATTTTCTGGCCGGGCGCCCATCGACCACACTCGGCGAAGTTATCCCTTCCTACACGCCTGGCGTGACCCCGACCGACCTTTCCAGCGCTCTACCCGACTACGTCATCGCCGCCATCCGTGAAGCACTGCCCGCGTTTGATAAACAGATCAAAGGCTTTGCCATGGATGATGCATTACTGACCGGCGTGGAAACTCGCACATCCTCCCCCGTCCGTATCAAACGCGGTGACGATTATCAGAGTTTCAATGTCAAAGGTCTGTATCCGGCCGGAGAGGGAGCGGGCTATGCGGGCGGCATCCTGTCGGCGGCAGTGGACGGCATCGAAATAGCCGAAGCTGTCGCGCTGGACATCCTGCAATAGGGCAGAAAAAAGGGCAGCCGTAGCTGCCCGATTCGATTGGATTTAGCAGCGTCGGGGATTACCCGACCCACACATCAATCATCCCATTCGGGATAGTTGGGGATGCGCACCGCATCTTCGTCGTACATGCCATCCTTCGCACGCGTGTGGCAGGTGTCGCAATAGCTCAGCGACTTCACATCCTTATTACCCTTGATCATCTTCTCGGGAATTTTGCTGTGCTTGCGCTTGATGTACCGTACCTCGGTTATGCGCAGGGGCGCCTCGCCGTTCTCGGTCGCCTTGGCGATCTTGCGGGCACGCTTGTAGTACGACTTGTCGGCCGCATTTGCCAGTGCGAAGGCGCGAATCTCCTTCAATGCATCGGCATCCAGCTCGGCGTTATCGCCGAAGTGGTCTGCCAGCGCCTTTTCATTCAGCAACTTTTCCCATGACTGGCTGGGCAGCAGGCCCGGCTGATAGGCAAAGTGGCAGGAACCACACTCATCCTGATAAATCTTGTTACTGACCGGATTGATTTCCTTCTGACGCATGGGATTGCCCAGCCAGCTCCATTTATCCTCATCGGCCTGTACCGCGGTGGTCGCGCCCAGCAGGCACACCAGCAGGATCATCGATTTCAAATTACGCATATTCATTCTCCTGAATTATTGAGTCAACATGAAGGTAAGGAAGTCGGTTTTTTCCTGCGCAGTACATTCGCGATTCCAGGTGTCCTTGCAGTTTCGCTTGAACCATTTTTCCATCTTCTTCACATCGGTATAGCGCTCCGGATTCACTCGTGCCGACATCGGCTCGATCTTCTTGCCGGTCACATGGTGCTTGCCCTCCTTGGAAAAATCGCTGGTGTGGCAGGTGGAGCATGACATCTTCTCGCCATCCGTCACCACAACCCGTGTCCAATCCTGCTTGCCCTTTTCCGGGTCGGCTTTGCGTGCCCCTTCTGCCTGGTATTTTTGCAGCAACGTATCGCTCTCCGGTGAGGCAAGCACCGCCGGCGACAACAACATGCCCAACGCACAACCAAGCGCCATCATTTTTCTCATATTGGATCCTTTTACCATGTCATTTTGATACCGACAATCATGCCCAATGCGCCCAGTTCAGCAATGCCTGCATGGCTCACCGGCGTAGTCGAATTCGCCGATTTATTGACCGCATAGGCCATCAGCGCCGCACCGGTTACGCCGAGAATCACATGCAGATTATCGGGGTCGGTCAAGCCATCCTCCAGATGGAAGTCGTCCCAATGTGTAATCAGGCCGGAAGCAACCGTCGCCATAGCGAGCACTGCCGTAGCCTTTCCCAGTTTGGCGTGTGTACCGTTGGTCTCACGCGGCGGCTGCGGCCCCGTGCAATTATTTTCACATCCTTCCGGCCCGGTCATGGCAGTTGCCAACGCCGCCGCAATCGTTGCCACACCAAGGGCCAAATGCACATTGCTGCCGGATATCAGGGGCGGATCAAATTCCGGTTGGGGTGCAGGCGCTACCGGCTGCTTCCGCCCGACCAACACACTGTCGTTCGCCGCCAGCATCAACGGCATGGCGCGTTGCGCGTAAGCCTGTGCCGGCGTGGAAAGATCAAGCGGCATTTCCTGCGCCGAGGCCATCCCTGTCAAGCCCAGCAGTACACCCCCTGCCAGCAGCGTTCTAACATGGTGATTCACATGCATAACTTCCTCCTGTTGAAAATCATGTTTAAGTCAGGTTACCCCAAGGGGACAACAACCCTTGCGTGGTAACCCGACAATTTTTTAGCTTACTGTTCTAGCTTTCTGTTCTAGCTTTCTGTTCTAGCTTTCTGTTTTAGCTTACTGTCGTGGCTGCAATCCGACTTACAACACCTTGCGTTTCATGCCGGTCACCATCGCGCGCACCAGATTCTCCTTGTGCTGGATACTGCCGGCGATCACCCCCAGCAGATGCAGTGGGATCAACAACAGCGCCACATCCACAAAGAAGTCGTGCGCACGACGGAATAAATAGGCAGTACCGTCACTCACACGGTTGGCCAGGAACAGCAAAGGCCCTTCGTAGTCAATCACCGCCAGCGTGATCAGGCCGGAAACAAAGATC
>JBAZFV010000168.1:0-2933 GCA_041653255.1 Sideroxydans sp. | reverse complement strand
ACGCCTGCGTCCACCTGATTCACGAAGTCATCTCTGTCTGTTTTTGGAGTTTGCAACGCAGAATACAGAGCATGAAGTCCCCGATCCTTACTATGGCGGTGCGGACGGTTTCGAGCGTGTGCTGGATCTGACGGAAGATGCGGCGGCGGGGTTATTAAGACAGTTACGCGAGTGCCATACGGATCGATAGCTATGAAAAACAAAAAACGCATGGCATGCCATGCGTTTTTTATTGGTGCAGCTTGACGTTTACTTTGGTGAACGCGTTTCCACCATCTGCAGTGGCTCGCTGTTTTCCATGGTGTATATCTCACGCTGACGTTGGCGGCGACGCGGTGCGTGCTCCCGTTTCTCAGGCGCGTTGACGACTGCCGTTGCTGCCTTGCCGGGATCAGTTTCGATCATGATCAGGCCACTGGCATTCAGATCAGGGGTGGGCGAGGGTGTGGCGATAGATGGGACGGCTGCCGCCAAATCCGGAGCATGTTGTGTTGGATAGCACACCACTTCGGATGGGGTGAGTGGTCTTGCCATACCTTCCGGATAGGCGACGTATTCAGAGGGTTTACGCACGGTGGTCGGGGCTTCACGGACAACGGTCGCTTCCGGTGTTGTTGTGGCAATCACCCCATTACTGCCTGCCTCGAGCGGCTGTTCACGACGTTCACGTTCACGCCGACCGCCGCGCCGGCCACGCTTGCGTCCTTCGCGTGAAGGGGCACCATCCTGTTCCTGCTCGACTGGAGCGACCGGACGGGTTTCAAGCACGGGCTTGTTCTCGGTATTTTCCGGGCGTGGCGGGCGTGGTTGACGCTCTTTACGATTTGGTTGAGTTTCCTTGTCGGTACTGGCCTGGCGCGGCTTGGTGTTGCCTTCTCCGCGCTCACGACGCTGCCGGTTACCACTTTCGGTACGTTCGCGGCGTGGGTTATTGCGACCACTGCGTGCAGGTGCAGCAGGTTCGACCGGTTCACTCTCACCACCCAGCGCCTTGATCCAGCCAAACAGGCTACCCAGCAGCGAGGTTTTCTTTTCTACCTTTTGCGCATGTTTGGGGGCCGGTTGGGCTGGTGTGATACCGCGCACCGCGGGCTGCGGGCGTTGTGCTGCTTTGCTTTCCTGTGCGGTTGCTCTAGTGGTGGATTCTTCCGGCGTGGCAACCAGTTTGTAGCTGGCTTGCAGATGGTCAGCCGTAATGTCGTCCAGGCGCAGACGGGTCACACTGTAATGCGGTGTTTCCATGTGCGGATTGGGAATCAGGGCGATCCTGACCTTGAAGCGATTTTCGATGCGAGAGATATCAGTACGTTTCTCGTTGAGCAGGAAAGTGGCAACATCGACCGGCACTTGCACATGGATGGCGGCACTACTTTCTTTCATCGCCTCTTCCTGAATCAGGCGCAGGATGTTCAAGGCGGAAGACTCGGTGCCACGGATGTGGCCGATACCGTTACAACGAGGGCATGTGGTGTGGTTGCCTTCTTCCAGACTTGGAGCCAGGCGCTGACGTGACAATTCCAGCAAACCGAAACGCGAAATTTTCGCGGTCTGAATGCGGGCACGGTCGAAGTGCATGGCATCGCGCAGGCGGTCTTCCACTGCACGCTGATTCTTGCCGGATTCCATGTCGATGAAGTCGATTACGACCAGTCCGCCCAGATCGCGCAGGCGCATCTGACGTGCGATTTCGTCCGCTGCTTCCAGATTGGTGTTGAGTGCAGTGGCCTCGATGTCGCCGCCGCGTGTCGCACGCGCGGAGTTGATGTCGATGCTGGTCAGTGCCTCGGTGTGGTCGATCACAATGGCGCCGCCAGAAGGCAGATCAACCTGACGCGCGTGCGCCGATTCGATCTGGTGTTCGATCTGAAAGCGTGAGAACAACGGCACATCATCGTGATAGCGCTTGATCCGGCTCACGTGGTCCGGCATGACGGTGCCCATGAAGGCTTGTGCCTGCTCGAAGATATCGTCGGTGTCGATCAGGATTTCGCCAATATCAGGATTGAAATAGTCGCGGATAGCACGCACCACCAGACTGCTTTCCAGGTAGATCAGTGAAGGGGCTTTCTCGGATTTGGCAGCACCTTCGATGGCATCCCATAGTTGCTTGAGATAATCCATATCCCACTGCAACTCTTCCGCATTACGGCCGATACCCGCGGTGCGGGCGATGATGCTCATGCCTTTCGGCACTTCCAGTTGTCCCAGTACATCGCGCAGTTCATTGCGGTCTTCACCCTCTATACGGCGCGAGACACCGCCACCATTGGGGTTGTTGGGCATCAATACGATGTAGCGACCGGCCAGGCTGATGTAAGTGGTGAGCGCCGCACCCTTGTTGCCGCGCTCATCTTTCTCCACCTGTACCAGCAACTCCTGGCCTTCCTTGAGTGCTTCCTTGATGCTGGGACGATTACCAACACCCGCCTGGTAGTACTGCGGTGCAACTTCCTTGAAGGGGAGAAAGCCATGGCGGGTACCGCCATATTCGACGAAACAGGCTTCGAGGCTGGGCTCGATGCGGGTGATGACGGCTTGGTAGATATTACTTTTACGTTGTTCTTTACCGGCGGTTTCAATGTCAAGATCAACCAGTTTCTGGCCATCGACAATGGCGACGCGGAGTTCTTCCGGCTGCGTCGCATTGAATAACATGCGTTTCATTTTTTTCTCCCGCGCTCTGACACGGGCAGGGTAAAGCTACGCGCCGTTTAGCGCGCGAGAATTCGGATGTTCAATTGTTGTTGAATGAGTTCCAAGTACTTGTTCTCGTTGTTAGCTTGTCTGTATCTGTGTGTCGCCAATTGTATGAGGGCAACACACTAAAATCTATCTGCTGATGCTTAGAGCGCGCAAATCAATTACCATCACTGCTTGTTTCCGGTGAGTGAGATAACCGGGCGGGGCTGCTTCGTAGGCGGCTTGATTGCCTG
>JBAZFV010000167.1:0-2949 GCA_041653255.1 Sideroxydans sp. | reverse complement strand
TGAATGCAGATAATCAAGCTCGGTGTCGCTGAATACCTGAATCCAGTTGGGATGCACCAGGTTCATGTGCCCGATCAGCCCCCAGTTGCTGGTATTGATTGTGTCGCTGTTCAGCGTGCGGTCGGCGCCCTCCGCCCCACCAACCCAAACCAATCCAAGGCGCTCCTGTTTATCCTGAAACAGTTGGCGAATGTTGACTTGGGCCATATTGGGTCAGACCTTCCATTCGGCGAATAATTGATAGATTGCGGCCGGGTCGCCGGTCGCCTGCAATTTCTCGCGGAATGACGGTTCGCTGAATATTTGTGCCAGTTCACCCAGCAGCTGTAAATGCAGATCAGTGGCACGCTCCGGTACCAGCAAAATAAAAATGAAGTTGACCGGCAGCCCATCCGGTGCATCAAAAGGAATGGGGTGTTCCATCTTGATGAATGCGGCGATTGCTTCCTTCAGGCCTTTTACGCGGCCGTGCGGAATCGCCACCCCTTGCCCTAATCCGGTGGAGCCCAGTTTTTCGCGGGCAAACAGGCTGTCGAACACTTGTGCGCGGCCGATTCCATGCGAATTTTCGAACAGGAGGCCAACGCGTTCAAACACCCTCTTCTTGCTGGTGGATTCGCTGTCCAGCAGCACGCAATCCACTGTCAAATATTTGCCGATCAGACTCATGTTGATTTATCCAATAAGAAAGAGGCAACCCTTTGGTTGCCTCATACCGTGCATTATTCCGCGACTTGATGTTTCCCGGATTGATCGTGGCGGCGCGCCTCGAACTTTTCCTTGTGCTTCAGTATCTGGCGATCCAGCGAGGCAATGAGGGTGTCGATCGCCACATACAGATTGCTGTCCTCGGCTTCGGCAAAGATATTTTTGCCGGAAATGTGGATGGTAGCTTCGGCCTTTTGCACCAGCTTGTCCACCGAGAGGATGACGTTGACATCGATCACGTTATCGAAATGGCGTTTGACCTTTTCCAGTTTACTTAACACATGCTCGCGGATAGCGGGTGTGATTTCCAGATGATGTCCGGTGAGGTTGAGGTTCATTGCCTGCTCCTTATATGGTTAGATTGATTTACGAAGATTGGCCGGGGGAATATTCATTGACTCCCGGTATTTTGCCACGGTACGGCGGGCGACGATAATCCCCTGCCGTGCCAGGATTTCTGCCATGCGGCTGTCGGAGTGCGGATGCTGCGCATCTTCCTCGCTGACCAGTTGCCGGATGAGAGCGCGGATGGCGGTTGAAGAACAAGCGCCGCCGGCCTCGGTAGTCAATCCGCTACCGAAGAAATATTTGAATTCATAGATGCCGCGCGGGGTATGCATGAACTTCTGCGTGGTCACCCGCGAGATGGTGGATTCGTGCAGTTCCAGTTGCTCGGCAATCTCGCGCAGCACCAGCGGGCGCATGCCGATGTCACCATGCTCGAAAAATTGATGCTGGCGTTCGACGATGGCCTGAGCCACACGCAGGATGGTGTCGAAACGTTGGCGCAAATTCTTGATGAACCAGTGTGCCTCCTGCAACTGGGTGGACAAGCCGTGCGCATTACCTTCGCCACGTTGTTGCAAAATATTCGCGTATATCTGGTTGACGCGCAGTCTGGGCATGGCTTCCGGATTGAGTCGCGCGCGCCAGACACCCCCGTCGCGTTCAACCAGCACATCGGGCACAACATAATCGGCGGCGCGCTGCTCAAATGCCATGCCCGGGCGGGGTTGCAAATGGGTAATGAGCGTCTGCGCGCTACGCAACGCATCGTCATCGCAATGCAACAGCTTTTTCAGTTTACTGAAATCATGTGCTCCCAGCAGCTCCAGGTGGTCGGTGACGACCGCCAACGCCAACTCGCGTCCCGGCGTATCTTCTGGCAAGGCGCGCAGTTGCAGGGCCAGACACTCGCTCAAGCTGCGGGCGCCGATGCCCGGCGCATCCAGATGTTGCAACTGCACCAGCGCGGTTTCCAGGTCGTCCAGCGAAACCTCCAGTTCAGGTGGCAGCATTTCATTGATTTCCGCCAGTGGCTGCGACAGGTAGGCATTCTCGTCCAGTGCGTCGATGAGCAGACCGATCAGCTTCTTGTCCCGTGCTTCCATCTGGCTCATATTCAGTTGCCACAACAGATGTTCGCGCAAGCCGGGACGTTCGGCTGCGACTTCGGCATAACCTTCATCCTCGTCGTCCGGGGCGTAAGGTGTGGTACTGAAGGACGGCTCCGGCCATTCATTCCCTTCATTCGGTTCGCTGCGGGGTTCCGTGTTGGCCGGGGGGTGGTCGGCCTGGCTGGCAGTTGGCGCATCACCATTAATGCTTCCGGCGTGCAACGGGATTGAGCTGGCCTCGTCATCCACCCGTTCAAGCAAGGGGTTTTCCTCCAGCATGCGCTCGCTTTCCTGGTTGACCTCCATGGTGGAGAGTTGCAACAAGCGGATGGCCTGTTGCAACTGCGGCGTGAGTAGCAGTTGCTGGGAATGGAGAAGTTGGAGAGCGGGTTTCATTGTTGTGGGGCAGGACGCTTACAGTTTGAAGTGCTCGCCCAGATACACTTTTCGAACGCTTTCATTATAGATGATTTCGTCGGGACGACCCTCGGCCATTACCGAACCGGCATTGATGATATAAGCACGATCACAGATACCCAGTGTTTCGCGCACATTGTGGTCGGTGATCAATACCCCGATATCACGCGATTTCAAGAATCCGATGATGCGCTGGATATCCAGCACCGCGATCGGATCAACCCCGGCGAAAGGTTCATCGAGCAGGATAAAGTGCGGGCTGGTGGCCAGTGCGCGTGCGATCTCGACTCGCCGCCGCTCGCCGCCTGACAGACTGATCGCCGGATTGTTGCGGATATGGGTGATATGCAGATCGTTCAGTAACGCCTCCAGTCGTTCGGTACGCTCTTCCGGGGTGTAGTTGTGCAGTTCCAGTACCGCCTCGATA
>JBAZFV010000166.1:0-2950 GCA_041653255.1 Sideroxydans sp. | reverse complement strand
CCGCCCGCTGTTTTCTTCAGCGCAAACGCCAGACCTTGCCTTCCGCGCCAACCTGTCTGCCTTTATGCAACTTCTCGCCCGGCAGGAAGATCCTGACACGCTGTTCTTCAATCGCGAACTTTCTGTCGAAGGCGATACTGAACTCGGCCTGTTTGTGAAAAATATGCTCGATGCAGTTGAATGGCCGCAGCTGCCCAGACTGCCCGGTTTTAGCCATTAAGCGAGCGCACCGCAGCGATTCGATGAAGTTTGAGAGTGCAAAAGAAAACCCGCGAAAGCGGGTTTTTTGGTGATTGACTTGCTTGGTTTAAGCGGGGAGGGGTGGGAGAGGAAGTTGCGTTGAAATACCTCTGTGCCATTAGCTCCGCTAATTCTGGGCCCACTCACGCGCTTTCTTGTAATCACTGAATGCCTCGATATCCGCATCCACAAACAGGCGCGATAGCCAGGCCTGCCAGGTGAGCCACTGGTCGTCGGTGACGACGGCAATCTTGTTGAAGTCGTGGTTGTGCTGATGGCTGAAGAATTTGATCTCTTCCCAAGCGACATCCGGGGTGTAGGTGAGCATGCCGCGCAGGTCAAATATCAGATTCGCCTTGTCGCCGACTTTGAGTTTGTACAGCGCGTGCTCTTCGAACTGCTTGAAATCGGCGATGGTGAATTCGCCCATGACGGCGATGTTGACCAGGTTGTTTTTATCTTCGATGGTGATCATTTTTTTATCTCGTTGAAGTGGGGCGACAGGCGCAAGCTTAACATGCCGCTGGCGATGATGAGTGCGATGCCGAACCATGCGCTCAAGCTCAATAACTCGCTCCAGAACAGCAGGCCGAACAACGCGGAAAACACGATGGTGCTGTAGGCCAGGCTGCCGACCACCAGGGTTTGCCCGGTGCGGTAGGCGCGCGTCATGGCGAGCTGGGCAAAGGTGGCGGATGCGCCGATGGCGACAAGCAGGAAAAAGTCGTTGAGGGCAACAGGGTGCAGCGGATATTGCAGCATCCATGCACCGCTGACGAGGGTGGCGATAAGGTTGAAATAGAACACGACACGCATGCCGGATTCGCCCAACAGTCCGAGTTGGCGCACATTGAGGAGGGCGACACCGGCCAGCATGCCGGAGATCAGACCGAGCAACCCGGAAATAAGCTGATCCTGCATCAGCGTCGGGTGCAGCAGCAGCACGACACCGGCAAAGCCGATGCCGAGTGAACCGCTCAACGGCGCATGGAACTTTTCTTTCAGCACCAGCACTGTCAGCGCGGAAAGGAATAGCGACGAGGTGTAGTTGAGTGTGATCGCCGTTGCCAGCGGCAGCGCGGTGATGCAATAGAAGAACAGCATCATGGCAAGGGTGCCGGACAGCCCGCGCCACAGATGTTCACGCCAGTGTGCGGTGCGCAGCGTGACCTGTTGCTGGCGCAGCATGCCATACACAATGAGCAAGCCAAAGAAGGAACGGTAGAACACCAGTTCGTTGCTGGAGAAATTCGGCGCGCTGTACTTCACCAGTGCGCTCATGCAGGCGAACATCAGTCCTGCCACCAACATCCAGAGTGAGCCCATCTGCTTCTATTTCAGGTGCGGCTCAAGATTGCGTCGCAGATATTCGTGGAAGTGCAGCATGCCGTCCTCGGTCGGTGACTGATAGGGGCCAACTTCTTCGATGCCTTGTTTGTGCAGTGCATGACGCCCCTGCTGCATGCGCAGGCAGATGATGTCGTCTTCTCTGGCGGTTTCCTGATACGCCTTCTTTTCAGCTTCGACGTATTCACGCTCGAACAATGCGATGTCTTCCGGGTAGTAGAACTCGACGATGTTGGTGCAGGCGTCGACTCCGCGCGGTACGACGGTGCTGACCACCAGCGTGTGCGGATACCACTCGACCATGATGTTGGGATAGTAGGTGAGCCATATTGCGCCATGGCGCGGTAACTCGCCGTTGTTGTAGCGCAGCACCTGCTCCGCCCACTGCGCATAGACGGGGCTGCCCGGTTTTTTCAATGCATGGTTGATGCCCACCGTCTGCACGCTGTAGTGTTCGCCGAAATCCCACTGCAGATCATCGCAGTTGACGAACTGACCGAGACCGGGATGGAAAGGGACGACGTGATAGTCCTCCTGGTAGACCTCGATGAAGGTTTTCCAGTTGAAGTTGTACTCTTCCACTTCCACCCGATCCAGTATGTAACCGCTGAAATCGATTTCCCTGAACGCGGGTACGTTTGCCAGATCATGGGCGATGTCGCGCTGGCCGGCAAACAGCAGTCCGTGCCAGTTTTGCAGCGGTGTCTTGTTCAGGTGCAGGCACGGGTTGGCGGGGAAATGGGGCGCGCCGATCAGTTCGCCGTCGGTCTTGTAGGTCCAGCGGTGGATCGGGCACACGATGTGTTTGACGTTGCCGCGCCCCTGCAACAGGGTGGCCTGGCGATGTCGGCAGATATTCGATAAAAGTTCCACACCGTTCTCATTCCGTACCAACATCCTGGCACTGTCCATCCATTCCAGCACGTGATAGTCGCCGGCATTGGGTGTCATCAGTTCATGCCCGACATAACGCGGGCCGGCATCGAACAATGTGCGCTGCTCGATCTCCAGCACCTGCGGATCGAAATACCAGCGCAATGGTGGCTGGGCTGATGCAGGATTGAATTGTTGGAGTTGGGCGATTTCGGACATACCCACGGTTCCTCAATGAATACGGGGTGTAGAGCAGGGCGGCGATTGTCACCGAAATCGATTGGGCGGGCAACAAAAATTGGCTCTGCCGGGTGTGCATGGGTAAAATAGAGGTCTTTCCCAACAAGGTGTTCCCCATGTCCGGCAAAACACACAAAACATTGAGTTTCGAAACGGCGATGGCTGAACTGGAAAAGCTCGTCGCCGAGATGGAGTCGGGCAATCTGGCATTGGATGATTCGCTGGCCGCCTACAAGCGTGGCGCGGAATT
>JBAZFV010000165.1:0-3009 GCA_041653255.1 Sideroxydans sp. | reverse complement strand
CTGCATGAAGTCATTGGCAGGCTGTGGTATCGGTTAAAATCCTTCTAACCCGTCATTCCGGCCTGCGCCGGAATGACGAACTAATTGAGGAGGAAAAAATGAAAGTACGCGTGAAATGGATAGAGAGGATGGCCTTCATCGGCGAGAGCGAGAGCGGTCATGCCGTAGTGATGGATGCCTCACCTGAAGTCGGCGGGCGCAACCTGGGACCACGCCCGATGGAAATGTTGCTGCTGGGGGCGGGCGGATGCAGCAGCATCGATGTGTTGTCCATCCTCACCAAAATGCGCCAAGCGGCGACCGATTGTTACGTCGAACTGGAGGCAACGCGCGCAGAAACAGATCCCAAGGTGTTCACCGCGATTCACATGCATTTCGTGGTGAAGGGAAAAGACATCAAGCCGGACGCGGTGGAAAAAGCAGTAAAACTGTCAGCAGAAAAGTACTGCTCCGCCTCCATCATGCTCGGTGCCACGGCGGCAATGACGCATGATTTTGAGATCATCGAGGAATAAAACCGCGCCGTCATTCCTGCGCATACCGGAACCCAGCAATAAAATAAATCTTGCGAAGCAAGGCAAAGCCAACAGCCCTATTTAATAACTGCGCTGGATTCCGGCCTGCGCCGGAATGACTCCCTACACCCAGTAAACCGTCTGCGTCATCACCTTCGACATCCCGCGCATCGCCAGTTTTACCGGCAACGGCAGTTCCTCCGCGCCCAGTGCCACCGCCATGTCTGTGTGGCCGGTTTCATCCACATACATCTGCTGCGCCACGGCACGACTCTTGGCGTCCTGTGGCGGCAGGATATCCAGATGATGTTGCAGATGGGCGCCGACCTGGCGCTCCGTCTCGGCCAGAAAACCCAGATTCCACTTGTCGCCCAGCGCCCCCGCAACCGCGCCGATGGCCAGTGAACCGGAATACCAGAACGGGTTGAGCAGGCTCAGGCGTCCGCCCAGTTCGTACACCCGATGCGAGGTCCAGGCCAGATGCTCGGTCTCTTCCCACGCCGCATGTTTCAGTTTTTCCTGCACCACCGGATCGCGCGCGGTCAGCGCCTGCCCCTGATACAGCGCCTGCGCGCATATCTCGCCGGTGTGGTTGATGCGCATCAGCGCGGCGGCATGTTTCTTCTCAGATTCGCTCAGTTCGGTATCCGGGAGTTCGGCGTCGGGATACGGTCGTGTGGTCGGCGCCCTGGCGAACAACGTGCGCAAGCCCTTGTCAAACTCGATGATAAGACTGTCCAGATTCATGACACTCCTCCCAACAAAAAATCTTCCAACAAAGTGATGCGCCCGGCTTTCCCGGCTTTGTTGTAATAACGCACATCGGCAGTCACCAGCAAAGCATCCGGTTCGTGCAGCGCGACTGCATGGTAGAGCGTATCAAACAGATGATGATTCAAGCTCGCCGCCAATTCACTGGCAATCCCATATATCTCGGCAGATTCACTCACCCGCCATCCCACATTGAGCAAATCAACAATGTCAGTCTGAACCTGTTCCGGATTTTCCCGCGCGAGCACCGCGCTCACCTCGGCCATAAAATGGGGCGGCTGCACCAGCCTCACTTCACCCGCACCCACCGCCTGTAATATTTGCAATGCCCGCTGCGCATGTTGCTCGTTCGGTTCATCCCGAAAGAACCACTTGATCGCCACACTGGCATCCAAAACTAGAATCACGGCCTGCCATCCTCGCGCGCGCTACGGAACGCCGACTCCGACAGGGCAGGTGCGTCGTTACGCCTGTTCAAAATACTGGAAACCGCGTCACGGCTGCGTTGCCTGCTACGCGCCCGTTCCACCGCTTCGCGCATCAGCTCGGTGATGATCGCACTCTTGTTTTGGTGATCAAACATCTCGTTGAACGCCGCTTTTACCTCTTCAGGCACGCTGAAATTGATTGTCGCCATTCCATCCTCCTATTGTTGAAAATTTCAACAAGGTAAGTATGTCCGGCACCCTTGGAAGTGTCAAATTTCGTATTAAAAAAAGACCTGCGGTGACGCCTGTCATGGGGAGAGCTACTGCCATAAATAATATTGGATTCCCGTCACAACCTGCCCACGAATGGGGCGTAATCAGAGGCGGGAATACTCAATAAAAACGGGCCTCCGAAGAGGCCCGTTTCCATCCAAACTGACAGTTAAATCAGATCAGAACTTCTTGCGCAGACCTGCGATGAGCAGGCTGGAACTGCCACCAGCAGTCAGGCTTGTAACAACACCGTTGCTCATCACGCTGTATCCAGAGGTTGCAGAATCATTCTTCACGTTCTCGAATGCCACATAAGCCGTGGTGCTCTTGGACAGGTTTTGCGTGTATCCCGCCATGAAGCCCTTGGCACCCGTGTTGGCCGTATTCATGGAGTTGGCGGAATAGGAGGCAACCACCGAACCGCTACCCATCGGTATCACACCGGACAAGGAGAACAGGCTGTTGGTCACGGTTGCCTTGTTGGAGGCATAGGTTCCCATTATCTTGGCCACACCCAGATCGTAGGATGCGCCCAAGATCGTTTCCGTGGTGCTGGTGAAGACAGCATTGTCGCTGGCAGTCTTGCCATACACTGCTTGAACAGTCAGCGGGCCATCGGCATAGATGCCGGACAGCAGCGTGACGGTAGTCTTCAAACCAGCCGTTGCACCGCTAGGCAAACCAGCATTGCCGGCGTCAGCGTTACCGGTGGAGTAGTTCACCTCGGCACTGAATGGGCCCATCTTCGGCGTTGCATAGGCAATCGTCTGGGTCAGGCGAGCTGCGCCATCCAGCATGGAACCGGTGCCCTTGTTGATGCTCTGGAGCGGCGAAACTGCCGAGCCGTAGGTCGGGTCAAATTTGACGTTGAAGTAATAAGCTGTGGTTTGCAGATAGCCGCTCGAAATCTTGCCGAAATCACCGGACAGCGCCAGCATCTCCTGACGGGTGCCGAAGGGAACTGCTACACCCTTTTCGGTATCCATCGAGTATTCCAGATTGATGCTGACTTTCATGCCGTT
>JBAZFV010000164.1:0-3012 GCA_041653255.1 Sideroxydans sp. | reverse complement strand
ATTATACAGAGCGAGCGTGAAAAATCAATTTTGACCGCGTGATTTTGCCGATATTTGCTGCCGCGCCAACATCAGGTAGTACACCATCGACCATAGCGTGAGGATGGCGGCAAGATAGATCAGCACCGTGCCGACCTGGCGAGTGGAAATACCGAACAAGGATTCCTGATATAGCAGAAACAGAATCGCCAGCATCTGGAACACCGTTTTGAGCTTGCCCAGCATGGAGACGGCAACACTTTTGCTGTTGCCCAGTTGCGCCATCCATTCACGCAAGGCAGAAATAGTCAGTTCGCGCCCGATGATGATGAAGGCGATGATCGCGTCCACGTAGCCGAGCTGGAGCAGAATGATCAGCGCGGCGACCACCATCAGCTTGTCAGCGACCGGATCGAGGAAAGCGCCGAACGCCGAGCTCTGGTTCAGTGCTCGTGCCAGATAACCGTCCAGCCAGTCGGTGATTGAGGCCAGCCAGAAGACAAATGTGCCGAGCAGATGTTTTTGATGCAAGTTGAGTGTTTCGTCCGACACATAAAACACGGCGATGAATACCGGAATCAGCAGGATGCGGAACCAGGTCAGCAGGTTCGGAATGTTGGTCTTCATGTCAGTGCAGGTGGTTGTATATTTTCTTGGCGAGTGACGGGCTGATGCCCTCTACTCGCCCCAGTTCATCGATGTTTGCCTGCTGCACGCCTTTCAAACCACCAAAGTGGGTCAGCAGATTGCGCCGGCGTTTTTCGCCTATGCCTTCAATCTCTTCCAGCGATGATGCAGTACGAGCTTTGCCGCGTCGTGCGCGATGCCCGCTGATGGCAAAGCGATGCGCCTCATCGCGCACTTGCTGAATCAGGTGCAGTGCCGGGCTGTCAGGCGGCAATTGTAAAGGCTTTTTCGCACCGGGTCGTAACAATTGCTCCATTCCGGGCTTGCGTTCCACACCCTTGGCAACCCCCACCAGCGCGATGTCGGTCAGGCCCAACTCCATCATCACATCCAGCGCAATGCCCAACTGCCCGGCGCCGCCGTCGATCAGAATCAGGTCGGGGCGTTTGCCAACACCCTGTTGCAATTTCTGATAACGGCGCAACAGTGCTTGGCGCATCGCCGCATAATCGTCACCCGGGGTGATGCCCGCAATGTTATAGCGGCGATATTCCTGCGGGCGGATTTCGAGCTCGTCATACACTACACAGGAAGCGACGGTGGCTTCACCCATGGTGTGGCTGATATCAAAACATTCGATCCGTTTCAGATCGGGCAGAGCCAGCGCCGCACGCAATGCGTCCATGCGCAGCGTCTGTCCCGCCTGCAAGCCGGATTGCCGTTGCAGGGCGAGCAAAGCATTGGCTTGCGCCATCTCCAGCCATTGTCGCCGCTCACCGCTGACGGCATGGCGAATCTGTACTTTGTGCCCGGCCTGCTCACTCAATAGATCTGCCAGCACGTTGTCTTCAACCGCCAGGTTGGTGACGATCAAGGGCGGCGCACGATGTTCCAGATAATGCTGCGCCAGAAAGGCTTGCAGCACTTCGGCGCTGTCCTGTCCCTGTACGTTGTGCGGCATGAACGGCTTGTCGCCCAAGTGCCGTCCGCCGCGTACCACTGCCAGATTCAGGCACAGCGCCCCTTCCGATTCAATTACGGCAACGATGTCGGCATCGGTCGAGCGGCCGCTTTCCACGAATTGTTGCTGCTGCACGGTGTGCAACGCCTGCAACTGGTCGCGCAGCGCGGCCGCATGTTCATATTCCATGGCCTCCGCCGCCTGCTCCATCGCTGCGCGCAGGCGATTTTCAACTTCATCGAATTTCCCCTGCAACAGCAGTCCGGCATTGCGCACGTCTGTCGCGTAATCCACGGCGCTGATGATTCCCACGCACGGTGCGCTACAGCGCTGGATCTGATGCAGTAAACACGGTCGGGTGCGGTTGCTGAATACGCCGTCTTCACAGGTGCGCAACTTGAACACCTTTTGCAGCAGATTGATGGTTTCCTTCGCTGCCTGCGCATTGGGGTAAGGCCCGAAATACTGGTGGCGCTTGTCAGTCGTACCACGGTAGTAAGTCAGGCGCGGCGACGAGTCGCCGGTGAGCACGATATAGGGATAGGACTTGTCGTCGCGGAACAGGATGTTGTAACGCGGCTTGAGCGACTTGATGAGATTGTTTTCCAGCAGCAGCGCTTCGGCCTCGGAGCGCGTCACCGTGACCTCGATGCGCGCGATGTGCGACACCATCAACTGGATACGCGGCGACAGATTGTTCTTCTGAAAATAGGAAGCGACACGTTTTCTCAACTGGTTCGCCTTGCCCACGTACAACACCTGCCCCGCCTCGTCCAGCATGCGATACACACCCGGCTGCATGGGCAGCGAGGTGACGAACTGCTGGGGATCGAAGGCGGCGGTAGTCATCTAGATACCCGAACCGGCCACGCATGAACACGGACACCCACGGATAAATCCCAACCAAAAATCATCCGTGTTGACCGGTGTTCATCCGCGGCTGATTTATTTTGTTATTTTCAAGAATGGACTCAAAGACCCGATGGAACATCGCCTCGGTCAGGCGTTTGGTCTGGGTATTGTAGCGGCTGCAATGGTAACTGTCATACAGGCGCAAGCCGTTCGGCAATTCATGTTGCGCGGCATGGGCGAACTTGAAGTCTTTCAGCTTCAAGGCACAAGCACGCAGCACCGCTGCATGCGCGATGGTACCCAATGCCAGCACCGCCGCCGCTGGCGGCAAGGCAGCCAACTCCTGCTCCAGATAGTTATTGCACTGCCTGATTTCGGCAGGCAGGGGTTTGTTCTGCGGCGGCAGGCAGCGTACCGCGTTGGTGATGCGGCAACCCACCAGTTGCAAAGCCGGGTTGGCTTGTTTGTTTTCAGCCAGCGGTTCGGATACGGTAGCAAGACCGAACTTGTGCAAAGTCGAATACAGGAGATCACCCGCATAGTCGCCGCTGAACGGCCTGCCGGTGCGGTTCGCGCCGTGCATCCCCGGTGCG
>JBAZFV010000163.1:0-3029 GCA_041653255.1 Sideroxydans sp. | reverse complement strand
TTCGAAGCGGCGGTGGCAGGCGGCATCCCCATCATCAAGGCGCTGCGCGAAGGCCTCACCGCCAACCGCATCGAGTGGATCGCCGGCATCATCAACGGCACCACCAACTTCATCCTGTCCGAGATGCGCGACAAGGGCTTGCCCTTCGATACCGTACTGAAAGAAGCACAGCGTCTGGGCTACGCCGAAGCTGATCCAACTTTCGACATCGAAGGCGTGGACGCGGCACACAAGATTACGATTCTGGCTTCGCTCGCGTTCGGCATTCCGATGCAGTTCGACAAGTGCCATATTGAAGGCATCTCCAAACTCGATGCGATCGATATCAAATACGCCGAACAACTCGGTTACCGCATCAAACTGCTGGGCATCACCAAGCGTACGCCGGAAGGGGTGGAGCTGCGCGTGCACCCGACCTTGATTCCATCGAAACGTCTCATCGCCAATGTCGAAGGCGCGATGAACGCGGTACTGGTGCAGGGCGATGCGGTGGGCGCAACCTTGTATTACGGCAAGGGTGCCGGTGCCGAACCTACCGCCAGCGCGGTGATCGCCGACCTGGTGGATGTGACGCGGATGCACACCGCCGACCCGCTTAATCGCGTGCCGCATCTCGCGTTCCAGCCGAATGCGATGGCCGATCTGAAGATACTGCCGATGGATGAAGTGCAGACCAGCTATTACCTGCGCTTGCGCGTGCAGGACAAGCCCGGCGTCCTGGCCGACATCACGCGCATCCTCGCCGACGAACAGATTTCGATCGATGCCGTGATCCAGAAAGAACCGGGCGAAGGCGAAGACCAGACCGATCTCATCATGTTGACTCACCTTACCCGCGAGAAGCGCATCAATGCAGCGATTGTAAAGATCGAGGCATTGGGCGTGGTGGCGGGCAAGGTGACCAAGCTGCGCATGGAAGCGCTGGGGAAATAGGAGTTATTGTTGATGAGTCCATTGCCGACTGGTGCAGCATTGAGAAAAAGAGCGGAGAAGCTTGGTGTAGTGATTTACCAAGATGATTCGAATGAACCTCATGGAGTTAATGAAATTTTTCGTGCAGTCGTTTCCGAGGCCGAACTTCAAAGGCGAGTGGTAGAAGCCGAGCAGCATCTATTATCTAAACGCCTTTGGGTAATCTCAGTTATAGCTTCTGTCGCATCAGTTTTAAGTGCTGCCGCAGCTTGGTGTGCTGTTGTAATAGGGCATTGATATATTAGGGGGCGACATGGAAATTTTATTGTGGATTGTGATTATATTGTTTGTTCTGTTTGTTATTGGGAAGATGATAGGTGAACTCGACATCGAAAAGTTGGATGTTGCCGGACTCAAGCGCGAAATATGGGTAACTCAGAACTGGATAGATAGTTATTACAAACGTGGCTGCCCACCTGCGTATCAAGACAAATTTCGGCATAAGCAATCACGTCTTGAAAAAGCTAAAGCGCAATTGATGACGAAGAGTATTGAAGCGGACGGTATGAAAGCGGTTCCCGCTGATGTTGCTGGGAGCGAATCTTTTCAGTTGTTTGTGGTTGCACGCACCATGCAACAGTTAACCGATTTGCTAGCATCAAAGGGATTAGTTAACGAAGAGGAGGCTAAAGCCTACATCGGTTTATTAGTGAAACATGTTTTAAAAGCTCCTTCAGCCGATAATAAACAAACTATTGAGCAGGTTACAACAGCTGTAGAAGCTGAGCTTGGGCCAGTTTATCAGTACGCGAAACAGCTTGAGCAACAAGGGACTGCAAATACAGAGGCTATGGCTCTTTCCTTGAAAGAGTGGTACAAAAATCATGTAGCCGTAGAAACGGCATCCAATTAGCCTAGTCTTTGCTAATTCATGCTCGGTAACAAATATCTGCCTTCTCGAAAAAAACATTTAATGAAATACATTTCCACCCGCGGCAACGCGCCGGCCAAGACCTTCACCGAAATTCTGCTGGGCGGTCTTGCGCCCGATGGCGGTTTGTATCTGCCGGAACACTATCCGCAGGTGACCCGTGCCGAGCTGGATGCGTGGCGTAATTTTTCCTATGCCGACCTGGCTTTTGCCGTGCTGTCCAAGTTCGCCACCGACATCCCGGCGGCCGACCTCAAGGCTATCATCAGCAAGACTTACACCGCAGAGGTGTACAGCAATGGCCGCGCGGATTCTGATTTCACGCAGGTCACGCCGCTGCGCACGCTGGCCCCCAACGTGCATATCCTGGAATTGTCCAACGGCCCGACGCTGGCGTTCAAGGACATGGCGATGCAGTTGCTCGGCAACCTGTTCGAGTATGTGCTGGCGAAAGATCATGCCGAACTGAACATCCTCGGCGCGACTTCCGGCGACACCGGCTCTGCGGCGGAATATGCGATGCGCGGCAAGCGCGGTATCCGTGTGTTCATGTTGTCGCCGAATGGAAAAATGTCGGCGTTCCAGCGCGCGCAGATGTATTCGCTGCAAGACCCCAATATCTTCAACATCGCAGTCAACGGCATGTTCGACGATGCGCAGGATATGGTGAAGGCGGTGTCCAACGACCACGCCTACAAGGCCGCGCACAAGATCGGCACGGTCAACTCGATCAACTGGGGGCGCGTGTCGGCGCAGATCGTGTATTACTTCAAGGGCTACTTCGCGGCGACCAAATCGAACGACGAACAAGTCGCTTTTTCCGTTCCCTCCGGCAACTTCGGCAACATCTGTGCCGGCCACATCGCGCGCATGATGGGCTTGCCGATTGGCCAGCTGATTCTCGCCACCAACGAGAACGACGTGCTCGACGAATTCTTCCGCACCGGCGTTTATCGTCCGCGCGGCACGGCGCACACCTACGAAACCAGCAGCCCGTCGATGGATATCTCCAAGGCGAGCAACTTCGAGCGCTTCGTGTTCGATCTGGTCGGGCGCGACGGTGCCAAGGTGCGTGAGTTCTGGAGCAAGGTGGATGCAGGCGCCACGCCCGATGCACCTGCCTTCGACATCAAGCACACACCTTACTGGGACGCACTGCCGAAATTCCATTTCTCTTCCGGCAAGA
>JBAZFV010000162.1:0-3072 GCA_041653255.1 Sideroxydans sp. | reverse complement strand
TGCGCTACGAGATACCTTGAGATTGTCATAATGAGTGTGAATTTTCTTCATGTGCGATTAAGCCCTAACGACTCTATTCAGGTGCCTCGGCGAAACCGATGTCCCAGCCCGAAGGGCGACTGGACTTAACTTGTTAGGCTATTTTCCATATTCCAACGAAGCCATCCGGATACCGATTGATATGAGCGTTATACCCGCCACTTTGTTGATAAGGGCGGTAACCCATGACTTCAGTTCCTGTTTAGCAATTCGCTCACCCAATCGACTGAATAAGCTGTAAACAAGAATATCTGCTAATAAGCACGAAGCTCCCATGAGAAGCATTTGGAACAGAACGGGCTTTGATGGATCAATGAACTGCGGAAGTAACGCTGTGAAATACATGAGTGCTTTTGGATTTGCTAGCTGAACCAACAATCCTTTGGAGAAGAGCCTTTTTCGACTGCATTCGCTTCTTTCTACGTTGAGCTTGATGGCTCCTGATTTGCTGAATAGTGCCGAGGCACCCAGATAGAGCAAATAGGCTACACCGAACCACTTAATGATTGAGAACATTGCATTGGAGGCAAGTACCAGTGACGCGATACCTGTAGCCGATAAGGCGAAAAACATGACATCGGCGCTAGCCACACCAAGAACAACAAAGAATGCTCGTTGTGACTTGTGCGATGCTCCCTGTGCAGCCACAGTGATGGCAGCCGGGCCAGGAACCAAAATAAGCATCACCGTAGTGACGAGAAATATTGAGTAAAGACTTATATCCACATCTAGTCCCTCATTGTGGCCTAACGTTCAAGGTCAGGGGCCTGACGCGGCTTTATGCGCCAGCTCCCCGCCGCAGGGTTGGGCGTCAGTAGTACGTTCACTCGCCTTCCCAGTAGTTGAGTGATTCACTCGCTCGGCCTACAAACATGAACCGCTGCGGCTTGCCATCTGCACCCGCAGGAAGCTCAGCAAGCACGCCAAATTTTCCAGAGTCCGGATACTCGGCCAGTTCGGGCGAGAGCTTCGTACTCACCGCCAGATAGCGCAACTCGTCGGTGCCGGTGTTGATGATTTGGTGTGCTGTTTCGCTTCCGCCGGGTGGCAAAGCAACCACGTCTCCTTCGCGCAGTGGATAGGTGGCGTCACCGATGCGGATTTTTCCCGTGCCGTTCAGGACGAAGACCATTTCTTCGTTTACGCGATGGTTGTGAAACGGGAACGCCGTCTTGCCGGGAGGCACCGCAGTAATGTTGTACCCGAGCTTCTGTGCCCCGATACGAGGGCCGATGAATCCCATCTTTGCGTCAAATCGATCAGCGGCGGCCCCTGTCGGAGCCATTGCGGGAGGCCGTGGCTCAAGTAGCACTTCATCAATGTTTATGATCGGCTTAGACATAGATGCCTCCGGGTATCCCTACCGATTTGCGCGGTTTGTGCATGCCATGCGCTCTTCGATTAAGCGTTGCTCCTCGGCGCGCCTGGTTGTTTGTTCTTGCGCGGTTAGGGTTCGCCCTCGATATCTCTTTTCGAATTCTTCTGCGCGGCGGTTGCTCCCAGCAATGCACTCCTCCTCCTTTGCGACAATGGCCGGCGTGATTTCCTTCCTGCTGGATCGACGGCAATCCTCATGACGCTGTCCAACAGCAGCAAGGGCAGCATTCATGTTCTTGGACCAAGTGATGTACGCTTCTTGGTCATGTTTGGATGGAGGCTGGGTAGAAAACTCCCGAACAATCCGATTTTGCTCTGCTTCGGCTTGGGCGTCACACTTGTTCTGAGCACTGGCGGTGAGTGGTAGTAGAGCAACGAGGAGGAAGATCGTGATGTGGTGTGTCATGGTGATCCTTCGAGGACTAGCAAGCGGGCTCTGTAGCGCCCAACGTAAAAGTAAGGGGTTGCGCGCTTTTGCGCAGTCCCGCTTGAGCGCAGGGTTAGCCTTCACTTGCACGTAGTGTCCAGCACAAAATGCGAGGCCCCATCGCGGAATACCAGATTGTTCTTAGCAGAACGCTCACTGATACCGCTCCGGTCTGACTGAACATACGCATTACCAAAATCGTCCGTCCTTTCGCACGACAGCGATGTGCCAGAATCAAGATTGAAGAATGCTAGCGTGCATAGATACTTCCCACCCGGAAGGTCAAAGTGCTTGCGCTGTGCTCCTGCCCCAGGCGCGAACTCAAACGCGAACTCAACGATCTGTTTTGCCGCAGTCTTCGATTGCACTTCAGCGGTCACGTTTTCTATTTCGATTGTGCAGTTCGCGGTGTCCGCCAATGCGTTCGAGGAGAGCACTGTGACCAAGGGAAGCCAATAAAACCTGAATGGAATCATCTCGTACCTCCAGTGAAGGCTAACGTAGAAGTGAGCGGCCTGCGCGACTTTTCGCGCAGGTCCGCTCGACTGCCGGGTTGGGCGGCATTTGTCAGGCACCTCCGGCCGCTTGGCGTAACTGCCGATACACACCTAGACGGTCGGTGATCTGCCAATGCCCAGTGAGTTGGCCACCGTCGAAGTAGTAAACCGTAGCGCCAGACATTTTGATTTGTTTGCCAGTAGCGGGGAATCCGGGAATATCCCCTTTGTGCGTAGCTGACCAGAGCCAAGTCATTACAACTGCATCACCATCGGCAAAGAGACCGTGTATGTCGAAGCATTGATCTGGGAATGCAGCGCGCAACGTCTTGACACGCTCCTTGTAGCCTGCGAGGTCAAGTTCGCGACCTTCCCATGGGTCGCCAGGATCGTGAAGTACCGTGTATTTCGGGGCGATATATTTGTCCGATGCTTCGATGTTGCCTTCGCTCCATACCTCGCGGATGAATTGCGTGAGTATTTCCTTTGCATTGCTACTGATGGTCACGTTTGATGCTCCTTACTCTATGCTCTGTTGAAGGTTGCTACGTAGCAATTATAAGGGGTCAGCATCGCATTGTTTTTCCTGATTCACTCTTATCCCTCAAGCACTTTGAGATTTAATTCGAAGCTGACCCCTTTAGCGATCCAGAACGCGACTGATAATTCTCTCGGTACATTCCCGGAAACCTTTTGCTGCCTCTGGTGATCTCGTGCGAATTACTTTCTGAT
>JBAZFV010000161.1:0-3113 GCA_041653255.1 Sideroxydans sp. | reverse complement strand
GGTCGCCGTAGAAGATGGAATTTGCACCGGCGAGGAAGCACAGTGCCTGCACCGCATCGCTCATCTGTTGCCGCCCGGCGGAGAGGCGCACGCGTGCGGTCGGCATGGTGATGCGCGCCACGGCAACGGTACGCACGAAATCAAGCGGGTCGATATCTTCCTGATCGGCCAGCGGTGTGCCTTCGACCTTGACCAGATTGTTGATTGGCACACTCTCCGGATATGGGTTCATGTTCGCCAGTTGCGCGATGAGACCAGCGCGCTGGGTCAGGTTTTCGCCCATACCGACGATGCCGCCGCTGCAAATGTGCATCCCGGCACGGCGCACCCGCTCCAGCGTATCCAGGCGGTCCTGATAATCGCGTGTGCTGATGATGTCACCGTAGAATTCGGGGGATGTATCGAGGTTATGGTTGTAGTAATCCAGACCTGCGCTGCGCAACAGTTCAGTCTGTTCATCGTTGAGCATGCCCAGCGTGGCGCAGGTCTCCATACCCAATGCGCGCACCGCCTTCACCATTTCCACCACGCTCTCCATATCCCCGGCAGAGGGCTCACGCCACGCCGCACCCATGCAGAACCGGTCCGCGCCCGACTGCTG
This sequence comes from Sideroxydans sp., assembly GCA_041653255.1. Taxonomy (GTDB): domain Bacteria; phylum Pseudomonadota; class Gammaproteobacteria; order Burkholderiales; family Gallionellaceae; genus Sideroxyarcus. The sequence goes on along the minus strand of JBAZFV010000161.1, from coordinate 2,512 downwards.
TGCGGCCTTGGCGGCCCGCACCACCTCATCCACTTCCAGCATCTTGCGATCTTCAACCCCGGCGGAATGAAACGCCGACTGCGGACAATAACCGCAATCTTCCGAACAGCCGCCGGTCTTGATCGACAACAAGGTGGAAAGCTGCACCGCGTTCGGATCAAAATGCTCGCGGTGTACCTGTTGTGCGCGGTAAAGAAGATCAGCGAATGGCAGCTTGAGCAACTCCTCAATGGCGGCAACGCTCCAGCGTTGCGGCGCGGGATTAACAGGTGCGGTACGCAGAAATGCTATGGTCTGGCTGGACATGATCGGATTTGGCTTTCGTGGTTTAAGGCGTTAAATTGCGGCCGGCATGTTCGTTGAGGGAGCTTGCGTTGTCAATTTTAACTGGTCACAGAATAAACATCAGCCCTTTTATTGCGCGTCTGTTACCCGCGCAACCCTGTCTGCTGTGCGGCGCAATGAGCGACGACGGTCTGTGTTGCAACACCTGTCGGGCGACATTGCCCTCTCTCGATACCGACGTCTGCCCGGTTTGTGCGCACCCGGTTCCTGGCGGCGAGATATGCGGGCAATGCCTGCAGCATCCGCCCGCCTTCGATCACACGATTGCCGCTTTCGCTTACCGCTTTCCGCTCAACCAATTGATCAAGGCACTCAAGTTTCGTGAACATTTGATTCTGGTGAATTTCCTGGCAGATGCCCTGACAGCTCGCATCCGCCAACCTGTGGATGCCGTCATGGCACTGCCCCTGCATCCGCTGCGTCTGCGCAATCGCGGCTTCAACCAGTCACAACTGTTTGCAGTACGCATTGCCCAGCAACTGCAGCTGCCGCTGCTGACAGGTTGCGTGCAGCGCGTGCGCGACACACCACCGCAATCGTCGCTGCCATGGCAAGCGCGCGCCAAGAACATGCGCAGCGCTTTCACGGTCACGCGTGATATTGAAGTGGCAGGGAAACATATCGCCATCGTCGATGACGTGATGACCAGCGGCGCCTCACTCGGCGCGCTGGCTACGGCGCTGAAACAGGCCGGTGCACGCGAGGTCAGCAACTGGGTGGTGGCACGGACACTGCCGCATGCGGGTCGGACCTTAGTCCGATAGCTCAAACCCGTCGGGTTGAGCCCCGCTCTACACAGATTATTTTGGTGGGGAATCCAGGCTGATTTCTTGCAGTTTTTGCTGCACGAACGCACTTAACTCCGGTGACAGCGTCTGCGTTGCCAGTGCCTGGCGATAAGCCAGTTTTGCATCCTCTTTCCGATCCACCGCCTGCAGCGAAATGGCATAGCCCATCAACCACACGCCGTTGCGCGGTTGCATCCGTAGCGCCAACTGATAATGATTAATCGCTTCCTTGTGACGTTGCTGGCGTTGCAGCAGTGCCGCATAGAACGCCTGATAGTCGGCATTGTTATCCGCCTGCGGCAGATAGATTCGCAAGGTATCGACTGCCTGCTGCAGTTCATCGCGCTCGACCTGCATCCGTGCCAGCGCCATACCGAGACCCAACTGCACCGGCTTCAACACCAATCCGGCGCGCAACACACGTTCAGCTGCCGCGTTTTGCCCGTTATCGAGCAGCAGGGCAGCCAGAGCCAGACGCGCACGCTCGTGCCGCTCATTCGTCCTCAAGGCTGCCTCAAAGGTGGCGATCGCTTCGGGAACATGCCCCGCTTGCCGTGCCTGCAATCCTTTGCGGTATTCCGCATCTGCCTGCTGTTGCGGGCTGATCTTTTTGAGCGGCGGCACACTTTCGATACGCACCGCAGAGGGCGGGCGGGGGCGCGCCTCAACCTTCAACACTGGCACTTGCTCCGGTGCGATCCCAGCCACCAGCGGCGCAGATTCCGGCACAGGGTCGTTCATTGTGCGCAAAACATCCGGCAGCGGCAGCATGCTCAATTCAAAACTCATTCTGGCAGATGGTTGCGCAACTTCTGCCGACATCACCGCTGAGACAGCTTCAACTGCCCGTGTCGGTGTGACGATGCCACCCGCTTCAACTTTGGCCCGTTTATCCGGCTTGCCTGCAAGTAACCCTGCCGCCAGTGCCGCCACACCGAGCAGTACAAAAGCTGCCATCAAACCTTTTCCCCAGCGTATTTCTCTGCGCATCGGCACCGCGCGGATCAGGGTCTGATCCGGCGCGGTGTGGGCACCACGCTGCTCCAGCTGGTTCAGTACCTGATTGATCAGACTCACAGCCAATATCCCAGCGCCAGCGCGCTCGCGGCGAGCGCGACCACTGTACCGAACATCGCCCACGGCAACCAATCGCGGCGCACCTCTGGTGTATCGGCGGCGGCTTCGGCGACATGTTTACTGCCGACCACCTGCCGGCCCTCGGCAAAAGCCATCATCATCGCCTTATGCGCCATGATATTGACCAGGCGCGGCGTACCACCGGTGACACGGTGCATCTTGCCCACGGCAGCACGGTTGAACAGGGTTTCGCCGTTATAGCCCGCAACCGTCACGCGGTGGCGCAGATAGCGTTCCAATTC
>JBAZFV010000160.1:0-3136 GCA_041653255.1 Sideroxydans sp. | reverse complement strand
CAAGGTGGGTGACGCAGTGTATTTTTGCAACGGCGGCATCGGCGACGAGCCGGGCAATTACGCCGAATACACCACGCTGCACGAGGACCTCTGCGCCGCACCCCCAGCCAATATTTCCCTGGCGGAAGCTGCCGCATTACCGCTGGTACTGGTCACCGTATGGGAAGCCCTGATCGAGCGCGCCAATCTGCACGCCGGACAGACGATACTCATCCATGCCGCTGCGGGTGGCGTGGGTCATGTCGCACTGCAACTTGCGCATCACCTCGGCGCGCAAATCGCGGTGACGGTGGGTGACGACAAAAAAGCCGGGCTGGCGCAGGGCCTCGGGGCCGGAAAAATCATCCATTATCACGAACAGGATTTTGTGCAGGAAACGCTGGACTGGACAGATGGCAATGGGGTGGATGTGGTATTCGACACCGTGGGCGGGGAAACTTTTTTGCGTTCGCTCGATGCGGCGCGCGTCGGCGGCAAAGTGGTGAGCCTCCTTGCCACTGCGATGACGCAAGCCGATGTGCAAAAGGTGAGGCTGCGCAACCTGTCGCTGGGTTTCGAGCTGATGCTCACCCCGCAGGTAATGCAGCTACACGAAGAGCGCGTACGCCAGCGCAAAATTCTGGAGCAGAGCACAAAGCTGATTGAAGAAGGCCATCTCGGTGTGCTGGTCACCCACAAGCTGCCGCTGGAACAGGCAGCCGCAGCGCATCGCCTGCTTGAAGCGGGCGGCATGATCGGCAAGATTATTTTGACGATGGATTAACGAATCTGGCATACCCATTGAGAAGGAAATTGCGGAAGCGCGATTCATCGCGCGATGAATCGCGCTCCCACATTGATTCCACGGCCACGAATTGGAGCACAATACCCGGCATGTTTATCGACACCCACTGTCATCTCGACGCTGCCGAATTTGGCGGCACTCAAGCCGATATCGTGCGGGAAGCACGAATGGCCGGGGTGCACGGTATCGTGGCACCCTCGGTGGCGCGCGCCAACTTCGACAACGTGCGCGCCTTGTGCGAACAGCACCCTGGCTGCGCTCCCGCCTATGGCATCCACCCGATGTATGTGGATGATGCACTGCCGGGTGATCTGGATGTTTTGCACGACTTCCTGCAACAACATAAGCCCGTCGCCGTCGGCGAAATCGGACTGGATTTTTTTATCGATCATTACGACCGTGCGCGGCAAGAGCATTTCTTTGTCGAGCAACTGAAACTGGCTCGTGAGTTTGAACTGCCGGTGCTGCTGCACATCCGCCGCGCGCTGGACACGATTCTCAAGCATCTGCGCCAGCAAAAGGTACGCGGCGGCATCGCGCACGCCTTCAATGGCAGCCGCCAGCAGGCGAACGAGTTCATCAAGCTCGGTTTCAAGCTCGGTTTCGGTGGTGCGATGACCTATCCCCGCGCCACACATTTGCGTGAACTGGCCGCAACCTTGCCGCCGGAAAGCATTGTGCTGGAGACCGATGCACCGGACATCCCGCCGCAATGGCTAAAACGCGGCGAGCCGAACACGCCCGCCAATGTGGCACGCATCGCACGAACGCTGGCCGAGTTACGCAACATGTCAGTGGAAGATATTGCACGCATCACCACGCAGAATGTATTGTCCGTGTTACCCAAACTTGCCTTGCCCGATTGACTATGCACACCCATCCCCTCGATGATAGCCACCCTCGCCGCTTCGGCGGCATCGACCGCCTGTATGGTGAAGGCGCACGCCTGGCACTGCATCGCGCGCACGTGGCGGTGATCGGCGTGGGCGGAGTAGGTTCATGGGCGGTGGAAGCGCTGGCGCGCAGCGGGGTAGGCAGCCTTACCCTGATTGATTTCGACCACATCGCCGTATCCAATGTGAACCGGCAGGTGCAGGCGCTGGACAGCACACTGGGAATGGCCAAGATCGCCGCGCTGACCGTGCGCATTCACGACATCAATCCGGATTGCAACGTAACCCCGATCGAAGATTTTCTGACGCAGGAGAATCTGCAGCAACTGATCGCACCGGGTGCGTTCGACGCAGTCATCGACGCCTGCGATGAGGCGCATGTGAAAGCAGCGCTGATTGCCCATGCCTGCCGCAACAAGATCAAACTTGTGGTATGCGGCGCGGCGGGCGGCAAGAGCGATCCATTCCGGTTGCGGCAGGGCGATCTGGCACGTGTGACCCATGATGCATTGCTGGCGCGGGTGCGCAGTCGGGTGCGCAAGGAACACAAGATATTGCCCCGCAAAAACGGCAAGCTCGGTGCAGCCTGCATCTACTCGGAAGAACCGTCACAACGTGCGTCATCCTGCACCGCCGGTGATTTGAGCTGTGCCGGTTACGGCTCTGTGGTCACGGTCACGGCCGCGATGGGATTCGCTGCGGCCGCTCAGTGTCTTGAAATTTTGGCAGGTCGGGCTTCAACCCGGCAGCCCATCACAGCGACCACACCAGACTGAGGCACGACCCACCCCCCTACTTGAGCCAGCCCTTGCGCCAGAAGAACCAGAACGGAATGGATACTGTGAGGAACATCAGGAACAGCGCAAACGGATAGCCGAGCTTCCATTCCAGCTCAGGCATGAAACGAAAGTTCATGCCGTAAATGGAGGCGATCAGTGTCGGCGGCAGCAAGGCCACTGAAACCACCGAAAACAGACGTACGATGCGGTTCTGGTTGATGTTGATGAAGCCGATGATGGCCTCCATCAGGAAGTTGATCTTGTCGAACAGAAACGAAGTGTGACCGTCGAGCGATTCGATGTCCTGCTGGATCTGGCGCACTTCCTCAACCTGCGCCGGGCTCAACGCCTTACTGCGCAACATGAACGACAGCGCGCGCCGGGCATCCATCACGTTGCGGCGTATGCGGCCGTTTACATGTTCCGCCTGCGCGATCTCCGCCAGCGCCCCGCTCGCCTGCCTGTCGTTCAGGTTAGAGCCCAGCACGCCCTGGCTCACCTTCCCCAGATCGGCATAGACCGCTTCCAGCGCATCAGCGGAAAATTCGACGTCCATACCGTACAGGCTGATCAGCACATCGCGGCAATCGTCAATCCTGCCTGATTCGGCACGCATACGGATGCGCAACAGACGAAAGATGGGCAGATCTTCCTCGTGAATGCTGATCAGCGTTTCGCCA
>JBAZFV010000159.1:0-3138 GCA_041653255.1 Sideroxydans sp. | reverse complement strand
GCACGTTGATGGTTTGCGCGTGAAAACCTTGGGGGGTTTCTACAAACACCACCGTTCTACCAGTGATGCGCGCAATCGCGCTATTGGGAATTTCCCACTGCACACCGCCGTTCGCGCCGATGCTGATACTGGCTTCGACAAACTGGCCGGGGCGCAGATTTTCAGCGCCTTGTTGAATGAGGGCGCGCAACAAGATGGTCTGGTTGAAGTCGGACAGGCTGCGCCCAATTGCGATGAGCTTGCCGCTTGCCGCATAAGCAGGAACAGTAATTTCCGCGCCTATCTTCAGATCGCGGGTATAAGCCAGCGGAGCCTGAATCTCCAGGATGAGCGGATTGAGTTTGGCAATCTTGAACATCGGTACGGCAGCATCGAGGCGTTGCCCCGCATCGACAAATCTTTCCAGAACGACACCGTCAATTGGTGCGGTCATGGTCAGTAGGCCGCTCAAACTGTGGTCGGACTGCAACTGTGCAATCGCGGCATCGGACATCCCGGCAAGACGCAACATCTGCTTGCGTTCCGATAATGCGGCCTGCGCTTCGAGTGCCAAGCCCTTGGTGGCGCGGTAGCGGCTCTCGGAGATAATGCCATCACCCCATAATGATTCATCTCGGACGAGATTCTCTTTGGCGAGTTGGCTTTGCACGCCGGCCTGCAACAAGTCACGTTGTGTCTCAGCCAGCGCGGGACTTTGCAATCGTGCTATCGGCTGGCCCTTCCTGACACTATCGCCCACACCTACCAAGGTTTGTTCTACCATCGCCGGAAGCAGCGTGCTGATGACAAACAACTGATTGGGGGGAATGACGACTTGTGCAGGTAGGCCGGGCACTTCACCTGATTGTTTGGCGGGCAGAGCGGCAGTCGTGATGCCGAGTGCTTGTGCTTGTTTTGCACTCAGTGCGATGTCATCACCCGCCCATGCAAGTTGAGTGATGGATAGGGCAATAAGCCCGAAAATGTGGGATGCATTTTTCATGATGTACTCCAGAGGGTAAAAATATTCCGCTCAACTTTGACTTGTTGCGAAGGAAAAATAGTGTGAATGATGCGTGGAGGCGCTTGTAACCCAGGCGATAAATAGCTGGTGTTCGGGATGTAATAGCTGGATGCGCTCATTGCCGCAGCAACGGCGAGTGAAATTTTTTGCAGATGTAATATCATCGAAACCCTCAACGAAAAAGTTGAATTTCGACGGGACGCGCGGCCAAACCCTTCAAAGGGTCAGGCGCAGGGTGCTACAGAGAAATAAAGGCGTCCCGCCTGATTAGGCGAGAGTTGCCCTGGGAGGATGATAGGGGAGAGCTTGTGGTATCGAGACGAAGGTGCTGGCTGGGATTGCAACCTGAGGGCTGCATCCCGTCAGCGGTATTACGCTAATGATGTCCGGCAGGATAGAAGAAAAGCTAGAGTGTGCATGGTCATGATGGTGCTCACCGAGCATCGGCACCTTGCTCGACCAGTTTGGGTCGACAGGCGGATCATCGTGGGCATGGTCGTCACTATGCTCGTGGCTGTGATGCCCGAGATGTGCAGCTTGGCTCGAAGTGTGTTCCAGCGCATCGCAAATGCCCACCGCCGTCGCGTAGGCGGTGTTCAGTGAGAGCAAGATGGCTAGTAGAAAAGAGAGAGAAATACGCATGACGGTTTGAGTCTACCACATCTTGATAACGCTTTGCGGTTGTAGCTCAGCTAACGGAATTAGCCGGTTAGTGTAATTTAATTGCTCAACACGAACGGCGGGTTTCGAGCAACGTGTTTTTAACCTCGAATCTCGCTTGCTGGCACATTGTACTCGGTCAACCTCTCGAATTGACTCTCCGAAGCGGTCACTCAGAGTTAATTGAGCCTAGACGGGCGTGACCGTATTCAATGGCCGAAATCCTGTCCTCGGCCTTATGCGAAGCTTTCCAAAAGGCCGAGGAAGGGACAGCCGAAAAGCTACAATGACATGTGTTATGGCTATGCAATTTTCACCAAATTAATGCGACGCCCAAAAGGAATCGTCAGAAGCAATGTAAATCCCCAAGTCAATCTGCTCCCTTTCCAATCGGCCACGCTCTTGATTAATCTGACCTTGCAATTCTGGATTGGCAATGTGAATGTCATTCGCAACAGCAAGGCGGATAACCTGACGCTTGAAGTCATCGCTTCCCATAACTGACAACTCATTCCCCCATTTTTCAGCTCCTAGCTGTAGCACCGCCAAGACTGCTTCGTCACTTATATCTCGAACAGAAATTATGCTGCCCCTATCAATAAAGGCAACAACATCTGAGTCACTGCGTTTGTATTCGACTTCATCCCCAACTTTGTGGGCTATAAACTCCAAGATATCGATGCATGGTAATGAGGAGACCGGCCCCGATACAGTCAATTCAGCTTTCCGGTATTCAAGCAACGGAAGTGTATTGTTCAGATCCTGCAGTAACTTCTGTCGATCATTTTTTTGCTGCTTTCGGATTTCTGCCAACCTTATATCCTGTGCCTCTTCAATCATAAGGAGCTTCGCATTTCGAGCTTCATCGGATAACTTCCAATCGTTCAAAACACCTTCCTTGAACTGTTTTGCTTTTTCCTCTATACGATTTCGTAAGGCTTTCTGTTCCGCCAATAGCTGACCGCGCTTATCTTTACGCTCATCCTTCCTGTCCTGGCGATGTTTTTGCTCAATACTTCTCTGAGAAACTTTGGGAGGGGGAATATGGGGTGAATCTTCGAATTCACCCCACATTTTAGTGAGCTTGATGATGGTGGCATTGCGGTCAACACTGGACGCTTTGTCTCCATTGATCAGTGCGCCACTTCCTTTTTTTTCATACTGGATTCCGGCCAGGTAGGTGCGCTCGTGAAACTCCTGCCACGACTTGGAAGTGCTAATAATGTCAGCGAGTCGTTCCGGCTTTGGAACTGCGGTGCTCTGCACACGCTCAATATCCTGTGTTTCTGCATTCACCCTATATCGGTTTTTGACCATTGGCTTCATGCCTAGTGCATGATTAATGCGCGCGCCAATCTGTTCAGCCTGCAAGACTGGAAACTTTATGTCCAGCGCTTTAAACGTCAGCGGGTTGATACGGTTCACTGCTAAATGGATGTGAGTATTGTCCGTATCTCGGTGCGCGCCCCAGGTGT
>JBAZFV010000158.1:0-3186 GCA_041653255.1 Sideroxydans sp. | reverse complement strand
TCAGGAATGATCGGGCCCCCGGTCGTATCACAATGCGCCTGTGCGTTCCCTGCAAGAAACAGCAAGCTGCTGATTGAAAAAAATATGGTAATAAAAAAAATTCTGGTGCTGCTTGTGCTTCTCGTCATTGGGATACCCTTTACATAGTTGTTGATTCAGACATGATTCGTCATTCCACACCGCCGCATAATTCATGCGCCGCGCAGTGGACTATGGCGAATCCTGTTAGTTCCTCATTCGTGCAAGGGATGCCCACATCGGTCGATTTGCCGGGAATTGGTACGTTTTTTACTGCAGGGAAAGAAAAAGGGTTAAGCATTTCTGCCTAACCCTTTTAATTATTGGTGCGCCGGAAGAGATAAATCTGGGCACTGGAAAGCCATCATTTTATTGCCGTGACCATCCGCTTTCTGGCAAGCATTTAGCAATTGCGACGTGCTGTTCCCGACACGTAATAGCTCTTCAGTTTTTTCCGAAACGGTCATTCAAAGACAGTCCGCTAGAGAGACTTTTGCACTTGCGTGTGCGGGTGAGGCGGAATTCGGATTTTCTATGAGAGTTCAACGATAAAAATTGGCATTGATCATCGTGTGACGGTAATAGGCACGTCAATTTGTGCGTTTGAATTTCCTATCCTTTCGCCTTAATCTTTTTTAGGCAGGTCGGCAGGTGTTTCACTCAGCACCTTCTTGCCGGTAAACATGGCGGAGATCAGATTGCCACCTTCGCGTAACTCGGTGACCACGACGGCCAGAATATGAATCAGGATCACAGTCAGTAGCAGGTAGAACCCGTATACATGAACAGTAATGAAGGGCTTGCGGAAAGCACGCATGGCGTCATAGGCGACGGCGTCATAGGTTTCTTTTGCATAGGGGGCAAGTGTGGCCGGGTCAACTCCGGGGGCGGCGATCCAGCTGGCAATCCACGCACCGATGGGCGGGTAGAATAAGTCGGTGCCCGCCAGTGCCAGTCCGGAGATGGCCTGCGTCAGCAGCAGGAAAAGCAGCAGGGTCACAGCGATGCGGCCGAGCGGATTGTGGCCGAGGTACTGGCGTGGTCGCCCAGCTTTGAAATCGGCGAGATAGGCACGCACTTCATTGCCGTAACCGCGCCCGCCGGGCAGAATCGATCCCCAGCGTGCATGTTGTCCACCGATGAAAGCCCAGATCAGACGCCACAGCAGATTAATCGCAAACACATAACCTATCAGGACGTGCACGGTCTTGAGCAGAATCTTGCCTTCGGTGGATACGCCCAGCGCCTTGTCGTTGAGGATGGCCACACCGACGGCGAGCAGGCCGAGTATGCACAACACGTTGATCCAGTGAAACCAGCGGACATTCGCATCCCAGACAAAATAAGCTTTAAGGTTAGACATGGTGGGCTCCCGTAGTATGTGCGACTGTGAACTATCAATTATCGTTAGAGTATATGCCTTTTGCATTTTTACACTACAACACTGATCTATTTAGATTGCTTTAGTCATCATCATAATGTGACATTATCGAGTCATGGGTAATGTCAAGATTGCCTGCAATCCTCCCAAGGGTGAACTTCCCAGCGCAAGATGCCCGCCATACATCCGCGCCAGATCGTCAACGATGGCGAGCCCCAGCCCGGTGCCGGGAGTCTGCTGATCGGCGCGGATACCTCGACAGAGCACGGCATCTCGCTTGTCGGCCGCAAGCCCCTTGCCGTCGTCATTGACCGTGATAACGAGTTGGTCATGCTCGCTGCGTGCCTGTACCTCGACGCGTGAGCTTGCCCACTTGCAGGCGTTGTCGATCAGGTTGCCGAGCATTTCCTGCAAATCTTGTTCTTCGCCGCGAAACAACAGGGACGTCGCCATCGGGTAGACGACCAGTTCCAGATTCCTCTCCGCATGAATCCGCTGCATGGTTCGCGCAAGGCCATCGATGACAGGCTGGAGTGGCGTGCGCACGCCGGGCAGGCGTACCGTGGCGGCAGCTTGGGCGCGCGCCAGGTGGTAATCGACCTGCTTGCGCGCCACCTCTACTTGGGAGGCCACCAGGCGAGCCAACTCTTCGTCCTTGCCCTCGGCGGCATTGGCGAGGACGCTTAGCGGCGTTTTCAGTGCGTGGGCGAGATTGCCGGCCTGAGTGCGTGCCCGCTCGACGATCTCGGCGTTTTGGGCCAGCACACTGTTGAACTCGGCCACCAGTGGCATGATCTCGTTCGGAAAATCTCCACCCATCTGAGGCGCCGTGCCATCACGCACGCGGCCGAGCGCAGTCTGCAAGCTACGCAGCGGCGCCAAGCCGACGACCACCTGCACCAGCGCCGCCAGCGCGAGGCCAAATCCCAGCACGCCGAGTGCCAGCCACAGCGCCCCATTGAAGCGGGCCGCCGGTTCGATCATCAGACTCTCGTCGGCGGCAACAATCAGGCGTAGCGGCAGATCGTCGATCATCACGCGGCGTTCGACCATGCCCAGCGCCTTCCCTTCCGGGCCGCTGATCCGATGCTGATGAACTTCTCCGTTGGCGGGCGAGTCGGCGGGGGAGTGCAGTACCTGATCCCACAAGGAACGGGAACGCAGCACGGCGGTTGCCGCCGGAAAGTCGGCGCTGGCAAGACGGTCGATCTGCCAGTAAAGGCCGGCAAACGGCTTGTTGAGGCGGGGGTCGCTCAGCGGCATCGTCAAGATCGGCTGACCCTGTTCATCCAGTGTCAACTGTGCCGTCAATTGGTCGAGATGGGTTTTCAGCTCTGCATGAAACTGCAATGCCACATGCTGTTGAAACAGGTTGCCCAGGCCCCAGCCGGCGACGAGTATCGAGGCGGCAATCCAGAACAGCGTGCCTAGCAGCAGACGAAAGCGCAGCGAGCTGCGCAGCGTGGCCGAAGTCATGGCGGAGAGATCATTGCGGGCTGGCAAGACGATAACCCAGCCCGCGCACGGTTTCAATAAGCCCCGGCGGCAGTTTCTTGCGCAGGCGACCGATGAATACTTCGACGGTATTCGAGTCACGGTCGAAATCCTGTGCGTAGATATGCTCGGTCAGGTCGCCGCGCGAGACGACCTCGTCCTTGTGGTGCATCAGATAGGCCAGTACGCGATATTCGTGGCTGGTCAGCGTCAAGGTCCGACCATCCGCGGTAACGCGGCGGCTGCGGGTGTCGAGCGTCAGCGGCCCACAGACCAGCTCGATGCTGGCATGG
>JBAZFV010000157.1:0-3206 GCA_041653255.1 Sideroxydans sp. | reverse complement strand
TCATGAGTGATGAAAAGAAACCATTTTGCCGCCCCAAGGTTCCAGACGGCCACGCATTCCACGTAACTACCCGTCAGAAAGAAATCGTACCGGGGCAGTTTTTTGTTGGTTATGAAACCACTTGGGAACCGCATCAGAAAGAAGTGCCCTACACCACTCCCAAGCGTCCATAAAGAGCAACCAGCAAGGAAAGTAGCCGCGCAGCCTGAACAGGCTCGCGCGGCTGGAGTCATTCCACCTTCAAAAAACCCGACCACTCGGACTGGGTCAGGTCTTGTCTTAATAGACAATAAAAAAGCCGCTGTAGCGGCTTTTTTATCTGATACGCCGGCTTACGCCAAAGCCTTGATCACATCTTCGACGACTTTTTTTGCGTCACCGAACACCATCATGGTCTTGTCGAGGTAGAACAGGTCATTATCGAGACCGGCATAACCTGTTGCCATCGAGCGCTTGACCACCAGTACGGTGCGTGCCTTGTGCGCATCGAGGATAGGCATGCCGTAGATGGGGCTGGCTTTGTCGTTCTTGGCGGCGGGATTGACCACGTCGTTGGCGCCGATCACCAGCACCACATCCGTGTCAGCGAATTCATTGTTGATCTCATCCATCTCCACCACCTGGTCGTAAGGCACCTCAGCCTCGGCCAGCAACACGTTCATGTGTCCAGGCATACGGCCCGCCACCGGGTGAATGGCGTAGCGAACCTTGACACCTTTCTCGGCAAGCAGATTGGACATCTCCTTGATTGCATGTTGTGCACGCGCCACCGCCAAACCGTAGCCCGGTACGATGATGACAGAGTCAGAATTTCCCATCAGGAATGCGGCATCGTCCGCGCTGCCGCTACGGTAGGTCTTCTCGGTACCGTCGCCGCTGTCTGCCGCTGCACCTTCGCCGCCGCCGAAGCCGCCGAGAATGACGTTGAGGAAGGCACGATTCATCGCCTTGCACATGATGTATGACAGGATCGCACCAGAACTGCCGACCAAACTCCCTGCGATGATCAGCATATTATTGTTCAGTGTGAAGCCGATACCTGCCGCAGCCCAGCCTGAATAGGAATTCAACATCGAGATCACCACCGGCATATCCGCCCCGCCGATCGGCACGATGAGCAAGACACCCAGCGCAAGGGCAATGGCGGTCATGATCAGGAACGGTGTCCAGCCTGGTTCCAGGAAGAATGCAATACCGAAACCGACCATCAGGATCCCCAGCCCAAGATTGAACCAGTGTTGACCGGCGAAACGAATCGGCTTGCCCGACATTTTGCCGGACAACTTGAGGAAGGCGATGATGGAACCGGTGAAAGTGATTGCACCGACGAAGGTACCTATAAACAGTTCAATACGGTTGCTGGGATGCAGCATCTCACCGGGCAAGGCGATACCGTAGGCGACCGGATTGTTGAAGGCCGACATTGCGACCAGCACCGCCGCCAGACCGACCAGAGAGTGCATCGCCGCGACGAGCTCCGGCATTGCGGTCATCTGGATACGATTGGCCACCACCGCTCCGATGCTGCCCCCCACGGCGATGGCAATCAGGATATACATCCAGTTATGGGTTACGGTCAGCGTCGTCAGCACGGCAATGGCCATGCCGATCATGCCGAACTGATTGCCGCGCCGCGCAGTGGCGGGAGAACTCAATCCTTTCAGCGTCAGGATGAACAGAACAGCAGCGACCAGATAAGCGATTGCAACAAAATTGGCTGACATATGGATTCCTTATTTGCTCTTCTTCTTGAACATATCCAGCATGCGCTTGGTGACGAGAAAACCGCCAAACACATTCACCGCTGCCAGTGTCACCGCCACCAATCCCAGCACTGTGCCGACGTCCATTTCCTGCGGAGCAGCTGCCAGCATGGCGCCAACAATGATGATGCCGGACACCGCATTGGTCACCGCCATCAGCGGTGTATGCAAGGCGGGCGTGACATTCCACACCACGTGGTAGCCGACGAAGATCGCCAGCACAAACACGGTGAGATTCAGAATTACAGGATCGACTCCGCTCATTTCACACTCCTTATTTAGTCACGACGGCGCCGTCGATCGCGATCAGCGAGCCGGCGATGATGTCGTCTTCACGATTAATGTTGATGGTGCCGCCGTTCTTGGGGTCGCACAACAGATTGATGAAGTTGAGCAGATTGCGTGCATACAGCGCCGAGGCATCCGCCGCCACAGAACCAGCCAGATTGGGGTCGCCCACCAGCGTCACCCCATGCTTGACCACGGTCTGGTTCAGTTCGGTCAACGGACAGTTGCCACCCGCCTCTGCCGCCAGATCCACAATCACCGAGCCGGGTTTCATCGACTTGACCATCTCTTCGGTGACCAGTACCGGTGCGGCACGACCCGGGATGAGCGCAGTGGTGATGACCACATCCGCCAGTGCCACCCGCTTGGCGACTTCTGCCTTTTGCCGATCCATCCAGCTTTGTGGCATCGGTCTGGCATAGCCGCCCACTCCCGCTGCCGCTTCCCTCTCTTCGTCGGTCTCGTAAGGCACATCAATGAATTTCGCCCCCAGCGACTCCACCTGCTCCTTCACCGCCGGACGCACATCGGACGCTTCGATCACCGCACCCAAACGCTTGGCGGTGGCGATAGCCTGCAAGCCCGCCACACCCACACCCAACACCACAACACGCGCGGCCTTCACCGTCCCGGCAGCGGTCATCAGCATGGGGAAAAACCGCTTATACAGATTAGCCGCCACGATTACCGCCTTGTAGCCGGCGATATTCGCCTGTGAAGACAGCACGTCCATCGCTTGCGCGCGCGAAGTGCGCGGCAGTCTTTCCATGGAAAAGGCCACAACACCTTGCTTGGCGTACGCCGCAACTTGGTCAATGTTGTGAGGATTGAGCAAACCGATCAGCACTGCCCCCTTGTTCAATTGTGCCAGTTCACCGGCATCAGGCGCTCTGACCTTGAGTATGATCTCCGCCTGGGCATAGATATCCGCCACACCGGCAAGCTTCGCCCCGGCTGCCGTGTAATCTGAATCAGGGATGCTCGCCCCGGCACCAGCACCTTGTTGAATCGTCACCTGATGGCCGACACCAACCATCTTCTTGACCGTCTCCGGCGTCGCCGCGACGCGGGCCTCGCCTGCAAGTATCTCCGCAGGAATAGCTATACGCATGTATTTCTCCTCTAAGCAATTTGGCAGAACATCTGGCTTGATAT
>JBAZFV010000156.1:0-3237 GCA_041653255.1 Sideroxydans sp. | reverse complement strand
GCAGCAGCCGATCGCGGTGCCGCGTTATCTGTGGCAATTGAATGCGCAGCAACGCTACGCGATCGTGGTGGATACCAGCAAATCCACGCTTTACCTGTATGAGAACATTGACGGTGAGCCGCGTTATGTTGCCGATTACTACATCAGCATGGGCAAGAAAGGCACAGACAAAATTGTCGAGGGCGACCAGAAAACCCCGCTCGGCGTGTATTTTGTGAATGGCTACATCCCGCAGCAAAAGCTGGCCGATCTCTACGGAGCTGGTGCTTATCCGATCAGTTATCCCAATGAGTGGGACGTGCGGCAAGGGCGCAGCGGGCACGGCATCTGGCTGCACGGTACGCCCAGCAACACTTACAGTCGTGCTCCGCGCGCCAGCAATGGCTGCGTCGTGCTTACGAATAATGATCTGCTGCAACTGGGCAAGGAGATCACGGTCGGGATAACTCCGGTCATCATCACCAGCCAGATGGATTGGCTTGACGATACTGATCGCACGGAGCGCGATGCATTGTTGGGGGCTATCGAGCAATGGCGTGATGCATGGGAAAGTCGGGATACCGATTCTTATCTGTCACATTACGCACCGGATTTTGCTACCGGCAAAGTGGCGCGTGCTGCATTTGCGGAGCAGAAGCAACGGGTCAATGCCGGCAAGACCTGGATCAAGGTCAAGGTCGATAACCTCAGCATTTTCCCGTATCCAAACCAGCCAGATCTGGTCGTCGTTAATTTTGAACAGGACTATGCCAGCAACAATCTGGTCAATCGCATGCATAAGCGCCAGTATTGGCAAAAGCGCGATGGGCGCTGGCAAATCATCTATGAGGGCTCTGCATCATGAAATTGATGAATTATCTTTTTACCACTCTTCTGCTGGGTACAATTTGCCTGTTGCCCGCACACGCCGCTTCTTCAACCCATGGAAAAATGAAAATGGTCAAACTCCACACCAATCACGGCACCATCACCCTGCAACTCGACGCTGAGAAGGCGCCGCTTACCGTGAAGAATTTTCTCGATTACGTGAATAGTGGCTTTTACAGCAACACTGTATTCCATCGTGTGATCCCCAATTTCATGATTCAGGGCGGCGGCTTTGAGCCGGGCATGAAGCAAAAGGAGTTCGGCGCTCCGGTGAAGAACGAGGCTGCGAACGGACTTAAGAACGATACCTATACCATCGCCATGGCGCGTACCAACGATCCGCATTCCGCCACCGCGCAGTTCTTCATCAACACCAAGAACAACAGTTTCCTCGATTATCCGGGACAAGATGGCTGGGGCTATTGCGTGTTCGGTAAAGTAGTCGATGGCAAGGAAGTGGTCGATGCCATCGCCAAGGTCAAGACAAGTAACAGTGGCTTCCACCAGGATGTGCCGAAAGAAGATGTCATCATCATCAAAGCGGAAGTCGTGCAATAACCAAAACGGCGCTGCGGCGCCGTTTTACTTTCATGCCTCATTCCCTTTTCATCTCTGATCTGCACCTGAGTGAAGCACACTCGCCCGGTGCGGAACTGTTCCGGCACTTTGCACGCGACATCGCACCCCAAGCGGAAGTGCTCTACATTCTGGGTGATCTGTTCGAGTATTGGGCGGGGGACGATGACCTTGCCGATCCGTTCCATGCCAGTGTTGCCGGCTATTTGCGCCAGCTGGGGGCGCAGGGTACGCGCATTTTCATCATGCATGGCAACCGGGATTTTCTGATGGATGAGCAACTGGCGGTGGCTTGTCATGCCGCACTGTTGCCCGATCCGGCCTTGCTCGACTTGTATGGCAACCCTACTTTGCTGACGCATGGTGATGCACTGTGCACCGACGATGCCGTTTACCAGCAGTTTCGTACGCTGGTGCGCGGAGCATCGTGGCGTGACGACTTTCTGGCGCTGCCGCTATCCGAGCGCAAAGCGCAGATCGAGCACATGCGCTGCCAGAGTGAACTGGCGAAGCGCGGCAAGGCGATGAACGTCATGGATGTGAATGAAGAGGCGGTGCATGCCTTGCTGCGCCAGTACCGCTACCCGCGTTTGATTCACGGCCATACCCACCGGCCGGCACAGCATCTGCATCAGGTCGATGGCCATCAATGTGAACGCTGGGTGCTGGGTGACTGGGATAGTGGAGCAGCGCAGATATTGCGTGCCGATTGTGCAGGTTTGCACTGGCAGACACTGACGGTTCAACGTTGAGCCCAATTTCGACCTGACGCGCATTTGGCGCTAGAATGCATGCCCTTGAAACGCATTGAACTATCATGACCGGCATCACTATCGCTTTATCCAAAGGCCGCATCTTCGAAGAAACCCTGCCACTGTTGCAGTCGGCAGGAATCACGCCGCTGGAAGATCCGGAGACTTCGCGCAAACTTATTCTGGCGACCAATCGTGCCGATGTGCGGCTGATCATCGTGCGTGCTTCCGATGTACCGACCTATGTGCAATACGGTGCGGCGGATATGGGCGTGGCAGGCAAGGATGTGTTGAATGAGCATGGCGGTGACGGACTGTATCAGCCGCTCGATCTGCACATCGCCCAATGCCGAATGATGGTCGCGGTGCAGAACGGTTTTGATTACGAGTCGGCGGTGAAACGGGGTGCGCGTCTGCGTGTGGCAACCAAGTATGTGAAGACCGCGCGCGAACACTTTGCCGCCAAGGGCGTGCATGTCGATCTGATCAAGCTTTACGGCTCGATGGAGCTGGCGCCGCTGGTTGGCCTGTCCGATGCTATCGTCGATCTGGTGAGCAGTGGCAACACGCTCAAGGCGAACAACCTCGTTGCCGTGGAAGAGATCGGGAAAATATCCTCGCGTCTGGTGGTGAATCAGGCGTCACTCAAATTAAAACGATCGATTATCCAGCCGATGCTGGATGCTTTTGCCGGGGCTATAAAGTGAATATCACCCGACTTTCCACGCAACAAGCCGATTTTGATACCAGGCTGGACAGGCTGCTGGCTTTCGAAGAGACGGCAGATGAAAAACTGGAAGCGACGGTGGCGGCCATTCTGGCCGACGTAAAAAAACGCGGTGATACGGCGGTACTTGAATACACCGGCAGATTTGACCGTTTGCCGCTGGCGAATGCGGCTGCGATGGAGTTGCCGCAGAGCGAACTCAAGACTGCATTCGATAACTTGCCTGCCGACCAGAAGAATGCGCTGGAGCAAGCTGCGCAGCGCGTCACCGCGTATCACCAGAAGCAAGTACAGGCTACCTGGAGCTATCTTGAC
>JBAZFV010000155.1:0-3247 GCA_041653255.1 Sideroxydans sp. | reverse complement strand
ATCCCCGGCACCGTATTGGGCAACCCCGCCAGCAGCAAAGCGATGCGCGCCACATTGGTTCCCTGCTCCGCCTCCGGCATCGCACAACCGACGATGACATCACCGATGCTGGCCGGATCGAGCGACGGCACTTGCGCCATCACACTCTTCAACACATGCACCAGCAGATCATCTGGGCGGGTGTTGCGGAACATGCCGCGCGGTGCCTTGCCGACTGGCGTACGCGTGGCAGCAACAATATAGGCTTCCTGGACTTGTTTACTCATGGCTCGCTCCTTCGAATGAAGTTGGCATGCAGGGTCTGACGCATCATACGTCAGCCCAACATCCGGGTAAATCAAAGCGCGGAAAAACAAACGCCCCCTCGTGTGAGGGGGCGTTTGCCTGGAACCACAGTGCGTCACCGCACCGGAAATTCGGTATTACTCGATCTCGGACAATAGTGCCGGAGATTTAACCAGCTCACGCACGCCGTGAGCATGATCTTCCTCATACTTGTTGCCTTTGCACCACTCGCCTACGGTCTTGATGTTCACCTTGGCACACTGTGGACGCACGCTCCAGGTCACCTGATACTCGGAACAAGCGCTTTCGTTGTACTTGGGACCTGTAGTAGAACCCATGAACTCGACCGGCTTGCCGGTATTGGACGGCAGTACAGCAGCAGACTGGATCTGGTTGAAATCCAGACCGCCTTCAGCAACCAGCGTATAAACTTGAGTCTCTACACGCAGCTCCGGGTTGGCGCACTTTGCGGAAACACAAGAACCCAGACCTTTACCGCCGGGCACATCACAAGTTGTGTGGACATAGTGCACTTCGATTGTGTCGCCGGGCACCAGGTCACCGTGAGCGCTCTTGCAAACGCCGTCGCCGGACCATGCCATCTCAGCCTTGCTCAGCTTCTTGCTGATGTTGCACTGATAACCGCTGCCGTAACCTTCGTGGCCTTCACCGGCGAAGATGGAGAAATCCTTGGCTTTGTGCTCGGCACCTTCGTGGAAGTGGATGTTGCACAGATGCATCTCGGATGCAGCAGGTGCCATCTTGAACGTCACCTTGTTGTCGCCACCCTTGCTATCGATATCGCGCGGAGTCTGCGGACCGAAACCGGTGCAGATTTCTGTCTTGGCCATAGCGCCATGTGCGTCATGCCCGTGCTCACTTGCGAACGCACTACCCGAAGCCAGCCCCAATGCCACTACCAATCCTACATAACTCTCCATGATTCTTGTCATTTGCGTCTCATCCTTAATGTTCGTTGGAAATGTACAGCTTGTTTTATATGTGATACCGAACAGCGCGATTTCGGCGCAGGATTCTACAATCAATCCTGCAAAAAATGGCATGCTTTAGAAATGTCTAATACTGAATGGGCTGAATCAGCAAATACGCCAGCTTGCTGCACACACCACGGTGCCTAGAAATCGATCACGACGGGCTGCTTGAACGAAGCGGCGATGATTTTTTCTTCGAAGTCGGTGGGCTACATCCTATGAATGCATCTACGTCTTTTCCTTTCTATACCTAATACTAATTCCGCAACGGCTTTCCGCTCTTCAACATGTGCTCAATCCGCGCCTGTGTCTTCTCGGTGGCAAGCAGTTCCATGAAGTGTTTGCGTTCCAGGTCGAGCAACCAAGTCTCGTCTACCAGTGAGCCTGCTTCCACGTCGCCACCGCATAGCGTGTCCGCGACGCGGCAGCCGATGTCGTAGTCGTGCTCGGAGATGAAGCCGCCTTCCAGCATGTTAATCATCGCGGCCTTGAGCGTGGCGATGCCTGTGCGGCCGGCGACGGCGATCTGGTGCTGGTGCAGCGGCGGACGGTAGGCGGTGGCGTTGAGCGCTTTAGCTTCCTGCTTGGCGATGTGCAGCAACTCGAACTTGTTCATCACAATGCGGTCGCTCTGTCTCAGGTAGCCCATCTCTCTTGCCAGTTCAGCGCTCTTGGCGACCTCGCCCATGGCGATGTGCTGGAAGTAGCGGCGCACGTAGGGGAAGATATCGACGCGGTTGTCGCTGGAGTAGCGCTGCGCTTCCTGCGAGGCGCGCTGCGCCATCTCCTTGCAACCGCCACCGGCGGGCAATAATCCCACGCCGACTTCGACCAGGCCGATGTAGCTTTCCAGCGTGGCGACGATGCGTGAACAATGGATGGAGAATTCGCAGCCACCGCCCAGCGCGAGGCCGTCCACGGCGGCGATGGTGGGTATCTGTGCGTATTTCAATCGCATTGAAGTCTGCTGGAACTTGGCGACGACCGCCTCCACCTTGGGCACATTGCCTGTAGCGGCATTAAGGATGTCGCCCACACCACCGCCGCCCACCGCGGTGTATTTGACGCGATTGACCGCGCCCTTGAGTTTGCCGAACAGACCGGCATCCGGCGTCTCCTGCACGCCCTGCATCAGTTGCAACAGGTTCGCGCCTGCCGAGAACGGTGGCTCGCTCTGCCACAGGATGAGCGCGGAGAAATGCGCCTCGGCCTCATCCACCGCGCGCAGGATGCCGTCCAGCACTTCGTTGCTGACAGTGTGCATCTTGCTCTTGAAGCTCAAGATGGCGATGCTGTCGCCGGTGTGCCACATGCGCACTTCGTCGGTCTCGAACACGGTCTCGCCGTATTGCCGCACTTCGCCCAGCAGGTGGTCCGGATAGGACTGACGCAGGTAGACGGGCAGTGTGGAGCGCGGTGCCATCGTGCGCGTGGCCGGGGCATAGGAGCCATGCGCCGTATGCACGCCGCTGCGCGTGGGATCGGCGGCCCACACCGGCAGCGGCGTGTTCGCCATCGCCTTGCCGGCGACGATGTCCTCGGCGATCCAGCCGGTGATCAACTGCCAGCCTGCGGCCTGCCAGATCTCGAACGGGCCACTGTCCCAGCCGAATCCCCAGCGCACGGCGAAGTCCAAATCACGCGCATTGTCGGCGATGGCTTCCAGATTCAGCGCGCAGTAGTGGAACACGTCGCGGAAGGTCGCCCACAGGAACTGCGCCTGCGGATGCGGACTGTTGCGTAGCCCAGCCAACTTCTTTGCCCAGTCGCGTTCGCGCAGGATGTCTTTCACGCCATCGTCCACTTTGGCCTCGGACAGTTTGTATTCACGCGTGTGCAGATCCAGCACGTGGATCTCCTTGCCGATCTTCTGGTAGATGCCGCGCTTGCTCTTCTGTCCCAGCGAGCCCTGATCGACCAGGTACTGGAACCAGCCCGGCAGTTCGAAGTGTTGGTGCCACGGGTCTTCG
>JBAZFV010000154.1:0-3258 GCA_041653255.1 Sideroxydans sp. | reverse complement strand
GCATGCACGCAGTCTCTATCACAGCGTGTTGCTGGCGCAACCGGCTATCACCATCAGCACTTTCCACGGCTGGTTCATGCAGGTCATGCGGCGCGCGCCGCTGAATGCCGGTGTGATGCAGGGTTCGTCGCTGCTGGAACGCGCGGGCAGCGCACAGGAAGAGGCGTGGGAGGAATTGCTGGAGCGGATGCGCAAACAGCCGGACGGAGTCGAGGCACAGCAGATGCAGTGGTTGTTTGGCGAATGCGGCCTGTTCAACACGCGCAAACTGCTGTTCAACTTCCTCGGCAAGCGCGCGGAGTGGTGGGCTTACAGCCAGGGACAGCAAAATGCGCTGACGTTTGCGCTGGATAAACTGCGCACCGATCTTGATGTGGATATGGCGTTCGACCCGGTTACAGATTGGGGGATGTGCGGCAACAGCGAAGAATTGCTGTTCGCGTTCGTGCATCAACTGATGGGCAATGGGACGCCGGCGCAGCAAAACAAAGCGGGTGAGATCGAACAGACATGGACGGAATCTGAACCGGGAGAGCGTTTTAGAAAGCTGTGGCCGTTATTGTTTACGCAAAAGAATGAGCCGCGTATAGGCAGTCCATTCAAGCCTTCTGCCAGGCAGGATGCAGAGCCATTCATGCAGACACGCGACCAGCTGCAAGCCAGCCTGCAGGAAGTGCGTGATACGCTCACCGAGCAGCAGGCCTATCGCCTCAACGAAGCGGTGCTGCATTGTGGCGTCGCCTTCCTTGAACGCTACCAGGCGCTCAAGGCGCAGAAACAGCAGATGGATTTCTCGGACCTGGAATGGCAACTGTGCCGTTTGCTGCAACAGAGCGAACACGCCGAGACCATGCAGTACAAACTCGACAGCCGCTACCGCCATGTGCTGCTGGACGAGTTTCAGGATACCAACCCGCTGCAATGGCAGATATTGCGCGCGTGGTTCGATGCGGCGGTGGCGGTGGAATCGCAGCCCACCGTATTCGTCGTCGGTGACCCCAAGCAATCCATCTACCGCTTTCGCCGTGCCGATGCGCGACTGTTTGGTGTGGCACGCGAATACCTCAGGGAAAACTTTTCCGCCGAGACGCTGGGCAACAGCCTCACGCGCCGCAACGCACAGCCCGTGGTCGATGCGGTGAACGCAGTGTTCCGCGCGCAACCGAATGGTTTTGAGTTTGTCGAACATCAGACGCATCAGACGGAGTTGTCCGGCCATGTGATGGTGTTGCCGCTGGCGGTGGCCGATGCTTCGCTCCCCTCGCATCATGGGAGCGGGAGCGAGGGTCTGTCAGACGAAGTGCTGACCCTGCGCGACCCGCTCACCACCAAACGCGATGAAGCCGGAGAAGGTGCGCGCCACAAGGAAGCAGAAGAGTTCGCCAAGCTGCTGAAAATCATTGCCAGCGACTGGTCGGTGAATGACGAGGGCAAAGCACGTTGCGCCAGATACGGTGACATCATGGTGCTGGTGCGCAGCCGCACCCACCTCGCCGTATATGAAGAGGCTTTGCGCGCGCAACACATCCCCTTCATCAGCTCCCGCCGCGGCGGCCTGCTCGATACACTGGAAGCGGAAGACGTACAAGCGTTGCTGCTGTTCCTCATCACACCGTTCGCCGATCTTGCCCTGGCACAAGTGCTGCGCACGCCGATCTTTGCGTGCAGCGATGTGGATTTAATGCGGCTGTCAGAACCCGGGATTCAGAATTCAGTGGCGGAGTGCGATGCCGGTACGGCTGAATCCCGAGTCCCGAATCCCGAATTCTCCTGGTGGCAACGCCTGCAAAATATTGCCGAGCCATCTCCTGCACTGCAACGTGCCGCCACACTGCTGCAACGCTGGCTCGCTTTGGCCGACAAGTTGCCTGTGCACGACTTGCTCGACCGTGTCTATTTCGAAGGCGATGTGCTGTCACGCTACAGCGCTGTGCTGCCGCCCGAGGTGCACACCAAAGTCACAGCAAACCTCCATGCTTTCATGGAGATCGCGTTGAGCGTGGATGCCGGGCGCTACCCCAGTCTGCCACGCTTCCTGCAAGAACTGCGTGAAATGCGCGCCAGCAGCGATGATGCCCCGGATGAAGGCAAGCTCGGCACGGCGGGCGATGCGGTGCGCATCTATACTGTGCACGAAGCAAAAGGGCTGGAAGCACCCATCGTCTGGTTGCTGGATGCAAATGCGGAAAACAAGAATAAAGAGGGAGGTGATGTGCTGCTCGACTGGCCTACCCGTGAAGAACGTCCATTGCACTTCTCTCTCTATGCAGACCAGGCCTCGCACGGCAGGAAGCGCGCCGCACTGTTCGAGCAGGACGCTGCCCAACAAGCCCGCGAAGAGATGAATCTGCTCTACGTCGCCATGACCCGCGCCCAGCAAGCGCTGATCGTCAGCGGTAGCAGCAAAAGCGAAGACAAGGAAGAAAAGAAGAAAACACCATCGTGGTACGACCGCATTGCGGCTGTGATGGGCGAGCAGCCGAATCTGTTGCATCTTGCCGCCCTTCACCCGCAAGCTGGAGAGGGGCAGGGGAGAGGGGTTGAGGTGAAGGAAATAGAACTTCCCGCGATCCTTCCCACCGGAAAACATGCCGCACGCAGCACCGCGCAACAACAGCGCGGTATCTGGCTGCACGCCTTATTGCAAAACATCATGGATGGCTGCGCAGCGGACGAGCATGAACCCCAGCGACGTCTCGCCATTCCTTCAGCTGAAATATCATCTCTCCGGCAGCAAGCCCGGCACCTGCTCACATCCCCGCACCTCGCCCGTTTTTTTGACGCGCGACAATACCGCAGTGCCAGTAATGAGATGTCTTACATCAACGCCGGGGGTGAATTGAAACGCATTGACCGGCTGGTGGAGTTTGACGATGAAGTATGGGTGCTGGATTACAAACTGGGCGACAGCGAAGATGCGGCGCGTTATCGCGCTCAGATCCAGGAATATCGAAGCGCGATGCAATCGGTGTATACGGGCAAGGTGGTGCGTTGTGCGTTGATTTATGCGAATGGGGAGTTGATCGAGCTGTAGGGTGTATTTCAAATAGGCTGAAAATCAGCGGTTTCCGAGCGGAGGTTGAGATGAGTATTGTGGACTGGCCGGCGGGCGATCGCCCCAGGGAGAAGCTGTTGCAGCGCGGTGCAGCGGCATTGTCCGATGCAGAGTTGCTGGCGATCTTCCTGCGTACCGGGGTGACGGGGAAGAGCGCGGTCGACCTGGCGCGCGAGTTGCTGGACCGGTTCGGTGATCTGACG
>JBAZFV010000153.1:0-3266 GCA_041653255.1 Sideroxydans sp. | reverse complement strand
CACCAGACACAGATTCATCAGACTCAGCCAACCAGTTGTTTCTGTTCGATTAACGTTGGGACACTAGTGATCGTGGATAAAAAATAAACGGCGATTCATATCTGGTGATTCATCGCACAATGGCAAACCCGATGCGCAGTTGCGTCAAGCCCTTCCGGTTGTAATCAAGCAGGCTCTCCCCGTATCCACCGAGCAATTGAAAATACAGGAATCCCCCGGTACGGGAGAACAGCGGTTTACGGAGGGGAACGGACAGATCAAATTGAGCACTCCCATAACCTGCCGTACCGGTACGTATCCGGCTGGACAACAGCCAATCCCGCTCGTCCCCATAACGGACTATCCAATCAACATAGCCGCGGTAGCGTGCGATATCCGGGTTGTCCGCCCGGTCGAGATACTGGAAAAAACGCGGTGCAAAGAACAAGGTGTCACCATTGGCAAGATCCTTGCGCAACACCGGCTGGATATAGAAGATATCGACACTGCGTGAACTGGCGTCATCCTTGCCATTGGACTCATGTTCGTACCCGCTGCGCAGATAGGAGGGGCCGGTTGCGCTTTCATCCAGTTTGGACTGCCAGAACAGGGTCGGACGGTAACTCGTGTCGTAGAACGGCTTCGAGCTTGAGCTCAAGTCCCAAAGGGAAGTTTGGGTATAACCAAAGTGAAGTTTACCCAGTGCCTGCAACCATTGCACCGGTGTCGACTCAGGATCGAACAGTCGATATTTGAAGCTGAACTGAAAACGCGCGCTCTGCCCATTGCGTAACCCGACGACAAGATAGTTTGGTTCATACACAGAAAGTGCAAGTTCGTTCTCCGGCATCGGCTCCAACCTTTGCGCAGGCTCCACAGGGCTATCCGCCAATTCGGTTGCCATGGCTGTGAATGGCAGAATCAGTGTTGCCCATACCAGAACATTCAGGCAGCGTTTCATATGACGGTTTCGCAGCTCTCTCACAGGCTTGCTACCTGTCTCACCTGCGCCGCAATGTTCGGACAGCCAGAATTGCGATCACAGCCCAAACCAGGGTTCGCATGCTCATGGCGATAACCGTGCGCTGCTCGAAGGCACCGCCGGAATAGATATGCACTCCGAAGGCCGCAAAGACGACGACGATCGCTGCAACAATGACAATCGCCAACCAGACTGCCCAGCGTTGTTGCAACCACAATCCGACACCGGCGATGACATAGGCAAAACCGGAGATGAAGTTAAACCAAAGTACGAAAGGCACATAGTTGCCTGCCGCAACACGCGCCGCTTCGTCGCCAAACAGTACCGTGCCGCCCTCCTTGATGGTCAGCAGTCCAAATCCGGCCGCAAGCAGAGAAATCGCCCAGACCATAAATCCTCGCCGTGTCGTATCCATATCGTATCCTTTAGTGGGTTGAAAAATAAATTGAATCAACTGCGTGTTTTGACGCCATGCAGAAAGATTGGAAAGGTCTTCAGTGCTGCCTGCAGGAGCTCACGTTTACCGCCGAAGATATTCGATTGCATGACCAAGCCCTGAATCATGCCGATGTAAAGTACCGCCGCACTTTGACTGTCCAGATCAGGAGGCGCCAATGATTGCGATTTGGCCTGCTCCAGCAGACTGGCAATCCTGGACTCATAACCTGAAATGATTCCCTGAATGAGCAGGCGCAATTTGCTGTTCTTCTTGTGCAGCAATTCGGAGAACAATAAACGCGGGATTGCCGGATGCTTGCTGACGAAGGAAATATGCGCGGAGAACATGCGCTCAATAGCATTCAATGGGTCGGTCGCATCCGCCGCCGCCTTGTCGAGAACCTTCATCAGGCGCTCGCGCACCCACTCTATGACCGCGACCCAGATGTCATCCTTGGTCGCAAAGTGGCGAAATATCGCGCCCTGGGTCAGGTGCATGGCATCAGCCATGTCCTGCGTGGTGACGCTGTTCACACCCTTGTCAGCAGCCAGTTCGACCGCCACACGGATGATTTCACTTTGCCGTTCTTCGGTGCTCAGGCGCCGCTTGATTGTTTCTTGATTCAATATAGCTCCCCTTCAAAAGATACTTTCAAACGTGCCTGCCTTCACCGGCTTCCTCATAGGTGCGTCCATCGCGTATGTGATAGATGCGCTTGAACGTGGGAATGATTTTTTCGTCATGAGTGACGACGATGATGGCCGTCTGGTATTGCTCCGCCATCTGGTTGAGAATGCGCACCACATTCAACGCCCTTTCGCTGTCCAGCGGCGCGGTGGGTTCATCGGCCAGGATGACTGGCGGATGATTGGCCAGTGCACGGGCGATGGATACGCGCTGCTGCTCGCCGCCCGACAATTGTGAAACAGCCGCTCTGGCACGATGCCCCACATCCAGCGCGTCCAGCAATTCCTGCGCACGTTTGCGCGAGTCGGCGTTCGAGGCACCGGCCAGCATCGGAAGCAAGGCGACGTTATCGGTCACATCCAGAAACGGGATCAGATAGGGTGCCTGAAATACGAAACCGATACGGTCGCGGCGCAGGGTACGCAAGTCATCTATTTTCCATTCCCCGTCATAGATGGTCTGCCCGCCCAGTGTCATGCGTCCGGCTGTGGGCTCGATCACAGCTCCCAAGCATTTGAGCAGCGTGCTCTTGCCGGAACCGCTGGGGCCGACCAGACCCACCACTTCACCCGGCCGGATGGTCATGTCCACGCCCTTGAGTGCGTCCACGGCGGTATCACCCTCACCGTAGCGCTTCTTTAGATTCTCAATATGGATCGCCGGTTCGCTCATGGTCAGCCTCCAATCGCAGTGGCCGGATCGATGCGCAATGCGGCACGGATGGCGAATATGCTGGCGATGGCACACATCAGCATGACCAGCAGAAAACCTGTCACGGCATCTCCCGGCAACAGCAATACATATTTCGGAAACAGCGGGGCCCACACGGTGGCCGATAGCTTGCCCACCACAAATCCGATCAAACCCAGACCCAGCGACTGTTGCAGGATCATGGCGCTGATGGTTCGATTGGTCGCGCCGATCAGTTTCAGCACCGCGATCTCGCGTATCTTGTTCAGAGTCATGGTGTAAATGATGAAGGCGACAATGGCGGCGCTGACGATGGCCAGTATCACCAGAAACATGAATATCTGCTTGGATGAAGTGGCGATCAGGCGCGCCACCAGAATCTCATCCATCTGGCTTTTGCTATAGGCCTGCAGGTGTTTCCAGCGCTCAATCTGCCCGGCCACTTCTTCCACCGCCCCAGAAGCTGTACGCACCAGCACCGCATTCACA
>JBAZFV010000152.1:0-3295 GCA_041653255.1 Sideroxydans sp. | reverse complement strand
GTCCGTGCAGCTCTTCAACCAGCCCCTCTTTCAACATCTGGGCGAAGCGTGCCGCGATGCGCTGGTGCAGTACGGCGCGGTTGGAGGGGACGAGTGCGATGGGCAGGATGTCGTAAGGCAGCGGGTTTTGTTCCTGCTGCTGGATCAGTTCTGACATGGGTTTGCCCGAAACGAGATATATCTCCAGCGCCCGCTGGATACGCTGTGTGTCGGTGGAGTGCAACCGTGCGGCAGTTGCCGCATCGATCTTGGCCAGTTGCGCATGCAGATGCCCGATACCGTGTCGGGCAATCTCGGCATCCAGTTCCGCACGCAGTGCAGCATCGGCTTGCGGCAACGGGCTCAGTCCTTCACGCAGTGCCTTGAAGTACAGCATGGTGCCGCCGACCAGTAAAGGGATTTTGCCGCGCGCGGTGATGTCCGCCATCAGGCGCAGTGCATCGGTGCGAAAAGCGGCGGCGGAATACGCCTCGGTCGGGTCGATGATGTCGATGAGGTGGTGCGGCGCACGGGCGAGGGTGACGGCATCCGGTTTGGCCGTGCCGATGTTCATGTCGCGGAAGACCAGTGCCGAATCCACGCTGATGAGTTCTATCGGCAGGCGCTGCACCAGTTCCACCGCGACACCGGTTTTACCGGATGCGGTGGGGCCCATCAAAAAGATGGCGGGTGGCAATGCACTCACATCAATTCCTTGTCGCGCGTTTCTTGAATCAGGAAAGCCGCCACCAGGCTGATCGCCGCCGCGACAGAGATATAGCCGCCGACCCAGCTCAACCCGCCATGCTGCACCAGTTGTTGCGCGATGTAGGGGGCCAGCGACGCGCCGAGGATACCGCCCAGGTTGTAGGCCGCACCCGCGCCGGTGTAGCGCACGGCGGTGGGGAAGAGTTCGGGCAGCAAGGCGCCCATCGGTGCGAAGGTCGCCCCCATCAGGAACAGTTCGAGCGAGAGGAAGGCGGTGATCTGCACGGTCGAGCCGCTGTTCAACATCGGCTCCATCAGAAAGCCGGAGAGCAATGCCGCACTGCCCGCGATGATCAATACCGGGCGGCGGCCAAAGCGGTCGCCCGCCCAGGCCGCCAGGGGTGTTGCAGCCGCCATGAAAAGGACGGCGACGCACAGCATGCCGAGGAAATCGGGGCGCGGGATGCCGAGCTTGGTCACGCCGTAGGAGAGCGAGAACACCGTGGTGATGTAGAACAGCGCGTAGCACACCACCATCAGCAAAGCACCCAGCACCAGCGGCTTGGTGTAATGGGAGAAGAGTTGTGCCAGCGGCAGCTTTGCCGGGGCTTGCGTCTTCAATGCCTGGGTGAACACCGGCGTCTCTTCCAGCTTCAATCGCACATAAAACCCAATCATTACCAGCACCGCGCTGGCGAGGAACGGGATGCGCCAGCCCCAGTCGCGGAACGCGGCATCGTCGAGTGTGTTCGCCAGCAGCAAAAAGCTGCCCACCGCGAACAGGAAACCGACCGGAGGCCCGAGTTGCGGGAACATGCCGAACCAGCCGCGCTTGCCCTTGGGCGCATATTCCGCCGCCAGCAATGCCGCGCCGCCCCATTCGCCGCCCAAGCCGATGCCCTGGCCGAAGCGTAGCAGGCACAGCAGTGCAGGCGCTACCCAGCCCACCATCTCGTAACTCGGTAACACGCCGATCAGCGTGGTGGAGATGCCCATCACCAGCAGCGAGGCCACCAGTGTCGTCTTGCGCCCGATGCGGTCGCCAAAATGGCCGAACAGCAGCGCGCCGAACGGACGCGCAAGGAAGGCGATGCCGAAAGTGAGGAAGGCGTTCAGCGCCTGGGCCGCCGGGTCGCTGTCGGGAAAGAAGATCGGCCCGATCACCATCGCCACCGCGAGACCGTAGATGTAGAAATCGTAGAATTCGATGGCGGTGCCGATGAAGCTGGCGAAGGCGATGCGGGCGGTGGAGCAGGATGCAGGATTCTGGATTCTGGATACAGGAGGGGTGTTGTTTAATGGTGCGCTCATGGCTGACTTTCCGGTTTGATGTCTGAATCCTGAATCCGGTGTCCCGAATCCTTATTTTCCCCGCATGAACATCGCATCCAGTTCCGCCAGTGTCACCTGGAATCAGGTCGGCCGCCCGTGGTTGCACTGGTCGGCTCGTTCGGTCTGTTCCATTTCGCGCAGGATGGCGTTCATCTCGGGGAGGCTGAGTTGCTGGTTGGCGCGCACGGCGGAGTGGCTGGCGGATATTCAACCAATCCGTTTGAGCAGCTCCTGGATTTGTGCGTGCAGTTCGTTCAGGTCGGAATGAATGGTCTTCCAGACGAGTTCCATGTCAACCCTGAAGTAGCCATGAGCCACGCGGTTGCGCATGGTATAGATGACAGACCACGGCACTTCGGGGTGGGCTGCGGCGAATAAAGTGTGATGGCGTTCGATGTTGCGGGCGGCTTCGCCGATGATCTCGAAGTTGCGGATGACCGCATCCTGCGTTTTCCTGTCCTCAAGGAAGGCGACCTCGTCCAGATCGGAGACGTATTCGTGGATGCGTTCTATGGCTTCGACGATGTGGCCGAGATAGTCGGGTATGCGCAGGGTGTCTGCCCGGCTCATACGGCAACGGCTTCCGCCATCACTTGCTCGCGAAATTTGTCGGGCAGACCATTGGGCGTCAGCACATCCACGCTGACATGTAGCAGTTGCGCTACCTCAAGCTGGATTTTGGCGATGTCCATCAGCGTAGTTTCTGCTGTCGGCTCGACCAGCAGGTCGAGGTCGCTGTCCTCGGTGTCGCTGCCATGCAACGCTGAGCCGAACACGCGCACGTTGCGCACGCGATGGCGTATGGCGATCTCGCGGATCGCTTCGCGGTTGGCTTGCATGGCGTGTGAAGGACGCATTGTTGGTTTCTCTGCTGATTCGATGGGTTGATTATAGCGATAAGTGCTGGAGAACCATACCCAAATTGGGCATGCAGCTACCCAATTTGGGTAGGCTGATATTTCGCGTCATTTCCCCCGCATAAACATCGCATCCAGTTCCGCCAGTGTCACCTGGAACCAGGTCGGGCGGCCATGGTTGCACTGGTCGGCGCGTTCTGTCTGTTCCATTTCACGCAGGATGGCGTTCATCTCGGGAATGCTCAGTTGCTGGTTGGCACGCACGGCGGAATGGCAGGCGAGGGTGGCGAGCAGTTGGTTGCGTCGTTCGGTCAGCGCACGCGAAGCACCAAAGTCGCGCAACTCGTGCAGCACTTCGCGTGCGGCGGCTTCGGCGTGTGATTGCTTCAGCATGGCCGGCATCGCGCGCACGGCCAGCG
>JBAZFV010000151.1:2956-3297 GCA_041653255.1 Sideroxydans sp. | reverse complement strand
GAATGACTTGCTCCGTGCCGAGTATCTTGTTGATTTCGGCGCACCCCTTCCACTCTTCCTTGGACTGGCCGTTGTCGAGCTGTTTGTCGATCCACGGAATCAGACTGCCTGCCAGTACCGCGCCAAAATGTTCTGTCGGCATCTCACCGGAACGCATGACTGCGGTCAATCGCCGGTCGATCTCAAGGATCGGGGAGCTCGCTTCGGCCAGCATATCCGCCACCGACGCGTGCGCCACGCCCATCTGTTGCAATAGTTCGCGCATATTCTGCGCGCCCGCGCCACTCGCCGCCTGGTAAGTCATGGACGACACCCATTCCACCAATCCGGCCTGGAACAAA
>JBAZFV010000151.1:0-2946 GCA_041653255.1 Sideroxydans sp. | reverse complement strand
GCAGTTACCACCGATAAAATTTCTACCGCCGTTCGCCAGCGATTTTCTAATGAGGTCCAGGTTGACCGGATCGAGGATGATGACCGCATCTTTTTCCATGCGTAGCGTGGAAGCGGCATCGATCCAGTAGCCCTGCCATCCTGCGGCACGCAGTCCGGGAAATATCTCGGTGGTGTAATCACCACCCTGGCAAGAGATGATGGCATCCATCGCCATCAACATCTTAAGATCATAAGCATCCTTGAGCGATTCGCCACGGCTTTCGGACGGTGCCTCTCCGCCGACATTCGAGGTAGTGAAGAACACCGCCTCGATCAGGTCGAAATCCTTTTCTTCGCGCATGCGCTGCATGAGCACCGAGCCCACCATCCCGCGCCAACCAATCAAACCGACTTTCATAGCAATCCTAGAAAATTAAAGAGCCGCAACCACCGCATCGCCCATCGCCGCACAGCCTACCTTCTGCATACCTGCTTCATAGATATCACCGGTGCGCGCACCTTGTTGCAGCACTTTTTGTACCGCGCCTTCGATACGGCTTGCGACATCAGGACGGTTGAAGGTGTACTGCATCATCATCGCCACCGACAGGATGGTCGCCAACGGATTGGCGATATCCTTGCCCGCGATATCGGGGGCGGAGCCGTGGCACGGCTCGTACAGCCCTTTGTTGTTTGAATCCAGCGAGGCGGACGGCAGCATGCCAATAGAGCCGGTCAGCATCGATGCCTCGTCCGACAAAATGTCGCCGAAGAGGTTGCCAGTCAGGATCACGTCAAACTGCTTGGGCGCGCGTACCAGTTGCATCGCCGCGTTGTCCACGTACATATGCGATGTCTCGACCTGTGGATACTCCTTCGCCACTTCCATCACGATCTCGCGCCAGAACATGCTGGTATCCAGCACGTTGGCCTTGTCCACCGAACATAATTTCTTGCCGCGCTTTATCGCTATTTTGAATCCGACATGCGCCACGCGGCGGATTTCTGATTCACTGTAGTGCATGGTATCAAAGCCCTGACGCTCGCCGTTTTCCAGAGTGCGAATACCGCGTGGCTGACCGAAATAAACGTCACCGGTCAGCTCGCGCAGGATCATGATATCCAGACCGGATACGATATCAGCACGCAGCGTCGAAGCATTCACCAGCTCCGGATACACCATCGCCGGGCGAAGGTTGGCGAACAGGCCAAGCCCCTTGCGAATCCGCAACAATCCCTGCTCTGGGCGCATTGGCCGCGGCAACGTGTCATATTGATAACCGCCCACCGCGCCCAGCAACACCGCATCAGATTCCTGAGACAGCTTTTCCGTCGCCGACGGAAAAGGATCGCCTGCCGCGTCGTAGCCCGCACCGCCAATGTGCGCATATTCAAGTTCGATCTTCAGACCGTCACTGCGCAATGCTTCCAATACTTTCACCGCCTGCGCGACGATTTCCGGCCCGATGCCGTCACCCGGCAAAACTGCGATCTTCATTTGATTACCTTTTGAAAGTTATGCAAACAACCACGGCTGCGCAATACGGTGCTTCGCCTCAAACGCCTTGATGTCGTCCCGGTGCTGCAGGGTTAGCCCAATGTCATCCAATCCGTTCAACAAACAATGCTTGCGGAAAGCATCCACCTCGAACTTATACGCAGTGCCGTCTGGCGCGGCCAGGTTTTGTTCCTCCAAATCAACAACCAGCTTAAAGCCCGGCTGTGCTTCTACCGCCTTGAACAGCACATCGACTTTATCGGCTGCCAACCTGATCGGCAGCATGCCATTCTTGAAGCAGTTATTGAAAAATATATCGGCGAAGCTGGGCGCGATAATGACGCGGAGTCCGTAGTCAGCCAGCGCCCACGGCGCATG
This sequence comes from Sideroxydans sp., assembly GCA_041653255.1. Classification (GTDB taxonomy): domain Bacteria; phylum Pseudomonadota; class Gammaproteobacteria; order Burkholderiales; family Gallionellaceae; genus Sideroxyarcus. Next base: position 1,089 of record JBAZFV010000151.1, on the reverse strand, counting down.
CTCACGCGATGAACCGCAGCCAAAATTCTCTCGCGCCAGCAGGATTTGTGCGCCCTGATAGCGTGACTGATTAAGTACGAAATCGTTATTCAACGGACGGCTGCGGCAATCCATACCCGGCTCGCCATGATCGAGGTAACGCCACTCATCGAATAGATAAGGCCCAAAGCCGGAGCGCTTGATTGATTTCAGGAACTGCTTGGGAATAATCGCGTCGGTATCCACATTAGCCCTGTCCAGCGGTACGGCCAGACCGGTAAATTTTTCAAATTTTTGCATGGCTATTTGGTCGCCGCTTTCTCAATCGCTTGCCCGCCCTTTTGGATATCCTCACCCAGGCCCTTAAACGTATTACACCCGGCCAATGCCACCAGAACCACCATACCGATCACGATTTTTTTCATATCTATCTCTTTCACCATTTGCTCACATCAACGAAATGTCCCTCAACGGCAGCAGCTGCCGCCATGGCCGGGCTCACCAAATGTGTGCGTCCGCCCTGCCCCTGCCGTCCCTCGAAGTTGCGGTTGGAAGTCGATGCACAACGCTCTCCCGGCTCCAAACGATCATCATTCATCGCCAGACACATCGAACAACCTGGATCGCGCCATTCGAATCCAGCCGCAATAAAAATCTTGTCCAGCCCTTCCTGCTCGGCCTGCGCCTTGACCAGACCCGAGCCCGGCACCACCAGCGCCAGTTTGATATTCGGTGCCACTTTCCTGCCTTGTGCCACAAGCGCTGCCGCGCGCATATCTTCGATACGTCCATTGGTGCAGGACCCAATGAACACCTTGTCGATCTTGATCTCGGTGATCGGGGTATTTGCCTGCAAACCCATGTAGTGCAAAGCGCGCTGCGCGCCTTCGCGCTTGCCTGCATCGCTCATCGTTGCCGGATCGGGCACCCGCCCATCCACCGCCACCACCATCTCAGGCGAAGTACCCCAGGTCACTTGCGGCGTAATCCTGGCAGCATCCAGCTCAACCAGCGCATCGAATTTGGCTCCGTCATCGCTGCGCAGGGTGTGCCAGTAAGCCACCGCTTCGTCCCATTGCCAGCCTTGCGGGGCAAACGGACGTCCCTTTA
>JBAZFV010000150.1:0-3309 GCA_041653255.1 Sideroxydans sp. | reverse complement strand
CATGGTGGGCTACCATGCTACTAACGATAAGGTTGTAGCCGCCTTCGACATGTTCACCCTTTTCAAAGTCCACGAATTCAGTGTGAACATTGGTCAGCCCTTGCGTCTTGATTTTATTCTTCAGTACGCCAAGCATGCCGTGCGAGCTGTCTGCGCCAGTAATCGATTTAACGAGCGGCTGTAGCTTGAGTGTGAGCAGCCCTGTTCCGCATCCGAAGTCCAGCACCTTCATGTCAGCGGACGGATGGATTTCGCGAATCATAGCCGTCGCCACATCGTTTGCCAGCTTGGCCCTGAAGGGATTCGCATCCCACTGGTCAGCTTCCCGGTCAAAATCTTTTCGGATCTCTTGTTCCATTTTTATTCCTTGTCTGCAAATCGCACATCGCGCCCGCACAAGTATCCATCGTACATTGGAAATGCAACGCAAAAATGCGGTCTTTTTGTTGCCTGTTATTTACCCCATCTTTGGCGCGTTTTAAAGATGGGGCGCAAAATACCGGCCTGAATAAAAACCAAAATATTATCTGCGGCCTGCTGCAAATTGTCGCAGAAAGTGTCACTATGAGCCCTGAGCCCAAAATTAAATTCCGTACATCTTAGCTCTGGCATTTTAATTTGTGCTTTTCATCTACCTCACCATTAAACCAAGGAGACTAGTATGGCGACAACCAAAAAGACAATAGCTAAAAAGCCGGCTGCCCAAAAATCAGCAGTCAAGAAACCAGCTGCCAAAAAACCTGTGAGTAGAAAGCCGGCAGCCCATAAAGCGGGCGTCGATATCATGGCAGCTGCCAGGAAGGCGGCAGCCGAGATAATGACCGTTGCCAGAAAAGCCGGTGCAGAGCTAAAGCCGGTAGCCAAAAAAGCAGGAGCAGAGATTATGGCTGCAACCAAGAAGGAAGCCGCCAAGATCAAGCCAGCAGCAAAAAGGGCCGGGGCCAAGATGAAACCAGTAGCCTTGAAGGCAGGACATCAGATAGAGGCCGCAGCAAAAAGGGCGGGCGCCTCTTTGGAAGATGCTGCCAGAAAGGCCGGTGCCAAGCTAATGGCGTCTGCCAAAGAGGCGGGAGTCAAGATAAAGGCAGCGGCCCAGAAAAAGACAGTCGCCAAGAAGGCGGTCACCAAGAAGACAGCCGTCAAGAAGGCGGTCGCCAAGAAAAAAACAACAGCCAAGAAAAGCTAGAAGTAAATGCGGGGCTGGACTCGAGTAGAGCCAGCCACCGCAGGAATAAAAAAATAGTCAGGTCAAATTCCCTGTTGCATTCGTTGCGCGGTGATATCGCGCCGGATTATTTCACTTCCGATTATCTTTCAGCACCGTGCGGATCATCTTGCCAAAAGCCTTGTCCTTCTTGCGCTTATCCACATAAGACATCTCGTTGAAATCGGACTCGGCCTTGAGCTTTAGATAGCTCTGGTAATGCGCCGCGTTCAACTCACCTTTTTCAATCGCCTTGCGGATCGCGCAACCCGGCTCGTTGTCGTGGGCGCAACCAGCGAAGCGGCATTGGGTGCTGAGTGCCTTGATGCCGGCGAAGCTGTCGTCCAGCCCTTCGCCCGCGCTCATGATGCCCAACTCGCGCATACCCGGCATGTCGATCAGCAGCGCGTCGTTGTCGAGTGTAATCAGATGGCGGCGCGTGGTGGTATGTCGTCCTTCGCCCGTACCACTTACCGCGCCAGTTTCCAGCGTGTCTTGGCCCAGCAATTGATTGATGAGCGTCGTCTTGCCCACGCCGGAAGAACCAAGCAGGCAATAAGTCTTGCCCGCCTCCATCATCTCCCGCACCTGCGCCACACCTTCACCTGTCATATTACTGAGCGCAATGATGCGGGCGGCGATACCGGCCGCACGGATACTGGCGATCATGTTTTCCAGTTCATCCTCGCTCACCAGGTCGGTCTTGGTCAGCAGCAGCACCGGCTCGATCTGCCCCTCGTTCACCATCACCAGATAACGCTCCAGCCTGCGCACGTTGAAATCAAAATGGCATGACTGCACGATGAACGCCACATCGATGTTCGCCGCGATCATCTGGAAATCAATGTTCTTGCCGGGAGATTTGCGTCGCAGGAAAGAGCGCCGGGGCACCACATCATGGATGCTCGCCGATGATTCCGCATCGTGATACTGCACACACACCCAATCGCCCACACACGGCATATCCACTGAAGACGTAGCGGTGTGCAAGAACTTGCCCGTCAGCTCGGCGGGCAATTCGCCGTTTTCATTGCGGATGACATAGCGCCCGCGATCAACCGCCGTCACGCGCGCCAAGCGCAGGTCAGCACCGCGCAGTGTGTCTGCCTTTGCTTGAAATTTGGGATCCAATCCCAGACTCTTTAATCCCATAACGTATCTCTACAAAAGAACATCGCCCTTGCGGGCGACGTATGAAAGGCGATGCAATAACGCCCATCGTTTACTGATTATTTCGCTGCCGGTACCGGAGCAGGTTTCGGCTGCTTGCCCTTTGATTCTTTCCGCTTGTCTTTGCTGCCCATGATGATCTCCTTAGGTTTCTGACCAACTGCAATTCACTGCAAAAAACACGACTACAACAATTTTGCGTCACGCTATCCCGTTATCTCTGGCTCAACCAGATTCGCGAGCTGAGCGAGAGATTCTTGCCAGCCGAGATAGCACATCTCGAGCGGGATCATATCCGGAACACCTTCCTGCACGATAGTGATTTCGGTGCCGCACGATACCGGCATCAGGGTCACCGTTGTCCTCATCTCGCCGGGCAGGTTCGGATCGTCGAACTTGTCCGAGTAGCGGATCCTCTGCGCAGGTACCAGCTCCAGATACTCGCCACCGAATGACTCACCCTTCCCGGTCGAGAAGTTCGTGAACGACATCTTGAAAGTGCCGCCTACCCTTGCATCCATGTGGTCGACCTTGCAGGTGAAACCGTATGGCGGCAACCACTTAACGATTGCTTCGGCATCCAGAAATGCTTTATAGGCGCGCTCCGGCTTTGTACGGAGTACGCGATGAAGACGGATTGTGCCTGTAGTCATGGTCTGTGCTCCTTTCGATTCAACGCTCAATGAGGCCGGGAAACTCACACTGAAACAATTCGACTCTGCCACCTTTGACTGCACCGCGTTAGTTATTCTTCTCGGAAGCGACCTTCAACACCTGAACGCCATGCTGTAGCGCCTTCTGAAGCATCCCGCGCATCGTGCCCGGCAACAACCATGGCAAGGCGCCGGTAAATTCCTCTTCGGTATAAACATGTGTCACCCCATTCACGGACGAGAACTCCCACTTGTGGGTTGCATCCGTACCCAAGGTCTTGC
>JBAZFV010000149.1:0-3318 GCA_041653255.1 Sideroxydans sp. | reverse complement strand
GAACGACTGAAATGTGAAGGCATCACCGCAGGCATCCATCGTCTCGCGCGACACCAGAATACGCGACACACCCTTGGTCAGCCCTTCGATTCGGCTGGCCAGATTTACCGTGTCGCCGATGGCAGTATATTCGCGCCGCTGTTCGGATCCGATCAAACCGACCACAGCCGGACCGCTGTGGATGCCGATGCCGACATCGAAACTCGCATCCTCCTCGCCCAGTTCACGTTTGAAACGCTGCAACACCTCGCCCATCTCCAGCGCTGCCTCGACCGCATGGCGCGCATGTTCCGGATCGTCCAGCGGCGCGCCCCAGAAGGCCATGATGCAATCGCCCATGAATTTATCCAGCGACCCCCCGAGGCGGAAAATCACCTCGACCTGCAGACTGAAATAGCGATTAAGCAATTCCACCACCTGCTCCGGCGTGCGTTTTTCCGACAGCGTGGTGAAACCACGGATATCGGAGAACATCATGGTGACCTGGCGGCTCTCGCCGGCACGGCTCAAGCCGCCTTTTGCCACCAGCTCCTGCACCACATGCGGATTGACGAAACGGCTGAACAACTGCACCGCCTGCTCGCGTGACTTACGTTCGCGCAGATATTCGCGCAGTGCAAAAACAAAATAGGCAGCCCACGCCAGCAACAATGGCGACAACATCGGCAACAACAGCAATTGACCGACAGCCAGATATGCGCCCGACAAAAGGATCAGGGTAACGACAAGCAGGCCCTGCCCGGTCTTTAATGCATTCACGCCGCGCAGGAAAGCAAAACTCAACAAGCCCAGCAGCAACAGCGCGATACCGAGCGAAAAATCTCGATCGGCGCGCTGCATGGCGCGCCCGTTTTTCAGATTGTCGATTGCCGTCGCCAGTATCTCGACTCCGGGATACAGACTTGCCAGCGGTGTCACCCGAACGTCGTGCATCCCGGTCGCGGCAGTGCCGATGATGACAATTTTGTTCTTCAGTTCATCCGCCGGGCGCTGCCGCTGTTCACGATTGAAATCCGCATACAGATCGGCATAGGAGATATGCTTGAAGGAATTTACCTTGCCGCGCCAGGCAAGAATCATATCTGCCTGCTGCGGCACAGCGTAGCCCAGATCCTGCGCCACACGCGCGGGCAAGGATGGAATCAGCCAGCCATAGGCGTCGGTGTAGAGCTGGTAACGCCGCCCGACACCATCCGCATCTTCCACAAAATTGATAGTGCCAACACGCCAATGCGCGGGGTCAATCGCCAACGGCGGCAACACAGCGATGTGTGCTGCCGCATCGGCCTGCTCACCGCGCTGCAGGCCGAGCAGCGGCGCGATTTCCGCAGCAGGCGCACCTTGCGCATCCAGCACCGCATCACGGCGCACCATCGGGAAATATACGTTGTCTGTGCCTTGCAGCGCCTGATTGAAAGCATCATCACTGTCAGGTCTGAACTGGTCGCGCTCGCTGAACAAAATATCGAACACGATAGCGCGCGGTTGCTGCGCTGCGATGCCGCGCAACAGTTCACCGTGGATGGCGCGCGGCCACGGCCAGCGTCCAGCCTCGTCTTCCAGGCGTGCCAGGCTGGCATCATCGATATCGACGATGACGATATCCTGATCGGGTGTCAGTTGTTGCACCTGCATACGCACGAACGCATCGGACAGCCGGTTCTCAAGCGGAGACGCCGCATGCAGAACAAACAATTCCAGCGCCGCGAGCAGGATGAAGGCCACGCCGATGCGCAGGGTGATTTGTTTGTCCGCAGTCTTGGGTGTGTTCTGCATGGGCTTATTCTGCCCGATTCCGCATGAAGTCGGCCATCTTGCGCAAGGTATCCGGTAACAGCGCCTCACCAATGGCAAGCGAAATATGGCGCTGGCGCACCTTCGTTTCGCCGCTGGCACGCTGGTGACAGGTGTTCTGAATTTCACTGACCCGCATAACTCTCCCTTCCCCAGGCACTGGTTTAGTCCGTAAAGAAACGCTCGCGCAGTTCCTCCAGCCCCACGCTGTGCAACACCTCGTTCAGGCGTTCCGCCGCACGCTGGCGTGGCAGGTCTTTATAGGTGGCGATAATCAGTTCGTTCTTCATCGAGTGTTCCCATCCCACCAGCTCGGTGACGGTTACCTGGTAACCGTGTGCCTCCAGTTGCAGACAGCGCAGCACGTTGGTGAGATGGCTGCCAAATTCGCGGGTGTGGATCGGATGCCGCCACAGCTCGGCGAGCGGATGCTTCAACGCGGCCCCTTTGTTCCTGCGCAATACCGCCGCCACTTCCGCCTGGCAACACGGCACCAGCACGATATGTTTGGCCTGCTTGGCCAGTGCGAAACGGATCGCGTCATCGGTCGCGGTGTTGCAGGCGTGCAAAGCCGTCACCACATCCGCCTTTGCGGGCAACTCGCCTGAGGTGATGGATTCCGCCACCGACAGATTGAGAAACGACATGCCGCTGAAACCCAGACGCTGCGCCAGTTCGCGCGAATGGGTAACCAGTTGTTCGCGCGTCTCTATGCCGAATATGTGTGAACCATCATTCAGTGCCTTGAAAAACAAGTCATACAGGATGAAGCCCAGATACGACTTTCCTGCGCCGTGATCGACCAGGGTCAGCGCCCCGCGTTCAGTATGTATCTCTTGCAGCAACGGCTCGATGAACTGATACAGGTGATAGACCTGCTTCAGTTTGCGCCGCGAGTCCTGATTCATCTTGCCGTCACGCGTCAGGATGTGCAGCTCCTTCAGCAGCTCGATGGATTGGCCGGGTCTGATCTCGGGGTATTCGTTCTTGTTACTCATACGTTTTTCACTTTCAATCACACACTCCATTTGCCCACAATTTTCCGTTAATCATCAGTTCGGTGACAGCGCGAAGATAGTGCGCATCATTGGCCCCCAGACTTCCCTGCTTCTGCGTGCCTTCATGCTACCAGCTTTAGCTGTGCCTGCTGTTGCTCGCCGGTGTTGCCACTCACCTGATTCTTGGCAACGGTGCCAGTGCATCCAGCAAGACCTGCGGCAACGGCGGCAGTTGTCCGCACATCATGGCGGCAATCACTTCACCCGAGATGCCCGCCGTGAGCAGCCCGCGCGTGCCGTGCGCCAGACTGCAATACAGCCCTGATGCGACTGCACCAATCAATGGCGTTGCGCCCGGCACGGAGCAGCGTACCCCGGCGCGCCCGTCCAGGTGCGCCACCTCCACTGCACCCAGCGCCTGATACAGGGCCGGCATGTGTGCGGCGATCCGTGCCAGATTCTCTGCGTGTTCGTTCGCACGAAGATCGGTGCCGTCATCGCCGAAGACAGAGGTTGCGCCCGCCAC
>JBAZFV010000148.1:0-3437 GCA_041653255.1 Sideroxydans sp. | reverse complement strand
GTTTCGGTGATAAATTGCAGCCGCTCTACTGCGGTGGTGCGACACGCGCAGAGAGCGTCGCGAACGGACTGATTGCGGCCGAGGTAGAGGCGGACGACTGGGTGCTGGTGCACGATGCGGCGCGCCCATGCCTGACCCATACACATTTGAGCAAACTGATTACAGAATTGCGCGACGATACGGTGGGCGGCATCCTTGCCGTGCCGGTAGCCGACACGCTGAAACGTGCCAATGCACAGAGCCGTATTGCCGCTACCGAGCCGAGAGAGGGTTTGTGGCAGGCGCAAACCCCGCAGATGTTCCGGGCGGGATTGTTGATGGAGGCGTTGGCACGATGCAGCAAAGTGACCGACGAAGCATCGGCTGTCGAATCGCTGGGATTGCAGCCAAAACTGGTCGCGGGGGATTCGAGCAATTTCAAGGTAACCTACCCGCAGGATGTGGTGCTGGCGGAATTGCTGATCAAGGAAAGAATGCGCTAGGTTTGTGAGTTAGATTTCAATCCGACAAAGATTGGTAAAACGGCATCAGGTCAAGACCCGGCCTACAGGAGCAGGACACAATGCGTATCGGACAAGGTTTCGACGTTCATCAATTGGTGGAAGGGCGCAAGCTCATTATTGGCGGTGTGGATATTCCGCATGAAAAAGGATTGCTCGGGCATTCCGATGCGGACGTACTGCTGCACGCGATTAGTGATGCGCTACTGGGCGCGGCAGCACTGGGCGACATCGGCAGACATTTTGCCGATACCGACGCGCAATTCAAAGACATCGACAGTCGCATTCTGCTGCGTGAAGTGCTGCACCGGGTACGCGAGGCAGGGTGGCGCGTCGGCAACGTGGACGCCACCATCATCGCGCAGGCGCCAAAGATGGCGCCGCACATCCCGCAGATGATTGCCAATATTGCCGCTGATTTACGGCTGGAAAAACACGCGGTCAACGTGAAAGCCACTACCACCGAACAGCTTGGTTACACCGGGCGCGGTGAAGGCATTGCGGCGCAGGCGGTGGTGCTGCTGGTCGCCGGATAACGGAGAATGCTGCGGGAGGGTTCCTGACGTTCGAGCTCAGGTCGCACCGCGTTGTGGCATCGGCTGGAGCACCTTGTTGGGCCTGATGCTCACTCTGACCATTGCGGGTTCCGAACAACTTCCCATACATGGCCGTCTGGATCTTGAAAGTAACCAGAGTAACCACCCCAGAATGTGTCGTGCGCTGGCTTGACAATGACCGCACCGGCGGCGACTGCTTCTTCCATAACAGTATCAACTTCTGCCTTTGACCCGACGTTATGCCCCAGCGCCATTTCTGTCGGGCTTGCAGGACCCACCGCAAGCCCGGTGTCATGGCCAATACTCTTGCGAGGCCAAAGGGCGAGACGCAGGCCCGGTTGCAGTTGAATGAACACAACCGCCCCATATTCAAATTCTTTGCCAATGACGCCTTCAGTAGGGAAGCCTAACCCCTCATGATAAAAACGTAGGGATGCCTGGAGGTCGCTGACACCAAGAGTAATAACTGTAATGCGTGGCTTCATGTGAAGCTCATCTCCTCAGGCCCAACCGTCAAGTTAAGGGACTGCGCACTTTTGCCCACTTGAGCGCAGGGTTATGTTTAGCTCAATGATGGTGGTCCTGTGTCAGTGGGGAAGTGAACCCTGGGAAACGTTTATTCGCGAATGTAGAATGACAACGGACGCAGCTTTCCACCAAGCGGGAATAGTGAAAGGCTACAAGTTCGGCATCATGGGTTGCAGCCGCAGCCTCAAGCTTTTCCGCTCTTTGATGGAACTCCGCATCCAGCTGCTTGAATTGCATGGGAAGCGCTTTCTCCAACTCGCCGGACTGAGCTGGGGTAAGTTTTTTTTCCATGATATAACTTGCCCGAATATTCATGCTTGTTTCTTGAATTGATTTCCAATCTGCTGTCGCTAGCGACAAAGCTAGCCCCTGAGCGCCACCAGCGATTTCACGCATTTCAGCTCGAAGAAGATTAAGCAAGTCTGGTGATAGCTTCACATCCTGAGTTGGGGGATGTCGCTCCTCTGCATGGATATTTGCCGCAACGGTGGATAGGCTGACAATAGTGATAATTGCTGCCAGTAATTTAATTTTCATGGCTTTTCTCCTTGGTTGGATTACAAAACATAATGTACAAATTGAGGGGCTGGGCAAAAATGTGGTATTTGAACAGCCCCCTCGAATGACGGTTTAGGTTTTGGTGTAGGTTTCAGGCAACAGCTCATTTAATTTTTTTATTTCTACCTTGAGTTTCCATCAAAGCCGCAAATTTCTCCCAAGATAGTCGGTACTTGTTAACGCTATTTGACGAAGGAATCCACTCGACATTGCCCTTGCTTACCAAAAGCGTTCCGAGCTTGCTTCCACCCGATTTAATGTTGAACTCAACATCTTTGGCGAGAACCATTTTTTGTGGAATATCAAAGGTTACATTATGGGTTGGCATATTAGTGTCCTAACTTATTGGAAAATTGAATGGGAAGCTCAACGTAAAATAAAAAATAGTTTCATGGGAAGCAATGTCGCCTATCACTATCCAGATTGTCAACAGCACAATTGTATTCATGTGGTTAGCATAAATTACTTGTTGGACTTTTATTTTAGGGCAACCTAGAATCCTTCGGATGGAAGCTCAAGTCGTTTCTCAGGACTCACCTAAATTGTTCGACCGAATACGTGCTGAGATTTGCGTGCGTCACGATAGTGTCTGTAACGAGGAAGCCTGCCTAAGATTGGGTGCGTCTTTATTCTGTTCCACGATAAGCGCTACCCCAAGGATATGGGCGCTGATGAGGTTCAGGCTTTTCTGAGTCATCTGGCGACGGAACGGAATGTCTCTTCAGCTACCCAGAATCATGCCAAATCCGTGCTGTTGTTTTTGTAGCGTGATGTGCTGAATTAAGAGCGACAGAGGTGTGGTCAGCCCGCTGGACAGGTAAACTACGCGGGTGATGAATATCCTTGCTGTTGAAACTTCCACTGAATATTGTTCCGTTGCCTTGTGGCAAGACGGTGTCGTGCGCGAGCGCTGCGAACACGTGGGGCAGAAACATTCCGAAGTGTTATTGCAGATGCTGGATACCTTGCTGAAGGAGGCGGGCTGCACGATGCAGGATGTTGATGGCATCGCGTTCGGTAAAGGCCCAGGCTCTTTCACAGGCGTGCGTATCGCGTGCGGCGTGGCACAGGGATTGGCGCTGGGGGCGGGGGTGGGCGTGGTTGGCGTGTGCACGCTTGAAGCCTTGGCGGAGGCGTCGGGGCAGGACAAGGTCATCGCGGCGCTGGACGCGCGTATGGGTGAGTTGTATTTCTCGGCCTATGAGAAGCGGAACGATGAGTGGGTGGAGGTGATCGCCCCTTGCCTGTGCAAGGCGGAAGATGCACCTGTGTTGAGTGGTAAAGGATGGTTCGG
>JBAZFV010000147.1:0-3554 GCA_041653255.1 Sideroxydans sp. | reverse complement strand
GTTCAGACGTGTGCTCTTCCGATCTAGAATGCCGCGCGCACAAACCAGCGGCGGGAAAACCGGCGACGATTCAATGACAATTCAATTCAACTCACTCAGAACACGCCTCACCGTTGCGCTGCTGTTGATGGTAATTTTGCCGATTCTGACCATCGGCTGGATGGCATATGACTCGATGGTGGAGACCGTCAGGTCGGAACGGATCAAAGCTGTGGGGAACATTGCCGACTCAAAACATGATCAATTGCTCATGGTGTTGACCCGTGCAAACATCAGAACGGAACACTTCCTGTCGGACTTGAATGCCCAATGCGGAGCCAACCCTGTCGGACTGAATCGGCGTTGTGCGGCCAATCTGATCAGGACATACTTGGCTACAGAAGGCGCCACAGGGGCGAATTTGCGCAGTAAAGAGGGTGATGATCTGACCGTCGGCTCTTCTGCGGTGCAGAATAAAGAGCTTGTTACTTTTCAAGCCGGGCAACTGGCTGAACTTTCCGGTACCGGCCCCGAGAGCAACCAATCGTATTTTATTGAAGTGGGAGATAGATTGGCCGGATTCCGGTTGTACATCACCTACCCGTCATCAACACTTGAATCGGTTTTTAATCCGCCCCCGGCGGATCTCGGGCTTTCAGGTGAAACTTTTCTGGCGGATGGTGAGGGCTATTTTGTCACCCAGCCCAGATATGCTTCCGAACAATGGGGCGGTACACGCATTTCCACCCCGCAGATGCAGGCTTGTCTGAACGGGAAGAATGGTGAGTCCCTTGGTTGGGATTACCGTGACATAGCCATTATTCACAGCTTCCGCTTTATTCCGGAATTCGGGGCGGCTTGCCTTAAGGTCAATATTATCCAGGATGAAGCCTTTGCGCCAATCAAGGTGCTGCAGCAAAAAATAATGATTGCGCTGTTCTTGTTTGGCGCAATCCTGGTGATGCTGGCCGTTCTTCTGGCCAGAAGCATCGTGAAGCCGATAACCAGGCTCACGCATGTAACCCGTTCCATCGCAGCGGGGGATGACATGGCTCGCGCAGACACAACTGGACACGATGAAATCTCGGAATTGGCCACTTCATTCAATCTCATGACCAATCGGCTGCACCAGTCGCGCGAGGACTTGCACCGCCTGCTCAATTCGATGATTGAAGGTGTATATGGTATGGATACCGAGGGCAACTGCACCTTCGTCAATCAATCCTTCCTGCGGATGCTGGGTTACCAGAACGAAGCGGAATTGATGGGTAAACACATACACGAGCTTATTCATCATTCCCATGCCGACGGCAGTCCCTGCCTGTCAGCCGAATGCAAGATATATCGCACTTACCAGACCAATCGGGCGGCCAATGTTTCGGATGAGGTATTTTGGCGCAAGGACGGTGTCGCGATCCCGGTCGAATACTGGTCACATCCCATCATATCCGGCGGTGTGGTGACAGGCGCAATAGCCACCTTTGTCGACATCACCGAGCGCAAGAAAGCGGAAGAAGATATCAGTCGCCTGGCTTTCTACGATCCGCTGACCAGCCTACCCAATCGTCGCCTGCTGCTCGATCGTCTGCAACATGCCTTGGCAAACAGTGCGCGCAGCGGTAAGCATGGTGCGATCATGTTTATCGATCTGGACAACTTCAAGGTGATCAACGATACCAAGGGGCATGATTGCGGTGATCTGATTTTGATTGAGGTGGCGCGGTGTCTGCAGTCCTGCGTGCGCGAGGGCGACACAGTGGCCAGACTCGGCGGTGACGAGTTCGTGGTGATGCTGGAAGATATGGACAGCGACGCGGAACATGCCGCAACACAGGCCGAGGAGGTGGGTGAAAAGATCCGCGCCGCGATCAATCAACCCTATCTGATCAGGGGAGAGCAGTATCGCAGCACAGCCAGCATCGGGATCAGCCTGTTCGTGAATCGTGACACCACCTCGGACATATTGCTCAAAAATGCGGATATTGCAATGTATCAGGCGAAGGGGGCGGGGCGAAATGCCGTGCGTTTCTTCGATCCCAAGATGCAGGCCGTCCTGGAAACGCACACCTCCATGGAGGCTGATTTGCAATACGCGCTGGCCAAACGGCAATTCCAGCTCTATTACCAGGCGCAGGTGGACGAGACAGGCCGCATTTACGGTGCCGAGGCGTTGATCCGCTGGATGCATCCGCAGCGCGGCATGACACTCCCCGACCAATTTATTGCCATCGCCGAAGAGAGTTCGTTGATTCTCGATATCGGGCAGTGGGTGCTTGAAACAGCCTGCGCGCAGCTTGCCTTTTGGGGCCAGGACGAACAGACAAGCAACTTGACGATTGCCGTGAACGTCAGTGCCCGGCAGTTCAAGGCGGACGACTTTGTGGATCGGGTGGCGGCCGTAATACGGAAACACCACATCAATCCGTCACTGCTGAAGCTGGAATTAACCGAAAGCATGGTGTTGCATGACGTCACCGACATCACTACAAAAATGCACTCGGTGAAAGCACTGGGGGTCGGGTTATCCATGGATGATTTCGGCACGGGCTATTCATCGCTGTCGCATCTGAAGCAACTCCCGCTGGATCAGCTCAAGATCGACCGAAGCTTTGTGCGCGACATCGCCACCGATTCCGGCGATGCCATTATGGTACGGACCATCATCGACATGGCGCATAACTTCCGCCTGAACGTCATCGCCGAGGGCGTGGAGAACGAAGCACAACAGGACTTTCTCAAACAGCACGACTGCCTGGCGTATCAGGGTTTCCTGTTCAGCAAACCTGTGCCTGTGGAGGAATTTGAACAGTTGCTGCATACCGCCGGCGATAGCGGTATTCCCCCGGGTGCCAGTCATGGCTGATCGCTCCGGTATTCCAATTTCATCCCGACACATGGCCATCAGACTGCTGCTGCTTGTGGCTGCCTATTTCGTCACCGGCTGGCTGGGCCTGCTGCTGCCGTTCTTTGGTACCAGCATCACGCTGATCTGGCTGCCTACCGGAATTGCAGTCGCCGCCCTGTGGCGCTGGGGCAACGCCTGTTGGCCGGCAATATTTGTTGGTGCATTCGCCACCAATCTTGCGATCGGTTCCTCGCCTGGATTGGCGTTGAGTATCGCGCTGGGCAATACGCTCGGCCCGCTACTGGCTGTTTACCTGCTGAGAAAATGGGCGTTCCACGGTGGATTCATTTATGCCCGCGACATTGCACTGCTGGGCATGGCGGCGGCGGTCGGAATGACTGTCAGTGCGAGCGGTGGCGTGGCCAGCCTGTTATTGTTCGGGGTGCTGCCTGTAGCCAGTGTTTTATTCGCATGGTGGTCCTGGTGGGCGGGTGACTTTGTTGGTGTGCTGCTGGTGGCTCCACTGCTGCTCAACATCTCCCGTGCCGGATTGGCAGAATCATGGGGGCAGCGGATAGAGTTTCTGCTCTGGTGCATGGTTACGCTTGCGGCGGGCCTGGGAATATTCGTTCTCAACAACGATGCCAACGGAGATTCCATCCCGCTGGTTTTCATGATGCTACCGCTGGTCGTTTGGTCGGCCATGCGCTTCGGGGTGGTGGGTTCGTCA
>JBAZFV010000146.1:0-3569 GCA_041653255.1 Sideroxydans sp. | reverse complement strand
CACCAACGCTGTTCACTTTGGACTCCTCCGAAGGGTTAATACCGAGATTGCCGAACAATCCCCATGGTTGTCAGTCTCGTTCAAAACTCCGGAGTGAACAGCGTTGGGGGTATTCCGGCGCATGACATGACTGCGCTCAGACAGCGAATTTACCGTGCACCGAGTGCTATATTGAAACGGGATAAAGGGAATTTGCGAAGAGGTTTTGGTTAACAACTACCTCTCTCAAAACCCTGTAATTGGTAGGCGCGATTGGACTCGAACCAACGACCCCCACCATGTCAAGGTGGTGCTCTAACCAGCTGAGCTACGCGCCTGTAAAAGGCCGCGCATTGTAACCGAACAGATCGTTAGCGCAAAGGGTTTAGTATGAGGATTGGGCGTAGTTCTCGAAACGAGTGTACTCGCCACGGAAGGTCAGCTCGACTTTCCCAATAGGTCCGTTACGCTGCTTGCCGACGATGATTTCGGCCTTGCCTTTTTCCGGCGTATCCGGGTTATAGACTTCATCGCGATAGATGAACAAGATCAGGTCGGCATCCTGCTCGATCGCGCCAGACTCGCGCAAATCTGACATGACAGGACGTTTGTTGGGACGCTGCTCCAGACTTCGATTGAGCTGGGATAGGGCGATCACCGGCACATGCAGCTCTTTCGCCAGTGATTTGAGAGAGCGCGAGATTTCGGATATCTCTGTCGCCCGATTCTCGCCTGACTTACCTGCAGGAGAGGACATCAGCTGTATGTAGTCAATGACAATCAGGCCGAGTCCGTCGTGCTGACGGTGCAAACGGCGAGCGCGCGAACGAAGTTCCAATGCATTCAAGGCGGCTGTTTCATCAATGAAAATAGGAGCATCGTTCAGCTGTCCCAAGGCATGCGTCATGCGCGGCCAGTCCTCTTCTTCCAGGCGCCCGGTGCGCAAGCTATGCTGGTTCAGCCTGCCCACCGAGCCGATCATGCGCATTGCCAATTGTGTGCCACCCATTTCCATACTAAAGATCGCCACTGGCTTGCTGGATTCAATCGCCACATTTTCCGCGATATTGATCGAGAAGGCGGTCTTGCCCATACTCGGACGCCCCGCCACGATGATGAGGTCGCCGGGCTGCAAGCCGGAAGTCATACGATCGAGATCGGTGAATCCGGTGGCGATGCCGGTAACATCACTGGCGTTGTCGCGGGCATACAGGGATTCAATACGTTCGACCACCTGATTCAACAGCGGTGGCATGGAAACAAAACCCTGCCGCCCACGCTCGCCCTGCTCCGAGATTTGCATGACCTTGCTCTCGGCCTCATCCAGCAACTGTCCCGCATCACGTCCACCGGGGTTGTAGGCGCTGGTCGCGATTTCACTGCCCACCTCCACCAGCTTGCGCATGATGGCGCGCTCGCGCACGATCTCGGCATAGCGGCGGATATTTGCCGCAGAAGGCACGTTTTGCGCCAAAGCACCCAAGTACGTCAGGCCGCCCGCTTTCTCCAGCTCGGCATTACTCTGCAATGATTCTGCTACGGTAATGACATCGATCGGCTTGGCGTGCTCGCTCAGCCGCCCGATGTGGTGCCAGATCAGACGATGTTCAGACCGATAAAAATCCTGCTCGCTCACCAGATCACTGATCTTGTCCAAAGCACTGGTATCGAGCAGGATGCCACCCAGCACCGACTGCTCCGCTTCAACCGAGTGAGGCGGCAACTTCAGTGCATCAAGCTGGGGATCGGTGACAGGAACTGAAAAATTCTGCATGGTGGGGCCGCAAACTTCGGGAAGGTAATTTTACACTGCCGAGATACATCGCGCCGACAAAAACAAAAAGGGCTGTCACCAGCCCTTTTGTTTGATGCCATAGCAACGCAGAGTTACTGCTCGCCCAGCACCGAAACGATGACATCGACCGCCACATCAGGATGCAGGGAAACGCTAACTGAATGATCGCCTATCTGCTTCAGATGACCTTCAGACATACGCACTTGGGATTTTTCAACTTGGTGACCTTGTGCAACCAGAGCGACAGCGATGTCGGCATTGGTGACGGAACCAAACAGCTTGCCATCTACACCCGCCTTTTGCACGATCTGCACGGTCAGCCCGCTCAGCTTGGCACCGCGCGACTGCGCATCAGCCAGTTTGGCTTGATCTGCCGCTTCCAGTTCAGCACGGCGTACCGCAAAATCTGCCACGTTATGTTCCGTCGCCCGCTTGGCTTTGCCTTGCGGGATGAGGAAGTTACGTGCAAAACCGTTTTTTACTTTGACCACATCGCCCAACTGGCCGAGGTTGACCACTTTCTCCATCAGAATCACTTGCATGATCGACTCCTTAATGCAAATCAGTGTAGGGCAGCAACGCCAGGAAGCGTGCACGTTTCACGGCCACGCTCAATTGACGCTGATAATGCGTCTTGGTGCCGGTGATGCGTGCCGGAATCAGCTTGCCGTTCTCGGAAACAAATTCCTTCAGGATGTTGATGTCCTTGTAATCCACTTCGGCAATTTTCTCCGCAGTGAAACGACAGAACTTGCGACGCTTAAACAATTGACGCGAAGAATTATTCTTCTTGTCATCTTTTTTCTTAAATACACGAGCCATCTTGTGCTCCTATCTCAATGTGACGTTATCAATATGCAATACCAGTTGCGCGATCTTCATACTGCGCTGCGCGAGGAACCCTTCGGCTCTAAGCTGCTGCCCGGGATGCAATCGGCTGATCTGTTGCGCCGACTCACCTAGCGCCAGTGCCGGAACATCACACTGCACTTGGCGCTGCATCCCCGCTTCCTGCTGCATCGATGTATGGCGTAATTTAAAAGCCACTCTCGCCAAACCTGCCGGGGTAAAACGCAATCCTTCGAGCTCGACCAATTCCCCTTCGATCACACAACGGTTGCTGCTCAACCTTTGTTTACGCAGCCGCCGCCGGTGCTGTTTCTACCGCCGCTGCCGGTGCTTCAACTGCATCACTGGTAAATGAACGCGACTTTTCTTCCTTCATCATTGCAGAGGGAATGATTACGGCTGTTTTTGTATTGATGATCAGGTGACGCAGCACAGCGTCGTTGAATTTAAATGCGTGCTCAAGCTCTTCCAATGTCACTTGGTCGCACTCGATGTTCATCAGCACATAGTGAGCTTTGTGGATTTTCTGAATCGGGTAAGCCAGTTGCCGGCGGCCCCAGTCTTCCAGACGATGGATGTGGCCGTTCTTGCCGGTCACCAACGTGCGATAGCGCTCGACCATCGCGGGTACTTGCTCGCTCTGGTCGGGATGCACGATAAATACGATTTCATAATGTCGCATTGAATCTCCTTGTGGATTAAAGCCCCCCGCGATTAAGCAGATGCGGTGGAGCAAGGCAAAAAACTCCCTTTTTTTGGGAGGCGCGGATTATAGCGGCATTCAGCCTCCAGTCAACCCAAAATTCCAACAGGAAATCGGGATATAGCCTCTTTTGACGCAGGATCCAACATTGTTTCGGGCATCTTAATTTACACTTAACGCATCTTTTCCACTGCCTCTTCCACCCGCCCCACCGCGATAATCGTCATGCCCTCGATTTTGTGC
>JBAZFV010000145.1:0-3570 GCA_041653255.1 Sideroxydans sp. | reverse complement strand
GTGGAAGTTGGCGATGCGGCTGTTCCTGGTCTGCAGAAAAAAATGATCAAAATGGCGCGCGCGCATAACAAGCTGGCCATCACGGCGACGCAGATGATGGAATCAATGATCACCAGCCCGATCCCAACCCGTGCTGAAGTGTCGGATGTGGCGAACGCCGTGCTGGACGGAACAGATGCGGTGATGCTTTCGGCTGAAACAGCAGTAGGTGATTATCCGGTGGAAACCATCGAGGCAGTGGCGCGTATCTGTCTCAAGGCAGAACGAGAAGCGGAAGATCATGCGATAGATCGGCGCGGGAAGCACCAGAAATTTACCCGTATCGACCAATCGATAGCCATGTCCGCGCTGTTTGCTGCTTCGCACCTTAAGGTCAAGGCCATCGTTGCCTTGACCCAGTCTGGCTCAACCCCATTGTGGATGTCGCGCATGAATGCTGGTGTGCCCATCTTTGCACTTACTCCAGTGCTGGAAACCCTGACCAAGGTCACCCTGTTCAGCGGTGTGCACCCCATCATGTTTCACTCAACAGCCAAGGAGCAGTCGCAGGAATTACACAATGCGGAACAGGCACTGCTGGATCAAGGGTTGGTCGAAAACGGCGACATGATTGTGCTGACAGTGGGCGAGGCGGTAGGTAAATCGGGTCATACCAACACCATGAAGATTGTGCGTGTGGGCGACCGTCGCAAAGTGTGAATGGTTGAATGACACGCTCTGGCAAATTAAACTGCACCGGCAAATTGAATTGTAATTAATTTTAATCTGGAGGAAATATGGCACTCGTATCCCTGCGTCAACTACTCGATCACGCTGCCGAGCACAGCTACGGCTTGCCCGCGTTTAACGTCAACAATCTGGAACAAGTCAAAGCCATCATGGAAGCGGCTGATGAGTGTAACAGCCCTGTCATCATGCAGGGTTCCGCCGGCGCACGCAAATACGCGGGTGAACCGTTTCTGCGTCACCTCATCGAAGCGGCGGTGGAAATGTATCCGCACATCCCGGTCGTCATGCACCAGGACCACGGCGCATCGCCGGCCGTATGTATCAATGCCATTAAATCCGGGTTCTCCAGCGTGATGATGGATGGTTCGCTGATGACTGACGGCAAAACACCTTCTTCGTTTGAGTACAACGTCAACGTAACCCGCAGTGTTGTTGAAATGTCGCATGCTGTTGGTGTTTCCGTTGAAGGTGAGTTGGGTTGTCTGGGTTCCCTGGAGTCCGGGCACGGTGAAAAAGAAGACGGACATGGCGCGGAAGGCGTGCTGAGCCACGACCAACTGCTGACCGACCCGAACGAAGCTGCGGAGTTTGTCAAACTGACCCAGGTGGATGCTCTGGCGATTGCCATCGGCACCTCTCACGGCGCGTACAAATTTACCAAACCGCCCACTGGCGACACCTTGGCTATCAGCCGCATCAAGGAAATTCACGCGCGTATTCCCAACACCCATCTGGTGATGCACGGTTCCTCTTCGGTGCCACAAGAATGGTTGAAGATTATCAACGAATTCGGCGGTGCGATGCCGCAGACTTACGGCGTACCGGTCGAAGAAATCGTTGAAGGGATCAAGCACGGTGTGCGCAAGGTGAATATTGATACTGATCTGCGCATGGCGTCCACCGGCGCGACTCGTCGCTATCTGGCCCAAAATCCCAAGGACTTTGATCCACGCAAGTTCTTGGCGGAGACCACCAAAGCGATGAAGGCGATCTGCAAAGCCCGCTACGAAGCTTTTGGTTCCGCCGGCAATGCCGGCAAGATCAAACCGATTGCACTGGATGCAATGGCAATGCGTTACATCAAGGGTGAGTTGAACGCGATCGTCAAGTGATCGTCGCCGCATGCGGCACCAATAAAAGCGACCTTCGGGTCGCTTTTATTTGGTAGAACGTCTTTTTATCCGGGAAGAAGCGGGCGGTGACACGCGTGCTTGAGCCAGCAGGAAATGCTCAAATTCGACAGCAGACATGGAAGACCGTTTGTTCTTGCGCTGGACGATGTACCAGTGGCGGACAATGGGAAAGCCATCCACATCGAGAATGACCAGGCGTTTGGTTTCCAGCTCCAACTCGATACCGTGGCGCGAAATGATGCCGATACCCAGCCCAGCCTGGACTGACTGCTTGATTGCCTCGTTGGTGTCCATCTCCATATGTGTCGGTAACTGCAGTGCATGGCTGTCAAAAAAACGTTCGACTACGCCGCGAGTACCGGAGCCTTTTTCGCGGAGCAGGAAAGTTTCTTTTGCCAATTGGCCGGGCCGAATTTTTTTGGTGTGTGCCAGAGGATGCGTGGGCGCGGCAATCGTAACCAGGGGGTTGGTCAAGAAAGGTTTAGCTAGCATGTTGGTGCCCGCAGGGGGTTGACCCATGATGCCAAGGTCGGCGCTATTGTCGTCCAGTTGCCGCACGACGGCATCACGATTGGCGACAGACAGGCTCACCTGAATTTTGGGGTGGGCCTGAATGAACCTCGCCAGAAGTTGTGGCATGAAGTAATTGGCGGTGCTGACCACGGCGATGTTAAGCCGGCCGCGCTCCAATCCCTTCATGGCATCGAAAGCATCTTCCATTTCCTGCATCAATTGCAGAACCGAGCGGGCGTAATGCAGCATCTCGTGCCCGGCTTCGGTCAAGAATAATTTCTTTCCAGCTTGCTCGAATAAGATCAATCCGATAGTCTGTTCAGCCTGCTTGAGCTGCATCGAAACGGCAGGTTGCGAAAGAAATAGCTCTTCAGCTGCGCGCGAATGATTCAGATGGCGCGCGACGCTCTCGAAGACCTGAAGTTGACGCAAGCTTAATGGCAGCATGATGGGCGGATTGTAGACCATAAATAATATTTATGGTCGTTATAAAAACATTTGACTATTATTTATAGTTCACAAACTGTTAGAGTTCGTAATGTAGTAGCTAAATTCAATAAACCAGAGGAGAACACAATGGATCAATCGAATCGTTATGCAGATCTTAGCTTGAAAGAAGAAGATCTGATCAAAGGTGACAAGCATGTGTTGGTTGCCTATCACATGCAGCCAATGGCTGGCTATGGTTACCTGGAAGTGGCGGCACACATTGCCGCCGAGTCTTCCACCGGCACCAACGTTGAAGTTTCCACCACCGACGACTTCACCAAAGGTGTTGACGCTCTGGTGTACTTCATCGATGAAGCCAAGGGTGTAATGAAAGTTGCTTACCCGAACGACCTGTTCGATCGCAACGTGACCGACGGCCGCGCCATGCTGGTCTCCTTCCTGACGTTGGCGATTGGCAACAACCAGGGCATGGGTGATGTGAAGCAACTGCAGATGCAGGATTTCTATGTACCCTGGTCCATGCTGCGCATGTATGACGGCCCGGCCAAGGACATCACCGACCTGTGGGATATTCTGGGTCGCCCGCGCGTCGATGGTGGCTATATCGCAGGCACCATCATCAAGCCTAAACTGGGTCTGCGCCCAGAGCCGTTCGCCAAGGCCGCTTACCAGTTCTGGCTGGGTGGCGATTTCATCAAGAACGATGAGCCGCAAGGCAACCAAGTATTCTGCCCGACCAAAAAGG
>JBAZFV010000144.1:0-3579 GCA_041653255.1 Sideroxydans sp. | reverse complement strand
ACGGGCGGATCCAGCAACGCGATGATGCACGCACAAAACATGGACAAGAGTCGGTCATACGAGATCCGGCTGCCGAAAAAGACCGCATCGAAGCCGAACGCCGCGACAATGCACTGATCAATACCTACAGCTCGGAAAAAGAGATTGACCTGGCGCGCGATCGCAATTTGCAACAAGTCGAGGCACGTATCGACAGTTACAGCACATTGCTAAAATCAGCCCGGGAAAATTTGGTGAGTCTGCAACAGGAACAGGAACGTCTCGCCCAGCAAAAGCGCAAAATTCCGAAATCACTGGAAGAAGATCTCAACGAGGCGCAGCAGCGCATCGATAAGTTCCAGAGCGATCTTGATCAAAACCAACAGGAACTCGTGACGGTCAAGTCACGCTACGCGGCAGACAAGTCACGTTACCGTGAATTAAAGGGATTGTCGCCCGCCTCAGGGCAGTAATTACGCCACCTCGAAGCAGCAGTTAGTTGCGTCATACCGCAACAATTGACCTTGTTCGATATCGAAATACCAGCCATGGAGTGCCAGTGTGCCGGCTGCCACCCTCTCTTTCACCCAACTAAATGTCATCAGATTATCTAATGAACACAGAATCGCCTGCTGTTCGCAGGCACGTTCGCGGATGCCTTCATTTGTCTGCGGATATTTTTTCAGCACTATTTGCCGAGCTTCCTCCGCCACACGCATCCAACTGCTGACGTAACTTGCTCCTTCTGTGCCAACCCCCTTGCCGGTAAGCAGTGCACGGATACCGCCGCAATGCGAATGGCCCAATATGATGATGTGTTCAACCTCTAGGATACGCACACCATATTCCAGCGCGGCGCTGGTACCGTGGCGACCATAATCGGAATCTTCGGCTGGCGGGATGAGATTGGCTACGTTGCGGATGACGAACAGATCACCCGGCGCGCACTCCATTATCAGTGACGGATCAACGCGCGAGTCACAACAGGCAACCATCAATATCTTCGGGGTCTGCCCATCCTGAACCAGCTGTTTATACAGCGCATCCGTCTCTCCGAAATGCTGCTGCCGGAAACGATGAAATCCCGAAATAAGATCGGCGGGATGGGTCATGCACCCAGCAGCCGCTGTGCCTCGCGGTATTTTTCAGCGGTCTTCTGCAACACGTCAGCGGGCACCTGCGGCGCTGGCGGCTGCTTGTTCCAACCTGAAGACTCCAGCCGGTCACGAACAAATTGTTTGTCAAAGCTGGGTGGGTTGCTGCCGACCTGATACTGTTCGGCCGGCCAGAAGCGTGATGAATCCGGGGTAAGCGCCTCATCGATCAGGTACAACTTGCCTTCTCCATCCAATCCGAATTCAAACTTGGTGTCGGCGATGATGATGCCACGCGTCAGCGCGTAATCGGCTGCTTTAGTGTAAAGCGCAAGGGTTGCCTGCTTTACTTGTTCGGCCATATCAGCTCCCAGTAATTTTTTGGCCTCATCGAACGAGATGTTCTCGTCGTGCTCGCCCACAGCCGCCTTGGTCGAGGGCGTGAATAACGGTTGTGGCAACTTCTGCGCTTCCTGCAGACCCACCGGTAGCCGAATGCCGCATACCGCACCGGTCTTTTTGTAATCCTTCCAACCCGAACCGACCAGATAGCCACGCACGATGGCCTCGATCGGCAACGGCTTCAGTTTTTTCGTGACGAACGCCCGTCCGCGCACTTGTGCGCGCTCGTCTTCGGTCAGCACAACCGATTCAGGGGCAATACCGGTCAGGTGGTTTGGAATAACGTGTGCCAGTTGCTTGAACCAAAAATTGGATACAGCAGTCAGCACCTCACCCTTGCCCGGGATTGGGCTGGGCAGAATGACGTCAAAAGCTGACAGACGGTCAGTCTGCACGATGAGCAGGTGCTCGCTATCGACTTCGTACAAATCACGCACCTTACCGCGATGCAGGAATTTCAGGCTGGGCAGATTTGATTCGTGCAGGGTGGTCATGATGGGCTCTGGAAATCACAAAGTGGGCAAGCTGGTTGCAGCAATCAGCGCAGCCTGTTGCTTGCGATAATCGGACAATTTTTGCGCCAAGTGCTCATCATTCAATGCCAGCATGGCAACAGCGAACAAACCGGCATTTGCAGCTCCCGCTTCGCCGATGGCAAAGGTTGCGACGGGAATACCCTTCGGCATCTGAACGATGGAGAGCAATGAGTCCATGCCTTTCAGATACTTAGAGGGAATGGGCACGCCGAGTACCGGTAGTGTGGTCTTGCCGGCGATGACCCCGGCGAGATGAGCAGCACCACCGGCACCGGCGATGAAACATTGCGCGCCACGCGCGCTCGCGTCCTTGATGTAATCGAATAAAAGATCAGGCGAGCGATGCGCAGAAATCACACGCGCATCGAACGACACGCCAAAGTCTTTCAACTGTTGGGCGGCTTGCTGCATGATCTCCCAGTCGTTACTGCTGCCCATGACGATGGAAACTAGAGGTTTGGCCATTATTCATCCACCTGAAAAAATTTGTCATTCCCGCAAAAGCGGGAGCCCGGTGTACTAGCTGAAATCCCGCTTTCGCGGGACCAGCCGACTATGCTCCCTTGTGGTAACCCACCACGCGCTCGACTTCATTCTTCGAACCAAGAATCACCGGTACGCGCTGGTGAAGGCCGCTCGGTTGAATGTCCAGGATGCGTTCGCGTCCGGTAGAACTTGCACCACCCGCCTGCTCGACAATAAATGACATCGGATTAGCCTCGTACATCAGGCGCAGCTTGCCTGGTTTGCTCGAATCTTTGGTGTCAAAGGGGTACATGAAGATGCCGCCGCGGGTCAGGATACGGTGTACTTCTGCCACCATGGATGCGACCCAGCGCATGTTGAAATTCTTCTCGCGCCCGCCATCATTTCCCTTCATGCATTCGTCGATGTAGCGTTGCACAGGTTTTTCCCAGTAACGCTGATTGGACATATTGATGGCGAACTCCTGTGTATCCGCAGGAATCTGCATATTGGGGTGGGTCAGGAAAAAGTCACCGACATCACGATCAAGGGTAAAACCATTTACGCCGTGGCCAGTGGTGAGCACCATCATGGTATTCGGCCCATACAAAGCGTAACCAGCGCAAACCTGTTTGGTGCCGGGCTGCATGAAATCGCTGGCAGTCGGGTTGGTGACCCCTTCCGGGCAGCGCAGAATCGAAAAAATGGTACCGACGGAGATATTCACATCGATGTTGGAGGAACCATCCAGCGGGTCAAAGGTAATCAAATATTTACCTTTCGGGTACTTGGCCGGAATCGGATAGACATCGTCCATCTCTTCAGACGCCATAGCTGCCAGGTGACCGCCCCATTCATTTGCTTTAATAAAAACTTCGTTGGTTATGATATCCAGTTTTTTCTGGGTCTCACCCTGTACGTTTTCACTACCTGCACTGCCCAGCACACCAATCAGTGCACCCTTGTTCACATCGTGCGCGATTTGTTTACAGGCGGAGACGACATCGCTCAATAAGCCGGTAAAGTCTCCGCTGGCGTTTGGGATATGGCGCTGCTCTTCGATGATGAATTGAATCAGGCTCTTGCTCATGTTGCTTTCTCCA
>JBAZFV010000143.1:0-3587 GCA_041653255.1 Sideroxydans sp. | reverse complement strand
AAGCGGCTCGATCTGATGTTGGATGTCAACATGCGCGCCACTTTCCTTGCCGCGCAAGCTTGCATCCCGTATTTGAAAAACGCGGTGAATCCGCATGTGCTGACGCTGTCGCCACCGCTGAATCTCGACCCGAAATGGTTCTCGCCGCATGTCGCCTACACCCTGTCAAAATATGGCATGAGCTTGTGCACGTTGGGTATGGCACATGAGTTCGCCACCGCTGGCATCGCTTTTAATTGCCTGTGGCCGCGCACCACCATCGCAACTGCCGCGATCGAGTTCAATTTCCCGCCGGAGATTCTGCGTGCCTCGCGCAAACCGGCTATCGTCGCCGATGCGGCGCATGCGATCCTGTTGCGCGACGC
The DNA here is from genome assembly GCA_041653255.1 of Sideroxydans sp. Lineage (GTDB taxonomy): Bacteria > Pseudomonadota > Gammaproteobacteria > Burkholderiales > Gallionellaceae > Sideroxyarcus. Next base: position 3,222 of record JBAZFV010000143.1, on the reverse strand, counting down.
CAGTTCATACAGCGGCCAGTGTCTGATTGATGAGTCGGTGTTGCGTGAAGCGGGGGTGAGTGACTTTGCACAATATGCAGTTGATCCTGGCGTACCGCCGTTTAAGGACTTGTTTCTCGATTAACCAGGGAGATTGAACAATGAGCGACCATGACGATTTTGTAATCACACCGCAACAGGCAGGTACCCTGCACGGCCTTTTTCTGGAGCGAGTCAAGCGCGCACCGGATGCCGAGGCCTACCGTTATTTTGATGTTGCACATAATGCATGGGTGTCATTCACCTGGCGCCAGATGGCGGCGGAAGTGGCGCGCTGGCAGGCGGCACTGGCCAAGGAAAACCTGCCCAAGGGCGAGCGGGTGGCGCTGATGCTGCGCAACTGTCCGCAATGGGTGATGTTCGACCAGGCGGCGATGTCACTGGGGCTGATTACCGTTCCGCTATACACCGTGGATCGTGCCGAGAACATCGCCTACATCGTCAACGATTCACAAGCGAAAGTGTTGCTGTTCGAGACGGCGGAGCAGTGGCAAGAATTACGTGCAGTACGCGAGAAGATGTCATGCGTGCAGCGTTTTGTGGCGCTGGACAAAATTGCGGACGACGACCCATATCTCGTTGTCGCCGGCGATTACTTGCCGTCCAGCGCAACTTTGCAGGAACCCGTCCAGACACGCACAGAAGAACTGGCCAGTATCATCTACACATCCGGCACCACCGGCAGGCCAAAAGGAGTGATGCTGAGTCACGGCAACATGTTGAGCAACGCCTATGATGCGCTCGATACTTTCGTGGTGTATCCAACCGACCTGATGTTGTCCTTTTTGCCGCTGTCTCACACTTTCGAGCGCACCGTTGGATATTACCTTTCAATCATGACCGGCGCGACGGTGGCTTATGCGCGCTCCATCCCTCTGTTGTCGGAAGACATGCAGATCATCCGGCCGACTATCCTGGTCTCGGTGCCGCGCATCTACGAGCGCATCTATGCGGCGATCAGTGCCAAGCTGGAAGAAGGCCCTCCTTTGCGCAAAAAACTGTTCCAACTGGCGGTTGATGTGGGGTGGGATCGTTTCATGTATCAGCAAAAACGCGGCGGCTGGAAACCTTCCTTCCTGTTGTGGCCGGTGCTGCAAAAACTGGTCGCACAAAAAATACTCGACCGGCTGGGCGGACGTTTGCGTACGGCTGTCACCGGTGGAGCAGCACTGGATGCCGACATTTCACGCCTGTTTGTTGGTCTCGGTTTGCCGGTGGTGCAGGGCTATGGCCTGACCGAGACCAGTCCCATCGTCACCGGTAATAAACTGAAAAACAACTTTCCAGACAGCGTCGGCCAGCCGATACGCGGCGTGCAGGTCAAGCTGGGCGAGCAGAACGCGCTGTTGGTGAAAGGGCCGAACGTGATGATGGGCTATTGGAATAATCCCGAAGCTACACGCGCCTTGATCGACGCCGATGGCTGGCTCAACACCGGTGACATCGTGCGCATTTCCGAGACAGGACATATCTATATCACCGGACGTTTGAAAGACATCATCGTGCTGGCCAACGGCGAGAAACTGCCGCCAGCCGACATGGAAGCGGCCATCATGCACGACCCCCTCATCGACCAGGTGATGATCTACGGCGAAGGCAAACCCTATCTGATTGCGTTGGTGGTGCTCAATCTCGTGGTGTGGCCGGAGATCGCGGGGAAACTTGGCGTCTTGCCGGACATGCCTGAATCGCTGACCGACAGCAATGTGGAAGCCAAGGTATTGCGCCGCATCGCACGCAACATCCGCGCTTTCCCCGGCTATGCCAAGGTCAACCGCGTGCTGTTGTTGACCGAGCCGTGGACTATCGACAACGGCATGCTTACGCCCAAGTTGAGCCTGAAGCGCAACAAGGTGGTGGAAAGGTTCGCCACCGAGATTAATCGTATGTATGAAGGACACTGAAATATGCCTGACTCCGGTAACTTACCCAAGCGTGAACCCACCATTCGGATGGCAGCCATGCCATCGGATGCCAATTACACCGGCGATATTTTTGGCGGCTGGTTGATGGGACAAGTCGATATCGCGGGCAGCATTCCAGCTGTGCATCGTGCCAAGGGCAGGGTGGCGACCGTCGCGGTTAATTCTTTTGTGTTCAAGCAACCGATCTTTGTCGGAGATATTGTGAGCTTTTATGCGCAGATCATCAAAGTAGGGCGCACCTCGGTTACAGTCGATGTGGAGGTGTTCGTCCAGCGTAACCCTGTTAAGCCGGAATGTGTGAAGGTGACCGAAGCGACGCTGACTTATGTCGCTGTGGGCGAGGACAGAAAGCCACGTCCATTGCCGGAAGAAGGAACATGAAAAGCAATCAACCACAAAGAACACAGAGAGAGTGATACGCGCAAGGTTCTTCTCTGTGATTTTTGTGGCTAACAAGTGAGGTATTTATGAGTACATTACATATCCGTAAAGTTGCAGTGTTGGGCGCCGGCGTGATGGGTGCGCAGATCGCGGCGCATCTGGTCAACGCCAACGTCGAGACCTTGCTGTTCGAACTGCCCGCCAAAGAGGGCGAACCGAACGGCAACGTGAACAAGGCGCTGGCCGGTCTGAAGAAGCTTGAACCTGCCCCCATTTCATCTCCCTCCCGCATCACCTTCATCGAACCTGCGAATTACGAGCAGCATCTGGATAAGTTGCGCGAGTGTGACCTCATCATCGAGGCCATCGCCGAGCGCATCGACTGGAAGTCCGACCTGTATCGCAAGGTGGCACCGTTCGTGAATGCGAACGCCATCTTCGCCACCAACACCTCTGGGCTGTCCATCAATACGCTGGCCGAGGCCTTTCCCGAGAATCTGCGCCACCGCTTCTGTGGCATCCACTTCTTCAACCCGCCGCGTTATATGCATCTGGTTGAACTGATCCCGTGTGCGGGCACCGAGCTGCCCTTGCTGGACGATCTGGAGACCTTTCTGGTCTCCACGCTGGGCAAAGGCGTGGTGCGCGCCAAGGACACACCCAACTTCATCGCCAATCGCATCGGTGTGTTCTCCATGCTCGCCACCAAGCATCATGCAGCCGCGTTCAACCTCGGCTTCGATATGGTGGACGCGCTCACCGGGCGTTATCTCGGCCGCCCCAAGAGTGCCACCTTCCGCACGCTGGACGTGGTGGGGCTGGACGTGTTCGCGCACGTGGTCAACACCATGCGCGAGAACCTAACCGAAGACCCGTG
>JBAZFV010000142.1:0-3621 GCA_041653255.1 Sideroxydans sp. | reverse complement strand
ACGATTCCAGCGCGGCACGCCCGTTGTCGCAGGTCGTCACCAAGGTGAAACCCTGATTGTCCAGTATATGGGCGAGCAACTTGAGCATGAAAGGCTCGTCATCGAGCACCAGGATGTTGAGTGTGGATTTATCTAGCATGGTTGCTCCATTGTTATTCCGACTTGTTGCAGGGTACGCCTACCTCAATGAATCCAGATATTCATCGACGGCAGCCATTTCCGTCTCGAAACGGGGCAGCAAATCAGCCAGCACTTCGATCTGACCAGCCTTCCCGGCCTGTTCCATATCCGTGCATAGATCACCCAGTTTGACTGCACCAACGGAATATGCGGAGGACTTGAGCTTGTGGGCGGCCGCACCCGCCTGCACCGCCTGCCCGTTCTCACAGGCCAGCTTCAATTCCGTAGCTGTCTGCGCCGCCCTGATCCGGAAGTTATGCAGAAAATCGCGGATAATTTCCGGGGCGCTCCCGACCAGACCCTCGAGGATGCTCACGTCCACCGGCCCGGTTGCGGTGTCCTGTAAGCCCGTTATGGCAGGCGAATCGGAAGGAACCGGTATGGTGTTTGTGGCGGGCAGCCACTTCTCAAGCATCGCCTTCAGTTCATTCAACCGCGCCGGCTTGCTCAGGTAGTCGTCCATGCCTGCGGCACGGCAATGCTCATCCTCGCCTTTCAGAGCATTGGCTGTCAGCGCGATGATCGGGATGTGCCGGGATCCATTTTCTGCTGCGCGAATCGCCGCGGTCAACTGATAACCATCCATCTCCGGCATGTGCAAGTCAGCGAGCAGTAGTGCGTAATCGCCACTTTTCCAATACTCCAGCGCCTCACGGCCATCGCTGCTGATATCCGCTGTGAGTCCGAGCAGTGCGAGCTGGTGCAGGATAACCTTCTGATTGGTATTATTGTCCTCAGCAACCAGAATCAATCGACCCTGTCGCAGAGCCTCATCGCGCGATACCGGATGAATCATCTTTCCAAGTTTGTTGTGCTGTAGTGTTTTTTCTTCCGCCAGCGCCCGTCCTGCAGCAATGGCTACTGCATTGAGAAGCGTCCGTCTGTAAAGCACGCCACCATCAACGGTTAACAGATCATCCGCTATCTGACGCGGGCGACGACGTTGCCCTTGCCTGATGAGGACGAAACGGGCATCAAGCTCCGGTCGAACACCTGTAGCGGCGCGCAATTCATCCGGTAGCGGTGCAGTGGAGGTGGCGTCGAAAATCCACACCCACAAACCTGGCCGGCATGTGCCGGCCCACTCCCGGGCCGCCGCAAGATCACGCACCTGTTTTACCACGGCACCAGCCTGTGTCAGATACGCCGCCCAATCATCTATTAATCCTTCAGGGCTGCCCACCAGCAGACAAGAGAGCTCGGCAATCAAAGATGGTGCTGCATCGGCAGCGATTTTTTCTGGCAACAGTGCAAACGGCAGGTGCACAGTGAGCGTGGAGCCCTTGCCCGGCTCGCTTTGTACCATGATTTCGCCACCCATCATTTTCACCAGATTACGGGAGATAACCAGTCCCAGGCCAGTACCGCCGAAGCGCCGAGTGGTAGAATTGTCGGACTGGGTGAAGGGAGTAAAGAGTTGCCTCTGGGTGTGTTCATCCATACCGATGCCGTTGTCGGTGATCTTGAATTCCACCATCACTCGTTCTGGGTTGCGTTCGATAGGTGTTGCGCGTATCGACACACGCCCCCGTTGCTCACGACCCCCGGAAAACTTAATGGCGTTATTGACGAGATTGATCAGCACCTGGCGCAGGCGCAGAGCATCACCCAGAACTTGCCCGGGAATCGCTGGATCCGTGAACAATGTCAGATCCACTCCTTTTCCTTGAGCTAGATGATCGAGCAAACTACAGGTCTTCTCCATCACATCTTCCACGGCCATGGGCGCATGCTCCATCTGTAGCTTTCCGGCCTCAATTTTGGAGAAATCAAGAATGTCATCGATAACGCCCAGCAGTGAAAGCGCCGATTCGCTGATGAGATTGACAATCTCTACTTGGGGGCCGAGCAAGCTGCTTTGCTCGAGTACGTCGACCATGCCAATGACACCGTTCATAGGCGTGCGGATCTCGTGGCTCATGGCAGCGAGAAAACTCGATTTCGCCCGGTTGGCCTGCTCGGCTTCTTCCTTTGCCTGTTGCAGCAACTCATCGTCCTGCTTACGCACCGTGATGTCGCGCACGATGCCGGTGAAGCGACATTCATCGCCCAACTGCATTTTATTCACCGCAAGATCCAGAGGGAAAGTGCTGCCGTCCTTGCGCCGCCCCACAACTTCGCGTCCGATGCCGATGATGCGCGCCTCGCCCGTGTTGCGGTAGCGCTCAAGATAGCCATCGTGCTGGCTGTGATAAGGCTCGGGCATGAGCATCTTGATATTTTGTCCGATCACCTCGGCGGCGGCATAGCCAAAGATGCGCTCGGCGGCCGGGTTGAGGGTCTCGACTATGCCGCGCTCGTCGATGGTGATGATGCCATCCACCACGGTATCGAGAATCGTTCGGAGGCGCATCGATACGGTTTCATTGCGCTTTTTCTGTTGGTTCGTCTCCGCTGCCAGCGCCAGCGCACGTTCACGCCGAAAACTAAGGAACCAGATCAGCATAAATAGCAACACGCTGATACAGACTCCCAATAACACAACAATCTTACCCAGTATTGGGTGGAACTCTTCCTCGAACATCGGTAGGCTGTATATCGACACCGTCCATGCATGGCCATAGGCTTCAATGGTGCGGGTGGTGCTGAGCCAGGGCTGGCGGGCTTCGGCTTTTTCAGCTTGTCGCTCATCCTCATCCGATTCGTACATCAATGTTTCGTCGCCAACCGTCGTCCCGTCGTAAATGGCGAAACCGACATCGGGTTCCCATCCATTCAGGATGCCTGACATCATGTCCTGCATCCGATAGGGGCTATAGACGAAGCCTTGCAAGGCTGACCAGCGTTCTGCATCCGTACTCAACACCTGATGCTTGCGGTAGACCGGCACGTACATCAGGAATCCGGCTTGTACCTTGCCCTGATTTTCCTGTACTAACTTGACCTTGCCTGAAATGGATGTATTCCCGGTTTCTCCTGCCCGGCGCATGGCTCGTGCCCGGGTAGCTTCGGAAAACATGTCGTAGCCGAATGCGGCCAGATTCCTTCCCGAGAAGGGCTCAAGAAATATGATCGGGGTGTAAAAATCGCGTTTCCCCGCAGGCCATACCGCGTAATCGGGGAATCCCACTGCACGAGTCGCGGCGATGTGCGCCGGCAAGGCGATCGGCCGGATGGCCTGGGCATATCCTATGCCCAGGATGCCGGGGGAATTCTCTTCGAGATTCATCCGCTTGATATATGTGTACCATTCCTCACGATCCACCGAAGTGCTAGCATCAAACAATCCTGCTCCGCCCAAGAGTATCTGCTCATGCTGGCGCATCCGTTCCGCAATCAAGTCAACCACGCCCTGAACGTGAAGTGCAAACTGTTGATTGGCATCTGTTGAAGCCTTCGCACGCAACCCGAACCATACCGACAAAGTCAGTAGCAGGCTGAGCACCAACACCAGCCATGCCCAGCGATAGTGGTGGCCAAGAAAGTCATCCCAGTTATCAA
>JBAZFV010000141.1:0-3700 GCA_041653255.1 Sideroxydans sp. | reverse complement strand
ATCAGCCGGGAGCGGCTATGGACAGGGTTATAGGGCGCGACAGGAGCGCAGTGCAAGCGCGGGCAGGATGGATGCCGGTCGCAGCGGCGGAGCGAATCGTGTTGGCGGTCGCAACCGTTGATACATGAAGGAGGAATCTATGAGACGTTTTAACATCGGCAAACTTCTGTTCCTGATCGTTGGTGGCGCGCTGTCGGGCGCAGCCTACGCGGGGGAGGCTGCCAATTTTTCGATGGGCGTCGGGTTGGACTACAGCTCGGGCAAGTATGGTTCAAGCAGCACGACCGAGACCACTTCGATACCGGTTCATGCACTCTATGAGAGCGGCGATTGGTCACTGAAAATGACCGTGCCCTATCTGTTCGTCACCGGTGACGGCAGTGTCATCGTCAGTGGCGGGTCTGGGGGCAGGCGGGGCAGGAGCACCATTGCGACCACAACGACAACCGCGCGCACGACCCAGTCCGGCTTGGGCGATGTAGTGGCACTGGCGAACTACTACCTCGTTACAAGTGAGAGCGGCGACTCCGGGCTGGATGTTGCCGGTCGCATCAAGTTTGGCACGGCCAGCGAAACCTTGGGCAGTGGCAAGAATGACTACGCCGCGCAACTGTCCACCTACACGACCTTCGGTGATCTTTCACCCAGTCTTATGCTGGGCTATGAGGTGCTGGGTAGTTCGGCCGCGCTACCGCTGGATAACGTGGTTTATGGTTCTGTCGGTGCCGGCTACGCGTTCAGCAAGCAAACGCATGCCGGTGCGGAATACTGGTATGCGCAGCGCGCCTCCGCGACAGGATATGAGCAACGCGAGGTGTCACTTTATGCAAACACACGGGTTGGGCGGGACACTTATCTGCGCGCCTATGTGATGCAGGGCTTGTCGGATGGGAGCCCGGACAATGGTTACGGTTTGTCGTTATCCGCCGGGTTCTGATCGCGTTCTGTATGACCGGATCAGTCTGACTGTTTCTTGAGCAGCGATCTCAGATCTGCAAAGGGGTTATGCGTCGATACGGCTTGCGAGCCTTCTTTCCGGTCGCGCACCACCTCATCCATCACGCGCGAATGTTCGTTGTCATGGCAATACAGACACAGCAACTCCCAGTTGCTGCCATCCGGCGGGTTGTTGTCGTGATTGTGGTCACGGTGATGCACCGTCAACTCGCGCAGCCGCACGCCGGAAAATTCCCGTCCGCAGCGTCCGCAGATCCACGGGTATAACTTAAGCGCCCGTTCGCGATAGCCGGCTTCGCGCAATTCGCGCTGTTTGCGCGCTTCGGCCACGACGCGGTCGAGGCGGGCATGGTCGGGTGAAGTGTGTTTTGGCATGGTGATTAACGACTAAAAGTTGGCGCAACTATAGCAGGACACGACGCAGGCGAGGATAATCGCGCATGACAAAAATTACCCCCTCTGCCGCAGCTCCCGCAACCGATCCAACCGGACGATCCTTCAGCGAACTGCCGCTGGCACCCGCCATGCTGGCGAACTTACAACAACTCGACTACTGCACGATGACGCCGATCCAGGCGGCCAGCCTGCCCATCACGCTGGCCGGACACGACCTCATCGCACAGGCCAAGACCGGCAGCGGCAAGACCGCCGCATTTGCATTGCCCTTGCTCACCAAGCTCAACCCGCGCCATTTCGGCGTGCAAGCCATGGTGCTGTGCCCTACACGCGAATTGGCCGACCAGGTGACGCAGGAGCTGCGCCGTCTGGCGCGCTTCGCCGACAATATCAAGATCCTCTCGCTGGTCGGCGGAGCGACCATGCGCCCGCAGCGCGACAGCCTGGAGCACGGCGCACACATTGTGGTCGGCACACCGGGCCGCATCATGGACCACATCGAGCGCGGCAGTCTGAAACTGGACGAAATCAATACACTGGTGCTGGACGAGGCCGACCGCATGCTGGACATGGGCTTCTACGACGACATTGCCTTCGTCATCAAGCAATGTCCGCAGCAGCGCCAGACCCTGCTGTTCTCGGCGACGTACCCCGATGGCATCGCACGGCTGGCGCGCCAGTTCATGCGTGATCCGCAGGAAGTGAAATTGCTGGAGCAGCACGAAGGCAGCAAGATTCGCCAACGCTTCTACGAGATCAAACCAGAAGAGCGTTTGCAGGCCGTTGCCACTTTGCTCAAGCATTACCGCCCGATCAGCACGCTGGCATTCTGCAACACCAAACAACAATGCCGTGATCTGCTCGAGGTGCTACATGCGCAACGCATCCACGCACTGACGCTGAACGGCGACATGGAGCAGCGCGAGCGCGACCAGGTGCTGATCCAGTTCGCCAATCGAAGTTGCTCGGTACTGGTGGCGACCGATGTGGCCGCGCGCGGATTGGACATCGCGCAACTCGAAGCCGTCATCAACGTCGATGTCACGCCCGACCCCGAAATCCACATCCACCGCATCGGCCGCACCGGCCGTGCTGATGAAGCGGGTTGGGCGATCAGTCTGTGCAGCCCGTCCGAAATGAACCGCGTCTCCAACATCGCCAGGATGATGGGTAGCGAACCGGAATGGCATGAGCTGAACGAACTGGAAAACGAAAACAACGCACCTCTGGTGCCGCCGATGGTCACGCTGCAAATCCTCGGTGGGCGCAAAGAAAAGATCCGCCCCGGCGACGTGCTGGGCGCACTCACCGGCGAAGCAGGCTTCACCCGCGAACAAGTCGGCAAGATCACCGTGACCGACATGTCCACCTACGTCGCTGTCACCCGCAACATCGCGCGCGAAGCCGTGAAGCGCCTGAACGCAGGCAAAGTGAAGGGAAAATCGGTGAAGGTGAGGGCGCTGGAGGACTGAGAGGTGAAGCGTTGGTACAATTCGGCATATAGTGCGAGAAAGATTTTGCTGCCAGATTCCAAACTGATACAGTTGGCACACATCCTGTGTTACCTGAATATTGGTCCATGTGAAGTGAAATACAGAGAAATCGGCTACAAACAGTGATCCGGTGCGCGGCAACTTCACGCCATCGACAGTCGGTTTCTCACTGGGACAAGATGTTCGAGTCCACGCACAAGAGAGGAGCCAGGCAGGCTTTTAGAGAAGGAGGCACAATTGCCCCTAGTCAAAACAGACAAAGCACTGACCAACAATATAGGCACTCGAATGTCCCATCCAGATTCCAAATCCGAGCGTGACTGGTTCAAGAGGCTATTCGAATTGTCACCGGATCCCGCCTGGATCATCGACGGTAACCGTTTTGTCGAATGCAACGAAGCGGCCATTAGGGTTCTGGGCTACGCAAACCGCGAAGAATTCCTGAACGTCCATCCTTCAAGGCTTTCGCCACCCAAGCAACCCGACGGTCAAGACTCCTACTCCAAGGCTGAGAGCATGATGGCCATTGCCAAGGACAAAGGCCTGCACCGGTTTGAATGGATACATACCAAGGCAGACGGCACGAATTTCGTCGCCGAGGTCACGCTCTCGGTAATCAATCCCGTGGATGGGCAAGCCATTTACTGCGTTTGGCGCGACATAACCGAGCGCAAGAAAATCGAACAACAACTTCGCGTCGCCGCCACCGCCTTTGAGTCGCGGGAGAGCATGGTGATCACCGATGCCGACAGCGTGATCCTGAAGGTCAACCAGGCATTCACCGAGGCCACCGGCTATACCGCCGAAGAAGCCGTGGGCCGGACGCCGCGCATTCTCAAGTCAGGCCGTCACGA
>JBAZFV010000140.1:0-3741 GCA_041653255.1 Sideroxydans sp. | reverse complement strand
GGGTTTGCATAGGTGGCTGGATCGGCAAGTTGCTGGTTGAGAGCGGCGAGTTCGGCTTGCGCCTTGGTCAATTCAGATTCGAGTTTTTTCTGTTTCGACTGAAGTGCCTTGCGGTTGGGTCTGGGTGAGCTCTGCGCTTTGGGTTTTTCTTGCTGAGTCTGCGCAATGGTTTCGCGTGGGCGGCGTGTCTCTATCCAGCTCTTGTAGTCCTCCAGATCACCATCGAATAGTTTCGCTTCGCCATCGGCCACCAGCCACAGCTCGTCGGCTACGGCGCGGATGAGGCTACGGTCGTGCGATACCAGCACCACGGCACCGGTGTATTCCTCCAGCGCAATGGTGAGTGCGTCGCGCATGTCGAGATCAAGGTGGTTGGTGGGTTCGTCGAGTAGCAGCAGGTGCGGCTTTTGCCACGCCAAGAGTGCTAATGCGAGGCGGCTCTTTTCGCCACCGGAGAAGGTGGCGGCCGGACGGTCTTCGCTGTCGCCGGCCAGGCCGAAACGGCCGAGGAAGCTGCGCAGCGTCAGCGTGGTCTCTTTAGGTGCCAGTCGTTCCATGTGTTGCAGCGGCGTGGCGGTGCTGTCGAGATTCTCCAGTTGATGTTGGGCGAAGTAGCCAATGCGGATGTCCGGGGTGATCTCAAGCGTGCCCGAGGTGGGTTGCAATTCACCCGTCAACAATTTGATCAGCGTGGATTTTCCCGCACCGTTGGGGCCGAGCAGTGCGATACGCGCACCCGCGCGCAGCACCAGTTCGATGTTGTTAAAAAGTTTTTTATCACCATAAGCAAAGCCCATTCTCTCCGCACGCAGTAGTAAGTCTGGGCTGCGTTCAGGCGCTTCGATCTCCAGTTCGAAATGACCGTCGGTGATATGCACGGCGGCGATGCGCGTGATGCGGTCCAGCGCCTTAATGCGGCTTTGTGCCTGTTTGGCCTTGGTGGCCTGGGCACGGAAGCGGCGCACGAAGTCTTCCATGTGCGCAATCTTTTCCTGCTGGCGTTCGAAGGCTTGATTCTGCTGTGCGATACGCTCGGCACGGGCACGCTCGAAGTCGTCGTAATCGCCGGTATAGGTGTCGATGGTGCATTCGTGCACGTGGGCAATGCGGTTGACGCAGGCATTGAGGAATTCACGGTCGTGCGAAACCAGCAGGATGCTGCCTGGGTAGTGCGCCAGATATTGTTCGAGCCAGAGGATGGCTTCGAGATCGAGGTGGTTGGTGGGTTCGTCCAACAGCAACAAATCGGCGCGGTGCATCAGCGCACGCGCCAGATTCAGCCGCATGCGCCAGCCGCCGGAGAAGCTAGTGACGGTGTGTTGCAGTCCGTCGTTGGTGAAACCCAGACCATTCAGCAGTTGCGCGGCACGTGCTCTGGCGCCATAACCGTCGATAGCTTCATAACGGTGCTGTGCGTCGAACCATGCGGCGTCATGATTTTCTTTCGCCAGTATCTTTTCCTGCGCACGCAACTCCACATCACCGTCGAGCACGAATTCCAGCGCAGCTTGGTCGGAGTGGGCGATCTCCTGTTCGACGAAGGCGATGGTCTTGCCGGATTGTAGCGAAACATCACCACCGTCCGGTTTGAGCTCGCCACGTATCAGGCGGAACAGCGTGGATTTGCCGCAGCCGTTCTTGCCGACGAGGCCGATGCGTTGCTCGGCGAAGGCCTGTAGATTTACGTTCTGGAGCAGCGGGTTGCCGTCTTGCAGGTAAGTCAGATTCTGGATATTAAGCATGGTGGCGATGATAGCAGAGGGTGCTGGTCATTCCAGTCTGCACAAACTCCACAAAATCAGCCAGGCGTCGCCAATAGCTACAGCTGGGGCAAGCTAATGGTCCATTGTGCAAATCGTTCAGCCAAATCTCTGTTGCAGGTACTTGATGATGTTGTTTGACTCGTACATCCATTGCACATTTCCTTGACTATCCTCGATCCGTAAGCAGGGAGTCTGGATCTTTCCGCCGCCTTGCAGTAAATCGGCTTTGTGGTCAGGATCATGACTGTGCCTGGGCTCATGCTGTGCATCACGAAGTTGTATCTTCAAGGATAGTCGCGCCATTTCGTGGCGTACCTTGATACAAAACGGACAGGTGCTAAAGTGGTAGAGAGCCAATTTGGAACATTCCGAGTCGATTTTTGATTGCTCTTCGGCCGGGCGTACCACTCCTGCCGGGGAACCGACTTTCGCCCATATCAGCATAAATGGCTTTAATACTAAGCGCAGCATCCTGAAAAAAAATCTTATCATTTCCCATCCTTATAGGTTAATTAGGGTGAAACTATAACGCCTAATTCAAGCTGACACGAAGACTACATCAATACCGATTCCCAGAAATGCAAAAGGCGCAACAAACACTATGCAAAATGAATTTGATCACATCATCCCGCGCAGCGGCACGGCCAGCCTGAAATACGACGCGCGTTGCGAAGTATTCGGCCGTGCAGATGTCATCCCGCTGTGGGTGGCCGATATGGATTTTGCCGTGCCCGAAGCGGTGCAGCACGCGCTGACAGAACGCGCCGCGCATCCCGTGTTCGGCTATACCCTATTTCCACAAACGCTCAACGACGCGCTGATCCACTGGCTGGCCACACGTCACCATTGGCGCATCACCAGCGACTCCATCCTGTTCTGTCCCGGTGTGGTGCCCTCGCTGCACGCCTGCATCATGGCACTCAGCCAGCCCGGCGACGGTGTGATCGTGCAGCCGCCGGTGTATGCGCCGTTTCTCTCTGCGGCACAGATATGCGGACGCAAGTCACTGTTCAACCCGCTAAAGTTCGAAGCGGGACGATATGCCTTCGATCTGGATGACCTTGAACGCTGTGCAGCAGAAGGTGGCCGCATGTTGATCCTGTGCTCACCGCACAACCCGGTGGGGCGGGTGTGGCAGCTGGAAGAATTGCAGGCGCTGCTGGCTGTATGCGAAAAGCACGACATCACCGTGGTGTCGGACGAGATCCATGCCGATCTGATCTATCCCGGCTACAAGCATGTGCCACTCGTCACGCTGAACGACAAGGTTAACATCGTTACCGCCGTCGCGCCCAGCAAGACTTTCAACATTCCGGGATTAGGTCTTTCGGCACTCATCGTGCCGCAAGCATCCGATCGCAAAGCCATCACCCGGGCATTCGATACCTTGCATGTCAGCGCCAGCAACCCGTTCAGCATCGCCGCATTCGAAGCGGCGTATCGCGAGGGTGCGCCATGGCTGGATGAGCTGATGGGGTATCTGGCCGGTACGCGCGACATGGTGCGCGACTATCTGCGCCAGCATCTGCCGCAGATCAAAATGGTCGAACCGGAAGGGACGTATCTGTTGTGGCTGGATTGCCGCGGGATGGGCTTGAGCGACAAACAACTTATAGACTTCTTCGTGCAGAAAGCGGGTGTTGGGTTGAGTCCGGGGGCGATGTTCGGAGCCGAAGGCAGCGGGCACATGCGCATGAACATCGGCGCGCCGCGCAGTTTGATCAATCAGGCGCTGGAGAATATCTCAGTCGCGATGCGCGATTGAATCAGCGCTTGCCGAAGCGCAGCACCAGCAAAATCCCGCCCAGTATCAGCACGGACGACACCAGCAAGTCGCGCGTAACCGCTTCGCCCAGCAGCAAAATACCGGCGATGGATGCAAGCACCGGGGCGGAGAGTTGCACGGTCGATGCGGTCATGGCGCGCATGTGCTGCAACACGCGATACCACAGCACATAACCCAAAGCCGACGTCACCG
>JBAZFV010000139.1:0-3754 GCA_041653255.1 Sideroxydans sp. | reverse complement strand
GTCTGCGCCCAGACCTGCCAGCACACATCGAGCAGATCGCCGGGCTGCGTACCGTGCCCTGGCAGCAACACCGCCATCACCCGAAACCCATTGCGCTGATAAAAAGCAGCAAGGTGGCGCATGTGATACGGCGAATCGCTCAAGCCGTGGGTCAGCAGGACACCGCGTCGCCAGGGTTTGTCCGTGCCAGCCTGAAATCCGCCGACGGGTCGCAACTCGAATGGTGCATTGCCCTCAACAACCGCTTCCGCTTCTCCCGCCCGCACCGCACGCAACATCGCCCGTGTCTGCCGCACATAGTCCGCGAACGGCAGCCCCGCCGCCGCAAAGCGCGAATTCATGCCGGAGGTGCGATGGCGTAGTGCAAGCTCTGTCATTCTTACTCCGTCATATTGTTGTAACACGTCGGCGTTATCGTCTGCTTCCCATAAACCGCGTGAGAAACACATGCCAAGCATTCTACCTGTTGAAAAGCACCGTACCGCTACCCGTGCGCAATTTCTGGCGGACCAGATTATGGAAGGCTATCTTCTGCCGTCACGCGTGACGCCCCTGCAAGAAATCATCGACCAGCGTCGCTTGAACGCCCTGTTCCAACCCATCATCAACCTCGGGCATGCTGATTTTCTGGGCTTCGAAGGACTGATCCGCGGTCCTGCGGATAGCCCGCTGCATACGCCGATTAAGCTGTTCGATGCGGCTGAACAGCACGGCCTGTCACTGGAGGTCGAGATGCTGTCGCGGCAAACCGTGCTGGAGGCGTTTGCCGCGCAAAACCTGCCCGGCAAACTGTTTCTCAACGTCAGCCCGGAAGCGTTGACTCACCCCGATTTCAAGAATGGCCAGACACTGGCTTTCATGCACGAACTCAACATCGATCCGGCACGCATCGTGATCGAGCTCACCGAAAACCAGCCCGTTTTTGATTTTGCCGCGATGCGCGATGCGCTGCTGCATTATCGTGCGATGGGCTTTAAAATCGCCATCGACGATCTGGGCGATGGGTTCTCCAGCCTGAGGCTGTGGCTGGAACTGCGCCCGGAGTTCGTCAAGATCGACATGAGTTTTGTGCAGGGCTGTGATCTTGATCCGATCAAATTACAGTTCCTCAAATCTATCCAGCACATCGCCACCAGCTGCGGCACACAAGTCATCGCCGAAGGGATTGAGACTGAAGCCGAGTTGCGCGTGGTGAAAAACCTCGGCATCGCGCTGGGACAAGGCTATTTCATCGCGCGACCCAATGCTGCGCCGCTATTGCTGGCTGCGGATGACACCCGGCGTATCATCCATGAATCAAACACCGCCGGCATTGCCCAGTGCGCAAGCTCTCATGGCTCACAGGCGATGGCGTGCAAATTGGTTACCCACGCCGAGCCGGTACACCCTGAAGCGCCGATCGAGCGCCTGTTCGAACGTTTTTATGCCGATCCCGCGTTGCACCTCATCCCGATTGTCGCCAAGGACGCTCCGCTCGGCCTGATCAACCGCCAATGCTTTATTGAGCGGTTTTCCAAACCGTTCCAGCGCGAGCTGCATGGTAAAGAACCTTGCAAGAAGATCATTTCTGGCGTGCCGTTGCTGGTGGAAAAGAACATGCCCATCGCGGAACTCAGCCACTTCCTGGCCGAGTCAGACAGTCACCACTTTACCGATGGTTTCGTCATTACCGATAACGGCCGCTATATCGGTGTCGCTTCCGGACAGGATTTGCTGCGCGAACTGACACGGATGCAGCTGGAAGCTGCGCGTTACGCCAACCCGCTGACATCTCTGCCCGGGAACGTACCGATCAACGACAACATCGAGCGTCTGCTGCAGGCTAATATCCCGTTCGTTGCCTGCTACACCGACCTTGATCATTTCAAACCGTTCAACGATATCTACGGCTACGGCAAGGGTGACGAGATGATCCGCCTCGCCGGGCGCATTCTCAGCTGGGCGTGCGACCCCAAACTGGATTTTATCGGCCACATCGGTGGCGACGATTTTGTGCTGCTGCTGCAAAGTCCCAATTGGCGGGTGCGCTGCGAGCAAGCGCTGCGCTCTTTTGAACAGGCCGCGTTGCTGATGTTTACGGAAGAACACCGGAGTGCGGGCGGCTACACCACCGAAGGGCGTGATGGCAACTGTCAACTCCATCCACTCACCAGTCTTTCCATCGGCGCGCTCAAGGTGGCGCCCGGCGAATTCACCTCGTATCTCGAAGTCTCCGCCGCCATGACCGATGCCAAGAAAATGGCAAAGAAGATCAGCGGCAACAGCCTGTTCATAGAACAGCGCCACATGGAAACCTGACAAGGGGCGCAAATCTCATGCAAACAATGGCCACAGAAAACACCGAGTTCATTGAGAGCGGAAACATCCTGGTCCTGCTTTTTACTCGTGGCCTGAACAGGACACTGGAACACTTATGCAATATCTCTGTGTTCTCTGTGCTCTCCGTGACTTGAACAGGATGTCTATGTTGCAACACACCATCGCCCTGTTCCGTGCCACACGTACCGCCTTGCACATTGGCTACGGCTTGATTCTGGCGACGATCTATCCCTGGCTGAACACCCATCTACGCCGCCGTATCCTGCAAAGCTGGTCAACCGGATTGCTGGACATCCTTAATGTGAAAGTGCTTCTCGCTGACGACGACCCACTGCACGGACTGCGCCACGGGCTCATCGTCACCAATCACATTTCATGGCTGGACGTATTCGTATTGAACGCTATCGTGCCGATGCGTTTCGTCGCCAAAGCGGAAGTGCGGCGCTGGCCGCTCTTCGGCTGGCTGTGCACGCGGGCACAGACCTTGTTCCTTGAGCGCGGCAAGGCACGCGATGCAGCGCGCCTCAATATCCGGCTGGCACAATCCCTGCGCAGCGGCGAATGCTTCGCCCTGTTTCCCGAAGGCACCACCACCGATGGCAGCACTGTCGGACATTTTCATGCCTCGCTGTTCCAGCCTGCCATCGATGCGGCAGCAACAGTGTTTCCGGTCGCCATCCGCTATCAGAATGAGCAGGGCGAGCGGAGCAAGGCGGCCGCGTACACCGGGGAAATCTCATTCGGCCGCTCGATGTGGGCCATCCTCTGCACACCGATACTACACGTGCGGCTGTTGACCGCTCCGCTGCTGGACGCGAAGACGGAAGACAGGCGCAGCCTGAGCCGGACAGCCAGACAATCCATCGCCGATGCCTTGCACATCGCAGATTCATCCAACCTTCATCCTGCCTTAACCCGAGTGCAATATACGGACGCTAATCTGCGAGCCTCAACGTCACAGGAGAGCACAGATGTTAGAACTGATCCGCCAACCGACTGCAGAATCCCAACGCCGGCTCACCTTCAGCCTGGCACGTAACCTGGCCGAGATCACCGAAGCACAGCGTATCCGCTACAAAGTGTTCGGTGAAGAAATGGGCGCGAATTTACCCAGCACAGAGATGGGACTGGATATCGACCGCTTCGATCAATACTGCGACCACCTGCTGGTACGCGATCACGGCAACGACAGAGTCGTCGGCACCTACCGCATCCTGCCACCGGAACAGGCAAGGGCAGCCGGGGGGTATTACTCCGAAACCGAATTCGACCTGTCGCGGCTGATGCACCTGCGCGAGCGCATGGTCGAAGTGGGACGTTCCTGTGTGCATCCGGACTATCGCGATGGCGCCACCATCACCCAGCTCTGGAGCGGCCTTGCCGACTACATCGGCAAGCACAACCACGAATACCTCATCGGCTGCGCCAGCGTCAG
>JBAZFV010000138.1:0-3791 GCA_041653255.1 Sideroxydans sp. | reverse complement strand
GGCAACCCGAGACAGTGAACGCCACACCACGTTGCCGGGATCGAAAAGCTCCTTGTATCCCTGTGACGAGTTCTTGGCTGCCGTCCTGATGTTCTTGGCAGTGGCGCTGCTTTTCTTCCACTCGTCCCATGACTCGAACACATCCCCAAACATATTCAGGTTCGCACCGGCTGTCTTCCCCTCCTTCTCCTGTGTCTTGTCCGTCAGCATGCTGCCCGCCGCAGTGACGATCCCTTCCGCCGCCTGGCAGGAGTTGATATTGAGATTGTTCATTTTTGTTGACTGGTCTTGCAGGTACTTCAGAAGATCACAGAGGTCGGGCGACATCGAGCACAAGGCCATATTGAACGCTGCGCCGATGGCGTTGTTGCCGATGTTTCGCAACAGAGTGACGAACTGTTCTTTATTGATGAAGGAGAACGAACCAGCGAACAAATCAATCCCGCCGCACCCCGCTCGAAAGGATGGTGGCGAAATACTTGCCAACTGATAGTTGCGCACCGGGGTGCGCATGTAGAGGCTGCCCCCGGTATAGAAATTCATCGTCTGCCCGCGATAAGCATTTGGCCCCGTCACATTTCCGTAGGCGCCGATCTGGTCGAACCAGTCCTGCATGGACTGTGAAACGTCGGCATTTGCCGGGCTGGACAGCATCAAGAAGACGAGCATGGCGGCAATGGTTCGATGGAGATATGGACTATTCATGGTCAACCTCAATAAAGTTCGCCGGGGCGTGTCTGGGTCAGGATGTATATGCGCTCGACAATATCCTGAGCCGAAAGCACACCCGACCCAATTGGGAGCAACCGGTGATCCTTGATGTTCCCCAGCACTATGAGTGGAACGACACTGGCCCCGATGGATGCTGCCATGCCGTTGTCCCGCGACGGATTGGGAAATTCTGGCAAGCCGCCGCCGTCGAGGGATACAGGAAACACAACTATCCCGTATTGCTCGGACAGGAACTTCAGCGTGGGTGCCATGCGATGACAGTAGGGGCAGTCCGACCTGAATATGAAGAAAATGCCCCATTCCTTGACAATACCGGCCAGCGTCTCGGTTTCCTTGAGCGCCCGCTGTGCGTCATGCACCTGAATGGCCGCATTATTGGACGGGTTGCGCAACTGATAGTTGAGTTCCGGATTGGCCCAGATGACGCGACGCCACACGTCAGAAAACACCGAGGCCCTGTCCATCAGGGCTTCCTGCGCCACGATGTAACTCTTGAGGTTTCCAGGTGTCGGCTTGACGATGGCGAGCGCCCTCTTCCGCTCTGCGTCCTCTCTCAACTTCTTCAAGGCCGCAACAGCCTCATCCTCTTCGCTGGCCACCTTGGGTTTTGGCTTTTCGGCAGCATCCTCGTCCGGCTCTGCATCGGGTGGAATATCGCAATACCAGTTGAAGCGATTCTCGTCGCAGCGCCAGATGGAGTCGTACTCAAGACCGCTGTTCGCTGACGCAGCATTGACGAAAAAACAAAGCACGAACAGGAGAGCGATACGCATCTATCATCTCGCCGGTTCGCCAGAGGCCGGTTGCTTCAGGATATCCACCACCCGCGCGGACAAGTCCGGGATTGCTGTAGCCGATGTCGCCTTTAACAGCGCCGCCGTATTGATCAGGGCGCACTGGCACTCCCTACTCACTTGCTCAAGGGCAGCATCCAGTCGCACACCGAAGGCTTTGGCATCTTCGAACAGTTTCCCTTGCTCAGCGGCATCCATTCCAGGCTTGACCCGCTCTGCCAGTAATTGCTGTTGTTGGAAAACGATTGCACCAATATCCACGCGAGCAAATCGCGGAATCTCCAGAGGATGAAAGTGCAGCCATGACGCAGCGATACATGCCCCCAACATCAGCGTAATCAGCCCGGTGAACATTTGTGTTTTCAAAAGATTCATGGCTAATCTGCCTTATTGCGATGCGCGTTCGATGACAAGTCGTTCGATAGCTTCCGAAACTGATAGCCCCTGTTCACGCAGGCGTTTGATGGCTTCGTAGTCTTCGGCACGGGTGGAATAGACGAGCATCGAGAAGGGATCGAGCAGAAGCCGTCCAAGCCCGGAACCCATCGGTGAGTGAATGTAAATTTCCGAAAAATGGCCGTGCTCGGTACTGACGGAACCAAGCTGACGCTTCAGCCATTCATCCAGAGACAGCTTGCCCTCCTTGCCCAAGCGCTCGATGTTTTCTGGTTTTTGGCGCAGCAAAAACAACCAGTCGGCATTGTTGATCGCTGCCTTGGTCGCCTCGTTCTTGTAGTAATCGTCAACGGACTGGGTGATCGTGCCGAACGCACCGCCGTACTTGCGGGCGCGGCGATACCCGGCCTCGATGAAGCTGCCGCTGGCGCCCGTTCCCATGAGGTCCCAGCTTTCGTCGATGATGACGAGCTTGCGCCGGGAGCGGTCGCGGTACATCTCCTGGGTGATGCGATACATGATGAGCTGCATCACCACTGACTGGAGATCCTTCTTGGACTTCAATTCCTCCAGCTCCAGAACGACAAAATCCTTGTCGAACTGGATATTGGCCTCTCCTTCAAAGTAGCTCGCGTAAACGCCATAGCGGGTATAAGGCTCCAAGGCCGTAGCCAGACGACTGAGATCGCGTTCGTATTCCCCATCCACAGACAAACGGCCTGTCTTGAGCAGTTCGTAGATGTCAGTGATGGTTGCCGCGCGTCCCTTGGCATCCCACACCCGCTTGATGGCCGACCCAAGCGCCGTGTACCCGTAGTTGTCGAGCGGCTCCCGTGGGCTTGCCATCTGGGCGATCAGGGGCAGGATCATTTCCATGTCGGCACTGATGTCGATAATCATAGAAAATGGATTGAGGCAGATGGTGTTCTGCTGTTCATCCGAGAACTCGATGAACTCGCCATCCAGCAACTCGCACAGATTCTTGTAGGAGCGACCCACGTCGATAATCCATACCTTGGCGCCTGCACCAAGATAGCGATAGGTCATCTCATTGACGAACACGGACTTGCCGGAACCCGATAGTGCTGCCACGGCAAAATTGAAATTTCCGCCGGTATTGTCGAAGAGATCGAAGCCGATGATTTGCCCGCGCCTGCCGAAAAGCGTCATCACCGGAGTCTGCGTCCCCTTCCACTCGGCGATCAGCGGCGATGTCATGACCGCGTTATCCGCCGTCTTGGTGTTGATTCGGCCAAACTGCCGGAGGTCGGCCTGAAGCCCCGGCGTCAGAGTCATGGGTAGCGCCGCCGTCAGGGCCTGGTGCTGCAAATAGAAGTCCTTGGTGAGATCGAAGCCGCGCGCCCGCCACACGGCGCGCACGGCGTGTTCGCAGCGAGAGGCATCCTCCACCTTGGAGACAAGAGCGATCTGGTGGTACATGCCGACCACCGTCCTGCCGCTGTCGAAGGTTTTGAGCACCATGTCCCAATCGCGCTTGCGCTCCTGGAGGTCGGGCTGGAAGTGCGCCATGTAGGAACCGGCGCTTTGCGTCGCCCGCGCCGCCTTCATCTGTGCCTTGGTTCGCGCCGACTCATAGTCGAGCGAAACTGCGCCCATCGTGATCAGAAAGGGGCACGGCATGGACAAGGCAAGCTGGTACGGGTCGCCGATCATGTAGTTCATGCCGGAAAGCCGGAAGTAACGCGGATACTGGCGCACCGAGAACAGCTGCAGGGCGGACTCATCGCCGCCGGCCTTGCGGAAACGGATGTCTCCATCCCCCACACGGGAAGCGATTTCAAGATCGGAGAGTTGATCGCGCAACGGCAGGTTCTCGTTCCATTCGATAGAGCGCACCGCACCGCCTGC
>JBAZFV010000137.1:0-3831 GCA_041653255.1 Sideroxydans sp. | reverse complement strand
CAGGTCATCCATCGAGAAACTGGTCATCTTCTCGTACTGTGCCTGCCAGAGCGTCTCGTCCCACAATTCGAATTTATTGCCCTGGCCGACCAGCATTACGCGCTTGTCCAGCTTGGCGTAATCGCGCAGATTGGCAGAGATCAGCACGCGCCCGGCTGCATCCATCACCACGTCTTCCGCATGGCCGACAAGGAAACGTTGCAAAGCGCGCGTCTTGGGATTGAAGGCGGAAAGCTGCATCAGCTTGTCGCGGATGGGCTGCCATTCGGGCTGCGGGTAGAGCAGGAGGCAGCCGTCCGCATCGGCAGTCAGCACCAACTGACCCGCACAATGCGCCAGCAACAAGTCGCGATACCGCGTTGGTATCGTCAGCCTGCCTTTGCCATCCAGATTGAATTGCGCCGCCCCCTGGAACATGCACCCTCCCATTTATTCCCACTTTTTACCACTTGATCCCACTATATTGAAAATATTTTGGGCAGTCAAGGCAAATAACGGGATTTCTCTTTTCGGGACAAGGAGTTAGCGCAGAAAGTTAAGGTTGGATAAATATGCTTAAAAAGCAATGCATTGCACAAGCAAGCTAAAGTTGTTTGTAACGAGTCCTAATTTGTTCTTGGATTGGCGTGGGGGGGACGAGACAAGAATGTGAGTACTGCTTGCAGTTGCCGTGCCGACAACTATTTATGGATGCATCCAACGCCGAGCGGCTGGTTATTCTTCAGCAATGCTTCAAGCTCTTCGGCTGGCATCGGTCTGGAAAACAAATATCCTTGCCCATAGTCACAGCCCGCAACGGACAACAGATTGCACTGCTCCTCCGTTTCCACCCCTTCGGCGATCACTTTGAGTCCAAGCTTGTGTGCCATCACGATGATGGCTTCGGATAACGCACGGTCGTTGTGATCGGTTGCCAGGTCGCGCACAAATGACTGGTCGATCTTCAGATAGTCAATGTCAAATTTCTTCAGATAGGACAATGACGAATAGCCGGTGCCGAAATCATCGATCGCCGTTTGCAGGCCCGCATCGCGGAATTCGGCCAGCTTGCGGGCAATCTCGGGATCTGCATCCAGCAACAAACTTTCGGTAATTTCGATAACCATGCCTTGCCCTGGCACATCCAGCTCCTGCAAATAACTCAACCATTCGCTGCCAATACAACCGGCAGTGCAGCCAAACTGGACCGGGGATACATTGACACTGACCTGGAACTTGTCGTTATACAGTGCCTGCCAGCGCTTGACCTGGCGCGCTGCCTCTCTGAATACCCACTCGCCAATCTCGATGATCAGCCCGGTCTCTTCGGCCAACGGGATAAACAGCGCGGGGCTGACCAAACCACGCTTCGGGTGCTGCCAGCGAACCAGCGCTTCCGCCTTGATGATGCGGCCGCTGCTAACATCCACGATAGGCTGGTAATAAAGCAGGAACTGGCTGGCCTCCAGTCCGCTGCGCAATTCGTTGGTCAATTGCAGCCGCATCTGTGCGGCCTGCTGCATGGACGACGTGAAATAATCGAAACGGTTGCGCCCCTTGTTCTTTGCCACATACATCGCCTGATCGGCATTCTTCAGCATATCTTCTATCCCGACGGCATCATCCGGATACAGGGTGATACCGATGCTGGCCGATACATAGGCGATCTCGTTTTCCAACTGGAATGGTTTTGCCAGATTTTGCAGGATGTTTTCCGCCACCCGGTCGATGCTGCCAATATCTTCCAGCCCCGTCAGGATGACGGTGAATTCGTCGCCGCCCAACCGCGCCACGGTATCAGCCTCACGCACGCAACCGCTGATGCGGCGCGCCGCTTCCTGTAGCAGAATGTCGCCCAAACTGTGTCCGAGGGTGTCGTTGACTTCCTTGAATTTGTCGAGATCGATGAACAACAGCGCGATCTTCAGGCCGGCACGGTGTGCCTTCCTGATATCCTGGGTCAGCCGGTCGTGGAACATGCGGCGGTTGGGCAGGCCGGTCAAACTGTCGAAGTTGGCCTGATTCCAGATCAGCTCCTCGGATGCCTTTTGCTCGGTAATGTCACGGATAAAGGCACTGAATTCGTAATTTCCCGCCTCCGGATCACCCAGCTTGATCGGGGCGATGGACAGCTCGACCGGAAACTCGTGGCCATTACGATGCAGCCCGGTCATTTCGGTGCGTATATTCAGTATCGGCCCCTCGCCGCTGCGCAGGAAACGCTGCAACCCCTCCGTATGCGCGTCGCGATACTGGGGCGGGATGATGGTCTCGCCCAACACCCGCCCGAGTGCTTCTGCCGCCGTCCAGCCGAATATCTTCTCCGCCTGCCTGTTCCAGCCGGTGATGATGCCCCGGACATCCATCTTCACCACGGCGTCCATCGCCGTCTCGAGGGTGGCGCGCAGGCGATCTTCATCTTCGCGGTGCGTATCCATCAGCGCGCCGAATTGTTGCACCATCTCGTTGAAACTACTGCCCACCCGACTGAGCTCATCGTCCGTGTCGAGCTGAACCTGCACTTTCAGATCACCCTCGGCAAACCGGTGCAAGGCATGAACCAGCGCCTGAATACTGCCGATTATGGCGTAATAGATGCTGACTGACAGATAGACCACCAGCAGAAACACCAACATGGAAATGCCGCTATTGGTGTACAGCGTAATTTTTGCCTGGTCGATGCGCGCCTCGATCAGCATCTCGGCAGTCGGTAGCAGGGATTCATGCATCAGCACGTAGCCCCTGTCGATTACTGCCGTGGCCATTTCCAGGAAGGCGCCCGGATTGGCATGCAAACGCCCGCTGAAAATGTCCGCCTTGATGAAACTGGTGATTTTCTGCGCCGCTTGGTCAATATCATCCGCCACCAGCCGGAGTGCCGTCTGAACTTTCGGATTGTAACGGCCGCTCTTGTCGAGGCTGTCCCTGAACTCAGCGAGCGTGGTTTCAAGCTCGGCCATCAGGATGTGCAGCTGGATTTTCTGCTCCTCCGAAAGGTGCCTTTCAGACAGAATGATGGTGACGTACGCGCGGATTTGTCCAAGGTGCTCGAGCGCATGGGGAAGTTTGTGGATGGCAGTTTCAAGCAGGTAATACGAGGCCAGTTCCGGGTCCAGGGTCAGCAGATATTCATCGGCAACAAATATCTCAAATTCATGGAGTTGCTTGATCAGGCGGGTATGTGCGGCGAAATTTTTATACTTCTCCGAGTTTTTCTGCTCCTTGCGCAAGCTTTCCCAATCCGCCTTGATGCGCTGGAAATTTTCAGCCGAGGTCAGGCTGGCAGGCAGTTTTTCTTCCATCGCCGTGAAAATTCTGACTGCTTCGTCCTCCTGGGCTGCGCGCTGCTCCCACAAAGTTTCGCGGCCACTCAACACCGCGGCCGCAAAGCCCCGGTGCAACTGGATGGCTTGCACGGTACGGGAGATCGGCTCGATCAGGGTGATGCCTTGCAGTTGTTTCTGTGCGGGCTGGATGACCCGATCCAGCATGACAAACAGACCGTACACGACCACCGCGATCGAGAACATGGACAAAATCCACAGCAGCGAGAACTTACGGGTGTAGTTCAGGCGGTTCAGCAGGGAGATGGCAGGGAAGAAAATTTTCCGCTGCATTATCCCGGTACGCCTTTATTGTCAGTCGCTGCCATACCGCTCCGCCCATTGGTTACACTTCAAGTTGCACCACAATTTCGAACAAACCAAAACGATTCACCCGTCCCGCAATTTTCCGCAACTGGAGGATGACGCAATTTCTCGCGGATAATACACGATTCTCAAAATGTCGAGCCTCCGGGGTATATCAATTCAGCGCGGGTTCCGCACCCTTGGGAAACAACACCCACAGGCG
>JBAZFV010000136.1:0-3891 GCA_041653255.1 Sideroxydans sp. | reverse complement strand
CCGGCGCCGCATCAAGGCTACACCCAGGTGTTCGGCGACTGGCTGTGCGACATGGCGGCGCAGGACGAGAAACTGGTCGGCATCACACCGGCGATGTGCGAAGGTTCCGGCATGACGAAGTTTGCCGAGCAGTTTCAGCAACGCTATTTTGATGTCGGTATCGCAGAGCAGCATGCGCTGACCTTTGCCGCCGGTCTGGCGTGCGAAGGCTATAAGCCTGTGGTGGCAATCTATTCCACCTTTTTGCAACGCGCTTATGACCAGCTGATTCACGATATTGCCATCCAGAACCTGCCGGTGTTGTTTGCCATCGATCGCGGCGGCCTGGTCGGGGCGGACGGCGCGACCCATGCGGGGAGTTTCGATTTGAGTTTTCTGCGCTGCATCCCGAACCTGACGGTGATGACTCCCGCCGATGAGAATGAGTGCCGCCAGATGCTGTTTACCGCCTACCGCATGGATACGCCGACGGCGGTGCGTTACCCGCGCGGGGTCGGCCCTGGGGTGGTGGTGCGGCAGGAGATGCTGACATTGCCGTTGGGCAAGGGAGAGCAGTGCCGCAGCGGGAAACAGATCGCCATCCTCGCTTTCGGCTCGATGTTGACCCCGGCGCTGGCGGCGGCCGAACAACTGGATGCGAGCGTGGCCAATATGCGCTTCGTCAAACCACTGGATGAAGAGCTGGTGCTGCGACTTGCACGTGAGCATGAACTGCTGGTGACAGTGGAAGAAAACACGGTGCAGGGCGGGGCGGGCAGTGCGGTGGCAGAATGTCTGGCGCGGCATGGTGTTTCCATTCCCGTGCTGCATCTCGGGTTGCCCGACCGTTTCATCGAACAGGGCGATCCGGGGCAGTTGCTGGAAGAGTGCGGCCTGGATGCCGCAGGTATTACGCACAGCATTGCCGCCGTCCGTAATAATTAACCCGAGTAATTTCGTCGGGAATTGTCTATAATCCCTGCCAACCTACCTAACGAGAGGCTCAGCATGAATTCAATTTCACCCATTCCCGACGTGCAAAGCAGCGCAGATACGCGCCACCTGGCGATCAACAAGGTGGGTATCAAAAGTATTCGCCATCCGATCCGGGTCAGCGATAAAAGCGTTGGGGTGCAGCACACCATAGCCACTTTCAGCATGTATGTGCATTTGCCGCACAATTTCAAGGGCACGCATATGTCGCGTTTCGTGCAGATTCTGAATCAGCATGGGCGCGAGATTTCAGTCGAGTCGTTCGAAGGCATCCTGCGCGAGATGGTGGAAAAACTCGAGGCAAAATCCGGCTACATCGAGATGGCATTCCCCTATTTCGTCAACAAGACGGCGCCCGTTTCGGGAGTGCAGAGCCTGCTTGATTATGACGTAATCTTCATTGGCGAGATTGTCGAAAATGAATACCGTTTCAGCATGAAAGTGCAGATTCCGGTGACCAGTCTATGCCCTTGCTCTAAAGAAATCTCAGAGCGCGGTGCGCATAACCAGCGTTCGCATGTTACGCTCACCGTGCGCACCCGCAATGTGGTGTGGATCGAAGAATTGGTGCGCATGGCTGAAGAGCAGGCATCGAGCGAATTGTACGGTTTGCTCAAGCGCCCGGATGAGAAGTTCGTCACCGAACGCGCTTACGACAACCCGAAATTTGTCGAAGACATGGTGCGTGATGTGGCGGCCGCGCTGAATGCGGATGAACGCATCGAAGCATTCACCGTCGAATCGGAGAACTTCGAGTCGATCCATAATCATTCAGCCTATGCTCTGATCGAAAGAGACAAGACCAAAAAATTGGGATAAGTGATACAGAATCCTTGCTTGCATAAGCCCGGCACCCTACATCCTCAAATGAAGCCCATTGCCATCTTCCGCCATATCGCCGTCGAAGGTCCCGGCTACCTGGCACAGTTTCTCGACCGCTACGCTATTCCCTGGCAGCTCGTCCGCATTGATGCGAATGAGGCTGTGCCGCCTACTGCCGAGGCATTTTCCGGTCTCGTGTTTATGGGCGGGCCGATGAGCGTGAACGACGACTTGCCATGGATTTCGCACGAGCTTTCTCTCATCCGCGAGGCGTATGCAAAAGATATTCCGCTGTTGGGTCACTGTCTCGGTGGGCAGCTTATTTCAAAAGCATTGGGCGCTGTGGTGAGCAAGAATCCAGTGAAAGAAATCGGCTGGGGTGAGGTGGCAGTGTCAGACAACGCCACGGCACGCACATGGTTCGGCGACATTGGGAGATTCGATACATTTCACTGGCATGGAGAAACTTTCTCGTTGCCACCGGGTGCAGTGCCTCTGCTCGGCAGCACGCACTGTGCGAATCAGGCTTGGGCCATAGACAAACATCTGGCACTGCAATGCCATGTCGAGATGAACGAGCAGATGATTCGCGACTGGTGCGAAATCGGTGCACAGGAGATTGAGGCTGTGCGTAATAGTGTTGCCGTGCAATCTGCCGAGACCATGCAAGCGCAGATGCACGAAAAATTGCCGCCACTGCACCGTATGGCAGAGCGCCTCTATCAACATTGGCTGCAAGGCATCTCGCGCGAAACCGGTTAGAATTCGGCATGACCTACGTCGTCGCGGATAACTGCATCAAATGCAAATACACCGACTGTGTCGAAGTGTGCCCGGTGGATTGTTTCCGCGAGGGCGAGAACTTCCTGGTGATTGCTCCGGATGAGTGCATCGATTGTTCACTGTGTGTGCCGGAATGCCCGGCGAATGCGATTTTTGCCGAGGAAGATGTGCCCGCCGACCAGCACCAGTACATTGCGCTGAATGCCGAGCTCGCTAAAGTGTGGCATCCCATCGTCGCCAAGAAGGACGCACCTGCCGATGCGGACGCATGGCTGAACGTGAAAGACAAGCTTCCACTGTTGCAGCGGTGAGCAAGGCAGCTGTTTTCTTTGATCATATCGCCCAGCGCATCCTGGCTGCGCATCCTGCGCCTGATCTGCGCGGCATTACCATCCTGCTCCCCAATTTTCATGCCGCACAACCGCTGGCACAAGCGCTGCGGCGTGCAGCACAACGTCCCGTGTTGCTGCTGCCGCAGATGGTGACGTTGAACGAATGGGCGCAGAGGGTTCCAATCGGGGTGCCTGTGGCCAGCGACAGCCAGCGCAGTGCGTTGCTCTACCAGCATTTGCGCAAACATTCATGGTTTCAGAATGCCGATCTGTGGGGCATGACGCAGGAGCTGCTCAAGCTGTTCGATGAGATTACGTGTTCCCTGCGTGAATTGCCGGATGATGCCGAGACATTCGCAGCTGCCGTACATCAAGCCTATCAAGCGCGACAGAACGAAACACTGCAACTGGAAGCGCGTCTGGTGTTCGAGTTGTGGCATGCAATGCAGAGTGGAGCAGAGCTGGATGCGACACGCGCTTACCAGCAGCGTCTGGCACAGCTGGCGGCGCGGGCGGATACACCTTTGTATGTGCTCCGCACTTCGGATTGGGATGCGCTGGAGCAAAGATTTCTCGATGAATATGCCGGACGCGCACCGGTGGAAGTATTCGACCTGCGTGAGATGGAAACACAAAGTGCTTCACCACTATTCTTTGCAGCCACGAGTCTGGAACAGGAAGCCCGCGCTGCTGCGATGCAGGTGCGCCGCTGGCTCGCCGCCGGCAAAAACGACATCGCCATCGTCGCGCAAGACCGTGTGGCGGCGCGGCGTATGCGCGCACTGCTGGAACGCGCCGAGGTGCTGGTGGCAGACGAGACCGGCTGGACTTTCGACACGCTGTCGGTGAGCACGGTGCTCGATCGCTGGCTCAGCGCGCTGCAAAGCGATTTCTACCATCACGACCTGCTCGACCTGCTCAAGTCGCCGTTCATCTTTGCCGATATGACCGCGGGTGAACGCAAAGCGGCGGTGTATCAACT
>JBAZFV010000135.1:0-3921 GCA_041653255.1 Sideroxydans sp. | reverse complement strand
GAAGACGAGGCGATTGAAGGATTCACTGCTGTTCGGTCGCGTGGTGGCAAGGAACACCGGCACCCCGAGCGGAACCGTGCGCCGATCGACGGCGATGCTGTATTCATTGGTCAGCGGCACACCCATTGCGCCGATGGGGCCGGAAAGGGAGTTCGGCAGCTCGCGGAAGAAGATGTAGCTGGGGTTGTGCCCGAGCAATATCTCAAGCTGCGCGGGATTTTTCTCCGCCCAATTCTTGATGCCCTGCATCGAAGCCTGTTCCGGCGATAGCTCGCCCATGTCGATCAGTTTTCTGCCGATGGAAGCGTAGGGATGGCCGTTCTGCTCGGCGTAGCCGATCCTGGCATGCGTGCCGTCTTCCAGCTGGATGCGCCCGGAACCCTGTATTTGCAAAAAGAATAGCTCGACCGGATCATCCACCCAGTACAGCTCACGCCCGCGCAAGGCAGACGCCATCCCGGCCTCAATTTCGGCACGGTTGAAATAGGGTACGACGCGCTTACCCTGCAAACGGGCGCGCACGATGTTGCCGCGAAACTGCGGATAAAGTTCGCCCATATCAACTTCCAGCATGTCATCCGGCGGGGCGTAGAGGGGGTAGGCAAAACGCTTGCTCGGCTTGCGGCTGCCCAGCAGCAGCGGCTCGTAATAACCGGTGATGAGTCCGGTATCGCTGCCGTCCGGATTGAGCACCTTGTAGGGCGTGAACCACGTCTCATAGAACGTGCGCTGCGCCATCACGTCGTCCAACGCAACATCCTTTGCAGCGGCACAGATCGGCAGCCAGTTGGTTTTCAGGCGCAGCGCGCTGCAAGTTTGCTGTAATGCAGGCCACGAAGCTGGCAGCTCCTGCGCCAGCCAGTCGGGCAGATCGGCCCAAGTGGCAAGCAGAAAATCAGGGGAAGGTTTGCCCACCGGCGGAATCGGTTCTTTTATTGGCGGCGCTTGACAGGCGGACAGACACACGCCGAATACCAGCATGAGCAAAAGAGAACGATTCTGGAATATAGTTTTCATCAAAAGAATTATCTGGTCACAGAGATTGGGTGAAGCACCAACCCGGCACGATACAAGGTCTTACTCATAAGTGCCCATCCGTGGCTCAACCGGATCAGGGTCAATGCAGGGTACGCGGCACGCTCAACACGAACTGCGGCACTGCCACATCGAACTCGTCACCCTCCATCAGCCGCATCCGGTAGCTGCCGGACATGGTGCCTACCTGCGTCGCCAGCACCGTACCGCTG
The DNA here is from genome assembly GCA_041653255.1 of Sideroxydans sp. GTDB lineage: Bacteria > Pseudomonadota > Gammaproteobacteria > Burkholderiales > Gallionellaceae > Sideroxyarcus. The sequence goes on along the minus strand of JBAZFV010000135.1, from coordinate 2,674 downwards.
GTGTACTCAAACCCCTGCCCCGGCTTGATAACGGGTTGCTCGCCAACCACGCCCTTGCCTTTGACTTCCTGCACATGGCTATCCGCATCGGTGATGACCCAGTGCCGGCCAATCAACTGCACCGGGTGTTCTCCATGGTTGGTCACAGTGATGGTATAGGCAAACACGTAGCGGCTGTCCGCCTCATCCGACTGGTCAGCCAAATAGCGCACCTCGACGGCAACCTGAACACGATAGGGAGAAGAATCTTGCATCGCTGCATTTCACCGTATTTTGTCCGGCATGACAAGCCGTGCGTCGAATAATGTGCAGTTTCGGTTAGAATACGCAACCAGATATACAACTCTCGAGGATCAAACCATGGACTACCAGATCGCCCCATCGATTCTTTCCGCCAACTTCGCCCGTCTCGGCGAAGAAGTCGATAACGTCCTCGCCTCCGGCGCCGACATCGTGCACTTCGACGTGATGGATAACCATTACGTGCCTAATCTGACCATCGGCCCGCTGGTGTGCGAGGCGCTGCGCAAGCACGGCGTGACCGCACCGATCGACGTGCACCTGATGGTCAAGCCTGTGGATCGCATCATCCCTGATTTCGCCAAGGCCGGTGCGACCTACATCACATTCCACCCGGAAGCGTCCGAACATATCGACCGCACCATCGGCCTGATCAAGGAAAGCGGCTGCAAGGCCGGACTGGTATTCAATCCTGCCACGCCGCTGGATGTGCTGGAATACACCCTGCCCAAACTGGACATGGTGTTGCTGATGTCGGTCAACCCCGGTTTCGGCGGGCAGAAATTCATCCCTTATGTGCTGGACAAGGCACGCGCCGTGCGCAAGATGATCGATGCCGGCAAATACAACTGCCGTCTGGAAATTGACGGCGGTGTCGGCCCGGCCAATATCAGGGAAGTGGCTGCAGCGGGCGTGGATACTTTCGTCGCCGGATCGGCCGTGTTCAGCAAGAAGAGCGATCAGGATGCCAATCACTACAACACCGTCATCGGAGAGCTGCGGGCGGAGCTGGCCAAAGCCGGCAAATAAGTTTTACCGTCACACCGGCGAAGGCCGGTGTCCGGTTGATTTAAAGCACTGGATTCCGGCCTTCGCCGGAATGATGATAGATGATGTGTTCAGGGGTATTTAATGTCTTTCAAGAACTTTCCGCTGCCCATCTCCGCCATCGTCATCGACCTCGACGGCACGCTGCTGCATACCGCACCGGAATTGGCCGAAGCGGCGAACCGCATGTTGCGCGACATGGGCCGTCCTGCGGTGGCGCAAGACTTGCTGATGAGCTACATCGGCAACGGCATCCACTGGCTGGTGAAGCGTGCGCTCACCGGTGACATGCATGCCGAACCGGATGCGGCATTGTTCGACAAAGCACTGCCCGTCTTCGAGCAGCATTACAACGAGCTGTTGCTGCAAAGCAAACCGTTCCCGAATGTCATCACCGGACTGGATGCAATGAAGGCTGCAGGCTATCGTCTCGGCTGCATCACCAACAAGACCGAACGTTACACCACGCCGCTGCTCAAGGGCATAGGCCTGGCCCGCTACTTCGATATCGTGCTGTCTGGCGACACCCTGCCGGAGAAGAAACCACACCCGCTGCCGCTGCTGCATTCGGCACAATTTTTCGGCATACCGGCCGGGCAGTTGTTACTCATTGGCGATTCGTTGAGCGATGCGCAGGCCGCACGCGCTGCCGGCTGCCCTGTCTTCTGCGTCCCCTACGGTTACAACCACGGCGAGCCGGTCGAAAAGCTTAACGCGGATGCCGTTACTCCCGATTTAACCGGCGTCCTGCCACTCATCCAACTCGCTTGAACATGAAACTGAGAAATCTCCCAATCTGGCGATGGTGCTGATGTGTAGGTCGGGTTCTAGCCCGGCTTGAAATGATGTCGGATTGAAACCCGACCCACACAACACAGGAGATTTCTCATGTTGCATCCAATTTCAGAACAACAGTTCCAGACACTGGCCAAACAAGGCTACAACCGCATCCCACTGGTCACCGAGACCTTCGCCGATCTCGACACCCCGCTGTCACTGTATCTCAAGCTTGCCAACCGGCCTTTCAGCTATTTGCTGGAATCAGTGCAGGGCGGCGAACGTTTTGGTCGCTACTCCTTTATCGGCTTGCCCGCCACCACGCACATCAGCGTGCGCGGGAAACAGGTCGCGCTGACCACGGCGGCAGGCACAACCACACAGGTAGTCGACAATCCGCTGGACTACATCAGTGCGTATCAATCCCGTTTCAAGGTTGCGCCCCTGCCTGACCTGCCACGCTTCACCGGCGGACTGGCCGGCTACTTCGGTTATGACACCGTGCGTTACATCGAACCGCGACTGGCGCAAACCGTGAAGAAAGATGTCATCGGCACCCCCGACATCCTGCTCATGCTCACCGAACAACTGGCGGTGGTGGACAACCTTTCCGGCACGCTCACTTTCATCGTCTATGCCGACCCGGCGCAGGATGATGCCTACGCCATTGCGCGGGAACGTCTGCACGAACTCGTCGCCCTGTTGCGTATGCCGGTCGATATTCCCCGCACGCCGCCCGCACCGCGCACCGAGGCCAAATCCGAGTTTGGCGAGACCGCGTTCAAGGCTGCGGTGGAAAAGTCCAGGCAGTACATCTTTGACGGCGACA
>JBAZFV010000134.1:0-3993 GCA_041653255.1 Sideroxydans sp. | reverse complement strand
TTCGATCTGTCGCGTCTGATGCACCTACGCGAGCGCATGGTCGAAGTGGGACGTTCCTGTGTGCATCCGGACTATCGCGATGGCGCCACCATCACCCAGCTCTGGAGCGGCCTTGCCGACTACATCGGCAAGCACAACCACGAATACCTGATCGGCTGCGCCAGCGTCAGCATGGCCGACGGTGGTCACTACGCCGCCAGCGTGTACAACAAACTGCACAGACTGCATGCCGCACCGCCCGAATACCGCGTGTTCCCGCACTGCCGCCTGCCACTGGAATCGCTGAACCAGAATATGGAAGTCGCCATCCCGCCGCTAATCAAAGGTTATCTGCGCCTCGGTGCCTACATCTCCGGTGAACCGGCGTGGGATCCTGATTTCAACTGCGCCGACGTATTCATCCTGTTGCCGGTGTCACGCCTGAACGCGCGCTACGCCAAGCACTTCATGCGCAAAGCCGCCTGATTTTTCATGGTCTCCTCCCTTTTGTGCACGCGGTCTGGTGCACATTTTTTTGCGCATTTTTTGATAGAGTGAAGGGCGCCCTCTAATAATTCGTCATTCCCGCGAAGGCGGTAACCCAGTTGGCTGATTTGACCGGGCCGCCGCCTGCCCTCGAATGGGGTAGTCGGGGGCTGGAGCGACGAGATTATGAGTTATTGGGAATCCAGAAAGCCTCTCACTCGACAGGAGCACCCATTGGAAAGTCCCTACAAAGGCAAGACCGGTCTCATCCGCTTGTGGAACGCCTGCGGCTATTCACTGGCCGGCTTCCGCGCAGCTTACAAACACGAGGATGCCTTCCGCCAGGAAGTGCTGTTTGCCTGCGTCCTTATCCCGCTGGCACTATGGTTGCCGGTGGGATATCTCGGCAAGGCGCTGATGATCGCCAGCGTGTTGCTGGTGATCATCGTCGAACTACTCAACTCGGCAATCGAGGCCACCGTGGATCGCATCTCGCTCGCTCGCCACGATCTGGCCAAGCGCGCCAAGGACATCGGCAGCTCTGCAGTATTGGTGAGTCTGGTCAATGTGATTGTGGTATGGGGATTGGTACTGCTAGGTTGAACCGGGAAGCTGTCATTTGCCTTGCTGTAGTATATTGCGGCACAAACCAGCTCAAACCGGAGAAATAACAATGCGCTTTGGATCAACACCCATTATTTGTACATTGACCGTTTTGGCCCTGCTGTCCGGTTGCACCTCTGCCCCGCAACATTTGACTGAAGCGCAGACAAATCAAATCAGGAACGTTGCAGTGGTCTCCCTCGTACCGGAAAGTGTTAATTTTGACAAGATTGGGGTCACTTCCTTTTCCACCCAGAACACAAATTTTGATATGGGCGGCAAAGTAACTGACAGCATACTTTTCATCTCCAGGGGCAGGATTGCAAAGTCTCATCCCGACTGGATCATCAAGCATGTCGGATATGACCGAACTGCGCTATTGGCTGCAGCCAGCTCGCCGGGCGGCCTGCGCACCACCCGCACCACCCGCGCCAGGCAAGTATTTGCCGATTTGGCCCGCAATCATGATCTCGATGCGATATTTGTGCTACGTGCTGCTGCCAATACCACAACAGATTCGCCAGAGCAGTTAAATAAGAATGCGTTGCGTGAAGGACTCACTGTGTGGTTCAAGAACAACGAACTCGACGGGGAGCCGAAGTTACTCATTCGCGCCAATCTGCACATTACAATCATTGGTAAAAATGGCGAATTGATGGCTGTTGGTTCGTCACCCGCAAAGCTTGATATCAGCCACGCACTGAAGCCCGGTGATTATGGTCTGACCACTGACATGGAACACAATCACCGCCCGGAAATTCTGGACAAATTGGGGCGGGAGGTTCTGCTTGATTTAAACCGAAGGCTTAACCTAGGTTTTGATTCTCTGGGTTTGATTAACGGCTCCAGCCCTGAGGTGCAACACGTCAATGTTGTGCCACCAATCGGTGAGGTACCTGCACCGAAGGAAAATCCGCCGCCGCAACTTTCGCCAGACCAGGACTCGTTTGACCAATGTTTTTCGCGCTGCAGACAATACACTGATCGCAGCAAGGAGCAGTGCTTTGACGTGTGCAACCGCCCCGCTCCCACGACCCCTCCCCGGTAATCGCAGCCGTTGTCATAAACTCTTAAAAAAGCCTTAATCAAAGCTTCATCTGCGCGCGCCACCATGCGCGCCATGAACACGCCCAACGAGACCCTGCAAGTCGCCCGCGTACTGCATATCGCGCTGGTCACGGAAACTTATATGCCGGAGGTGAACGGCGTCGCCATCACCCTCGGACGCATGGTGCACGGGTTGCTGCGGCGCGGACATCGCATCCATCTGATCAGGCCGCGCCAGCACAAGCAGGACGTACATGCCGCCGAAAGCAACTACGCAGAGACGCTGGTCACCGGTATGCCGATTCCCGGCTACCCCGAACTGAAATCCGGCCTCCCGGCCAAGAGTGTACTGCTCAAGTTGTGGCGCAAACAGCGCCCCGATGTGGTGCACATCGCCACCGAAGGCCCGCTCGGTTGGTCGGCGCTTTCTGCCGCAAAGAAACTGGGCATCCCGGTCAGCACCGACTTTCACACCAATTTCCACAACTACACGCAGCACTACGGCATCGGCCTGCTGAAAAAACCCATCGCCGCCTACCTGCGCCATTTTCACAACAAAGCTGCCTGCACACTGGTGCCCACTGCCTCGCTGCAGCAGCAACTGGAACACGAAGGTTACCGCAACGTGCTGGTCGTTTCGCGCGGGGTGGATACCGAGCTGTTCCACCCGGCCAAGCGCGACCCCGGGCTGCGCGCCACATGGAACGCGGATGAGGACACACTGGTGGTAATGCTGGTCAGCCGCATCGCACCGGAGAAGAATCTGCACGTGGTCATCCGTGCCTTCGACAAGATACTCAAGCTCAATCCGCTGGCGCGCCTGGTGATGGTGGGCGATGGCCCGGCACGTGCCGAGCTGCAAAAACAGCATCCGCATGTGATCTTTGCAGGGATGCAGACCGGCGAGGCACTGGCACGGCATTATGCTTCCGGCGATATTTTCCTTTATTCCAGCCTGACCGAGACCTACGGCAATGTCACGGTAGAAGCAATGGCCAGCGGCCTGGCTACAGTCGCCTATGACTACGCCGCCGCACAACAGCACATCCACCATGACGTTAACGGCCTGCTCGCCACGTATGCCGACAGCGATGCTTTTGTCGCTGAAGCCAGAACACTGGCGAGAGACTTGCCACGCGTGCGCCGTCTGGGCAAGGCCGCACGCGACACCGTGGAATCGCTGACCTGGGAACACATCATGGGGCAGATGGAAGCGGTATTGCTCGACACCGTACGCGCACCAAGAGTCGAACATGGCCAACCTGAACTCTCCGCTGCAGCAGATTAAGATCTGGGATATGGAGCTGTGCGCATTCTGCAACCGGCGCAGCCGCAGTTTCACCGTACGCAATTTTTTCCGCCTTGCCAGTCGTCTGGGCGATGGTGTGTTTTGGTATGCGCTGATGATCGCATTGTTGCTGCAACACGGAACGGGTGCCCTGCCCGCCGTATTGCACATGCTCGCCGTCGGCCTTGTCGGCACCGCGCTTTACAAGCTCATCAAGGGTAAGACCCTGCGCCCGCGCCCGTTCAACGTCTATCCCGCGATCCATTGCGTCGGCAAAGCACTCGACCAGTTTAGCTTCCCCTCCGGCCACACCCTGCACGCCGTGGCGTTCAGCATCGTCGCAACTGCCTACTACCCGGAACTGCTGTGGCTGGTCGCGCCCGTTGCCACACTGGTCGCGCTGTCGCGTCCCATACTCGGCCTGCACTATCCCAGCGATGTACTGGCCGGCGCAGCACTGGGCGTGCTTATTGCCGCCAGCTCGCTTCAAATTTTGCTTCCGACATGACAACCGGCATCCATATCTCGCAACGTTTTGCCCAAAAGTTGGCAGAATTGAACCACTCTGTCCTCCATCGCGCAACGGATCC
>JBAZFV010000133.1:0-4000 GCA_041653255.1 Sideroxydans sp. | reverse complement strand
TGAGGAATATCGCGTTGTACAGCGCGAACGGGATGCCGGAGATCAGGAGAACCAGGCCTGACGCAATAAGGCGACGCCATGTGCACCGTGTTGCCATGCGGCCTGCATATCGTCGTGTCGCAAACCACCCAGTGCATAGACCGGGATTGATGAACCTGACGCGATCGCCGCGAAGTTCCCCCAACCCAGATGCGGCGCGCCCGGATGAGATTGGGTTGGCAGCACCGGACTCAACAACGCGAAATCGCAACCCAACACCTCGGCACGGTGCAATTCCTCCGCGCTGTGGCAGGAAGCCGCGCACCACTGCACTGCAGGGCGTTCAGTTAATTCGGCGAGTTGCGTTGCTGTCAGCTGCACCCCGTCCGCGCCGACTTCATGGGCCAATGCCACATCGCCATTGAGCAACACATTCGCACCATGCGCGTGAGCCAGTGCCATCACACGCCGCGCAAGTTCGCGCAACTCGGCACGCGCAAAATTCTTTTCCCTCAACTGGATCAACCTCAGCCCCGCCTCCAGACGGGATTGCAGGTGTTGCATGAACGGCTCCACTCCCAGTTCGGCAGCATTGCTGATGGCATATAGTGAAGGCAGCTCCAGTGCACGCAGGATAGGCGCGTTGGCTGGGAGGATTGGGTTGACCGAAACTTCGGACGCACGTTGCCATGAGAATTGCTGCCCCTCATGCGGATGTAATTTTCCGGTCCATTCTGTAACGCGGAAAAAATGCAGGCGTACCGTGGCGTGTGGATAGGTGAATACGCGGGTGAGCCACGGATAGGCGATTTTAGCTTCTATTCCCAACTCCTCGCGTAGCTCGCGTACCAAGGCATCGTGCGCCGTCTCGTCTGGTTCGATCTTGCCCCCGGGGAATTCCCAGTAACCCGCCCAGATTTTGTCGGGTGGGCGTTGAGCAAGGAGGAAGGATCCGTCGGAGCGTTGCAGAACGGCGGCGGAGACCTCGATGATTTTGGTGTTCTCGGGTTGCGTGTTCAATATGGACTTTCAAACAAGGCTATTCGAGCAAGTTTGTCGAAGCATGAGCGGCTGAAAACCAAAACAAGTACCGCCGGGGTCAGCCCGGCAGCTAGTCGCTTAGTCTAGCGTCACTAAAAAAAGCAACCAAAAAGAAGACGATCCAGGCGGTTTTGATTTTTATTTCTGGATTCCGGCCCGCGCCGGAATGACGGGTTAGCTGCGATAACTCGCGTTGATCTTCACGTAATCGTAAGAAAAATCACAAGTCCACAAAGTCGCCTTTGCCGCCCCGCGATTCAGTACCACGCGAATGGTGATTTCGCTTTGCTGCATCACACGCTGGCCGTCCGCCTCCTGATAACTTGCCGCGCGCCCGCCGTGCTCGGCCACCAGCACATCGTCAAGATACAGTTTCAGCGTCTCAACATTAAGGTCGTCAACGCCTGCATAACCAATGGCAGCCAGGATACGTCCGAGGTTGGGATCGGAAGCAAAGAACGCAGTCTTGACCAGTGGTGAATGCGCGATGGCGTAGCCGATCTTTTTACATTCGGCTGCGTCCTTGCCACCTTCGATCCGGATGTTGATGAACTTGGTCGCCCCTTCGCCGTCGCGCACGATGGCTTGGGCCAAAACAGTCGCCACTTCAGTGATGACTTCCTGCATCTGTGAACGGGTGTCATCTCCGATCACCACAGCACTTTTGCCGGTAGCAATCAGCATCAGCGCATCATTGGTAGAGGTATCGCCGTCCACTGTGATGCAGTTGAAAGAGGCATTGGCTGCATCCTTTACCATAAGCTGCAACAGCGGTTGCTGGATAACCGCGTCGGTGGCGATATAGCCCAGCATGGTCGCCATGTTGGGACGGATCATGCCAGAGCCTTTGGCAATGCCGGTAACGGTGACGGTTTTGCCGTCGATCCGTACCTGGCGCGACACCGCCTTGGCGACGATGTCGGTGGTCATGATCGCATGTGCGGCATCGAACCAGTTGTCAGCTTGCAAATTGGTTATGGCTTGCGGCAGGCCGGCAACAATCTTGGCTACCGGGAGCGGTTCCATGATGACACCGGTGGAATACGGCAGGACTTGTTCGGATGCACAGCCGAGCAGTTTCGCCAACTCGGCACAGGTCGTGCGCGCGTCCTGCATGCCTTGCTCGCCGGTGCCAGCATTGGCGTTACCGGTGTTGACCACTAATGCACGGATACCTTTGTCTGCGGCGAGATGTGCGCGTGCCACGACAACGGGTGCGGCACAGAAACGATTGGTGGTGAACACCCCGGCAACCGTTGTACCCGCATCCAGCTTGATTATCAGCAAGTCGCGACGCTCGGCCTTTTTAATCCCCGCTTGCGCAACGCCCAAAGCAACACCCGCAACAGGAAACAAAGAGCCCGCGACGGGCGCATCCAGATTAACCGGCATGATTCAGAAACGTCCGCCAGTCTTGTACAAATAATTACTCATCTCGACCGACTGCGCGTTCATGCGACGCACAATGCCATGAGTGTGGCGAACAATACCGCGCATCACGTAATAAACAATAGCGGGTTGAGAGTTCAGCAACGATTCAAATTTGTAGCGATCGAGCACCAGCACCTTGCACTCGGTCTTGGCAGTCACCGTCGCGCTGATCTGCGAGACATTACCGCCGACAAAGGTGATGATGCCGGCCAAATCACCCGGTTGCAGCAGATGCAGGGTGGCTTGCTCGCTGCCGATGGTGGCCGTTGCTTCCACTTCCCCGCTGGCGAGCACGATCAGGGAGTTCTTCAGCCGTTCTTCGCCGGGGCGCAGCAGACTTTGTCCAGCCTTGAAATCCATAACCTCAAATAGCTGGCCGAACGATTCAATCTCGGCATCGCGCAATTCTTCGGTCAGCGTGGAGTTGTGCAAGGTCTGCAAAATCAGGTCATCGGTCGGCATCGTCTTCTCCCGTCTAGTTGATTCGTTCAATTCAATTTCCCGTGGCATTGTTTGTATTTTTTGCCCGAACCGCAGGGGCATGGGTCGTTGCGCCCAACCTTCTGCCCGCTGCGCACAAAAGGTTTGTGCTCCGCGTCGGCCTGCTCGTTCCGGCCCAGCGCCTCGTCGTAGTCGGCGTGATGATACTGCACATTTTCCGGCGCGTGGTGCACCTCCGCCTGCTGTACCGCCTGTTCGTCGCGAATCTGGACATTAAACAAGGTCTGCACGACATCGCGCTTGATCGCATCCAGCATGGAAGAAAATAATTCGAATGCCTCCCGCTTGTATTCCTGCTTGGGATTCTTTTGTGCATAACCGCGCAAATGGATGCCCTGGCGCAGGTGATCCAGCGCCGCCAGATGCTCGCGCCAGTGCTGATCCAGACTTTGCAGCATCACGATGCGCTCGTAACCATGCATCAATTCGGCGCTCACCTGCTCCACTTTGGCCTGGTACTGCTGGTGAGCAGAATCGGCGATGCGGCGGAATAAACCGGTCGGATCAAGTTGCTTGTCCTGCTCCATCCATTGTGCGGCCGACAGGTGCAACTGGAATTCGGCAGCCAGCATCTTCTCCAGGCCCGACACATCCCACTGCTCCTCCATGCTGTCCGGCGGCAGGTGCAGATTAACCAGATCAAGCAGCACACTGTCGCGCATCGCGCTGATGGTATCGCTGATGTCGCTGCTTTCAAGCAATTCCGTGCGCTGCTGATAGATCACTTTGCGCTGATCGTTGGCAACATCGTCGTATTCCAGGATTTGTTTGCGCATATCAAAGTTGCGCGCCTCAACCTTGCGTTGTGCGTTTTCAATGGCGCGTGTGACCCAGCTGTGCTCAATCGCTTCACCTTCCGGCAATTTGAAGCGATTCATGATTGCCGCCACCCGATCCGAGGCAAAGATGCGCAACAGCGGATCTTCCAGCGACATGTAGAAACGGCTGGAACCGGGATCACCCTGACGCCCCGAGCGACCGCGCAATTGATTGTCCACCCGGCGCGATTCGTGGCGCTCGGTGCCGATGATGTGCAGGCCACCGCTGG
>JBAZFV010000132.1:0-4007 GCA_041653255.1 Sideroxydans sp. | reverse complement strand
GGGCGCGCTGGTCGGCGCAGTGGGGCAGGCCGGCATGCTGCTGCGCGACGAGGTGCCGGTGCAGCACCTGTTGTTTGCGCTGTCCAGTTTGATGCTGGTCATGCTCGGTCTGTATCTGGCCGGGGTATGGGGTGCGGTACGTCGGCTGGAAAAATTGGGCGGCGGTCTGTGGCGACGGTTGCAGCCATTCACCACCAGACTGTTACCGGTGACCACCGTGCCACGTGCTCTCGGTCTGGGTGTGTTATGGGGTTGGCTGCCGTGCGGTCTGGTGTATAGCGTGCTCGTCACCGCGCTGGCTTCCGGTAGTGCCGGACAGGGTGCATTGATCATGGCGGCGTTCGGCCTGGGTACCTTGCCCAATCTGCTGGCGATCGGCCTGTTCTGGGAAAGTATGCGCGGCTGGGTGCAGTCGCCGCGAGTACGGCTGACGGCCGGGCTGCTGGTGATCGGCTTCGGGGTGTATGGTCTGGTCAAGGTCGGCAACACATTCTATGTGTATGGCTGGTCTGGCGCATGCCATGTTGCAGCCTGACAGGATGCATCTACCATAGCGGTGTAATGCCTCTTTAGAACGGGGCTGGCGCGGTGACATAACATTCCCGCCTTGTGCCGGCTCGTCATCGACGAAGGCCATTGGCCGGCGTGGTGAGTGATATGATGCGCGTGTGGTAAAGGGGGGGAAGCCTGAATGAAAATTAAAGTACTGCTGGTGGATGACCACGCCCTGTTTCGCGATGGCATGCGCTACGTGTTGCAACAGCTGGCGGAAGAAGTAGAAATACTCGATTGCGGCAGTTTAGGTCAGGGTCTGCAACTGGCAATGGCGAATCCGGACCTTGATCTGGCTTTGCTCGATCTCAAAATGCCTGACAGCAACGGTGTTTCATCTCTGCAACTCTTTCACCAGCGTTTTCCGGATATTCCACTGGTGGTGGTGTCAGGCTCGGAGCAGCGCGACGATATTGAGAATGTGATGAACCTGGGTGCGATGGGGTTCATCTCCAAAATGTCTCCTTCCAGGACCATGCTGTCCGCACTGCACATGGTGCTGGAGGGCGGCGTGTACATACCGCCGCAGTTGTTGCATCAGGCGATGGAAAAATTGGAGCCCGGCCAGGTGCTTAACGACAAACGCAGCCAGCGCGCCAGCAAGTATGGACTGACACCGCGCCAGTTGCAGGTGCTGCAGCTGATCGGAGCCAGCAAGAGCAACAAGGACATCTCGCGCCAGCTCAATCTGGCGGAAGGTACGGTCAAGATACATGTCGCCGCCATTTACCAGACGCTGCATGTCAATTCACGTATCGATGCGGCGGAAACGGCGCGCCGCTTTGGTTTTATTGCTGACGAGAACGGGTCGGCGCTGAACGGGGAATCCTGATGGCATTGCCTGAAACTGCTTCTGCACCACTCCCGGAGCGTCTGCTGCATCTGCTGCGCGAATCGCGCTGGCTGTTGCTGGTGGCGCTGGCACTTTATCTTGCCCTGATTCTGTTTGCCTACGACCGAACCGATCCGGCCTGGTCGCACGATGCGACGTCTGCTGTCGCGCACAATCCGGGCGGCACTTTCGGTGCGTGGTTGTCCGATATTTTGCTTTATGTGTTCGGTTTTTCCGCTTGGTGGTGGGTCACTCTCCTGTTGCAAAGGGTGTGGCAGGGTTACCGCCGCCTGCGCGCGGACAGTCTGTTTAATCCGCGCGCCTTGTGGATATCCTTGCTCGGCTTTCTGGTGCTGCTGTTGGCGAGCAGTGCGCTGGAGCATCTGCGTCTTTACACCTGGCAAATCGAATTACCGTTGGCGCCGGGCGGCATGTTGGGGATGGTGCTCGGGAACTGGCTGGCGGAGGTGCTGGGCTATGTTGGCGCCACTTTGATCCTGCTGGCACTGATGGCGGCAAGCTTCAGTCTTTACACCGGTTTGTCCTGGTTGCGTTTCACCGACCGCTTGGGCGGCTGGCTGGAAGACGGCTGGCTGCGGGCGCGCAATGCCTGGCAGACCTGGCAGGACAAGCGCATCGGTGCGCAGGCGAAGCAACAGCGCGATGAGATCGTCGAAGAGGAAAAGAGGCGAGTCGAAGACCATCAGCCGATCCACATCGAAATGCCGGTGGTCGAAGTGCAGCGCTCTGCCCGGGTGCAAAAAGAGAAGCAAGTCTCGCTGTTCGCGGAGCTGCCCGATTCGCCGCTGCCACCGTTGCATATCCTTGACCAGGCGACCCAGCAGACCGATGTGGTGTCGGCCGACACGCTTGAGTTCACCTCGCGTTTGATCGAACGCAAGCTCAAAGATTTCGGGGTGATGGTCAAAGTGGTCGGCGCCTATCCCGGCCCGGTCATCACGCGCTATGAGATCGAGCCGGACGTGGGGGTAAAAGGCAGTCAAATTACTAATCTGGTGCGCGATCTGGCGCGAGCACTGTCGGTGGTAAGCATCCGGGTGGTCGAGACCATTCCCGGCAAGAGCTACATGGCGCTGGAGTTGCCCAACCCAAAACGGCAGATTGTGCATCTGTCAGAGATTCTCGGCTCGCAGGTGTATGCCGACATGCATTCGCCGCTCACCATGGCGATGGGCAAGGACATTTCCGGCAAGCCGGTCGTTGTCGACCTCGGCAAAATGCCGCACGTGCTGGTCGCCGGTACCACCGGCTCCGGTAAATCGGTGGCGATCAATGCCATGATCCTGTCACTGCTGTACAAGTCCACGCCGCAGCAGGTACGTCTGCTGTTGGTCGATCCCAAGATGCTGGAACTCTCCGTGTATGAAGGCATTCCGCATCTGTTGGCGCCCGTCGTCACCGATATGCGCCAGGCCGCTGCGGCGCTCAACTGGTGTGTGCAGGAAATGGATAAACGCTACAAATTGATGGCCGCTCTCGGTGTGCGCAACATTGCCGGATACAACCAACAGGTGCGCGAGGCGATCAAGGCGGGTGTGCCGTTGACCAATCCGTTCACCCTCACCCCGGATAATCCGGAAGCATTGGAAGAGCTGCCGTACATTGTGGTCTTCATCGACGAGCTGGCTGACATGATGATGGTGGTTGGCAAGAAGGTTGAAGAACTGATTGCACGCCTGGCGCAGAAGGCGCGTGCATCTGGAATTCACCTGGTGCTTGCAACGCAGCGCCCCTCGGTCGATGTCATCACCGGGCTGATCAAGGCCAACGTGCCGACACGCGTCGCGTTCCAGGTCTCGAGCAAGATCGACTCGCGCACCATCCTCGACCAGATGGGCGCTGAAGCCTTGCTGGGTCAGGGCGACATGCTCTACCTGCCGCCGGGCAGCGGCTATCCGCAACGCGTGCACGGCGCTTTCGTGTCCGACCAGGAAGTACACCGCGTTACCGAACACCTAAAGGCGCATGGTGAACCGAACTACATCGAGGGTGTGCTGACTTCGCTGGACGAGACCGATGCGGAAGGGGGAGAACTGGACGGCGGCGCCAATGCCGAAGCCGACCCGCTCTACGACCAGGCGGTCGAAATTGTGCTCAAGACGCGCCGTCCATCCATCTCGTTGGTGCAGCGCCATTTGCGCATCGGTTACAACCGTGCCGCACGCTTGATCGAGGCAATGGAAAAGGCGGGCATGGTGTCGCCCATGCAGAGCAACGGCAACCGTGAAGTTTTGGCGCCATCGCGTTCAGAATAACGAAAATGCCAAGCAATCCTCTGTCGTCATTCCCGCGCAGGCGGAAATCCAGTCGGTTAAAAATCGCAGCCGGTTTTGTCCGCTTTGCGGGAATGGCGCTGGCTATCTTATTGCTCCCTTTCACGGCGTACGCTGCCGCCACCGACAAATTGAAAACCTTCATCGCAGCTACTCATTCCGCGCAGTCCGACTTCACGCAAGAGGTGCTGGACAAGAACGGCAAGCGCATCCAGTTTGCCTCCGGCACCATGCAGTTCGTGCGTCCGGGCAAGTTCCGCTGGGAATATCGCACTCCCTACGAACAACTCATCGTCGGCGACGGAAAGAAATTCTGGCTGTATGACGCC
>JBAZFV010000131.1:0-4044 GCA_041653255.1 Sideroxydans sp. | reverse complement strand
GCGCGTCTCGTCGGTGTAGATTTCTACGTCATCGCTATTCACCGTGTTGGCCGGGAATAGACCGAACACTGCGTTCGCAGTTAGCCATTTCTCATCGATGATTTTCTTCAACATGGCCTGGGCATCGGCGAACAGCTTGCGCGCTTCACCGCCCACCACTTCATCTTGCAGAATTTTCGGATAACGCCCGGCCAGTTCCCAGGCATTGAAGAACGGCGACCAGTCGATGCAATCGACAAGTACGGCAAGTGGATAGTTTTCCAGTTTATGCATGCCAAGGAGTTTGGGTTTTGGCGGCGTGTATTGCGTCCAGTCGGTTTTCAGGCCGTGTGTGCGCGCTTCGGCCAAGGTGACATAAACCGCATTGCTTTTCCTGGCTTCGTGCTTTTCACGCACTGCGGCGTAATCATTCTTGATGCCGGCAACATATTCATGGCGCGAGGTATGGCTCAACAGATTACTGCACACGCCCACCGCACGCGAAGCATCGATCACGTACACAGTCTGTCCGCTCGGGTAGTTTGGTTCGATCTTCACGGCGGTATGCACACGCGAGGTGGTCGCGCCGCCGATCAGCAGTGGTATCTTGAAACCCTGCCGCTCCATCTCTTTCGCCACATGCGCCATCTCTTCCAACGAGGGTGTGATAAGGCCGGAGAGACCAATCATGTCGGCGTTATGTTCGCGTGCAGTATCCAGAATCTGCTGGCACGGCACCATCACGCCCATGTTGACCACTTCGAAGTTATTGCACTGCAACACCACGGTGACGATATTCTTGCCGATGTCGTGCACGTCACCCTTCACCGTGGCCATCACGATCTTGCCCTTGGTGCTGGTGTCGCCGGAGCGCAGTTTCTCCGCTTCGATGTAGGGGATCAGGTGCGCCACGGCCTGCTTCATCACGCGCGCCGATTTCACCACTTGCGGCAGGAACATCTTGCCCGCGCCGAACAGGTCACCGACAAAATTCATGCCGGTCATCAGCGGACCCTCTATCACTTCGACCGGAAATTTTGCTTGCAGGCGCGCTTCTTCGGTGTCTTCCACGATAAATGTGGTGATGCCGCGCACCAGCGCATGCGTCAGCCGTTCCTGTACCGTACCTTTACGCCATTCCAGATCTTCGACCTGTTCTTTGCCGCCGCCCTTGACGTTCTCCGCCAGCTTGACCAGTCTTTCGCCGGCATCGGGATGGCGGTTCAGCACCACATCCTCCACTGCGTCGCGCAATTCTTTTGGAATCTCTTCGTACACGCCGAGTTGGCCGGCGTTGACGATGCCCATATTCATACCCGCCTTGATGGCGTGATACAGGAACACGGTATGAATCGCCTCGCGCACCGGCTCGTTGCCACGGAAGCTGAACGAGACATTGGACACGCCGCCGGAAATCTTCGCGAAGGGAAGATTTTTTCTGATCCATGTGCACGCCCGGATGAAATCCACCGCGTAGTTGTTGTGTTCCTCGATTCCTGTCGCAATCGCGAAGATGTTCGGGTCGAAGATGATGTCTTCCGGCGGGAAACCGACCTTGTTCACCAGAATGTCGTAGCTGCGTTTGCAGATTTGTGTTTTGCGTTCGAAAGTATCGGCCTGACCCTGTTCATCGAACGCCATCACCACCGCCGCCGCGCCGTACTGACGTACCAGTCTGGCGTACTTGATGAAGTTTTCTTCACCTTCCTTGAGTGAGATGGAATTGACGACGGACTTGCCCTGCGCGCACTTCAAGCCTGCTTCGATAATGCTCCACTTGGAAGAGTCGATCATCAGCGGCACTTTGGATATATCCGGCTCGGAAGCAATGAGGTTGAGGAACTTCACCATCGCTGCCTCTCCGTCCAGCATCGCCTCATCCATGTTCACATCGATCACTTGTGCGCCGGTTTCCACTTGCTGCTTGGCGATTTCCAGTGCTTCGTCATATTTTCCTTCGAGGATCAGGCGCTTGAATCTGGCCGAACCAGTCACATTACAGCGCTCGCCCACGTTGACGAACAACGAATCATCGCCAATATTGAACGGCTCCAGACCGGAAAGACGGCACGCAACAGGAAGCGCCGGAATCTTGCGCGGCGCAACACCTTTGACGGCTTCGGCAATGGCCTTGATAAAAGCGGGCGAAGTACCGCAACAGCCACCGACAATATTGAGCAAACCGCTGGCTGCCCACTCCTTGATGTGGCCTGCCATATTCTCCGGCGTGTCGTCATAGCCCGTTTCAGCCAACGGGTTGGGTAAGCCGGCGTTGGGATGTGCGGAAACAAAGCAGTTGGCAACGCGCGACATCTCTTCCACATACTGGCGCAATTCGGCTGCACCGAGGGCACAGTTCAGGCCCATGGAAATGGGGTTGGCGTGGGCTAATGAGTTGTAGAACGCCTCGGTGACCTGACCTGTGAGCGTGCGCCCCGACGCATCGGTGATGGTGCCGGAGATCATGACGGGCAACGAGGCATCGCGTTCCTCGAATACCGCCTTCACCGCGAAAATCGCAGCTTTGGCATTCAGTGTGTCAAAAATGGTTTCGATCAAAAGCAGGTCTGCGCCGCCGTCCATCAGCCCGCGCGTCGCCTCGGAATAATCCGCCACCAATTTGTCGAAGGTGATGTTGCGTGCCGCCGGGTCGTTCACGTCAGGCGAGATAGTGGCGGTCTTATCGGTAGGTCCGAGCACGCCAGCGACGAAGCGCGGCTTGTCGGGTGTTGTGTAAATATCACACGCTTCGCGCGCGACACGTGCACCAGCAACGTTCAGCTCGTAGTTGAGGTCAGACATACCGTAGGCATTCAGCGTAGTCGCATTGGCGCCGAAGGTATTGGTCTCGATGATGTCCGCGCCCGCCGCCAGATATTCGCCATGAATGGCCTTGATAATTTCCGGCTTGGTCAGCACCAGCAGGTCGTTGTTGCCCTTGAGGTCGCGCGGCCAGTCGGCAAAACGCTCGCCGCGATAATCCGCCTCACCCAGCTTGTAACGCTGGATCATGGTGCCCATCGCGCCATCCAGGATCAGGATGCGTTGCTGAAGCAATTTTTCAATCAAGTGGGGCTGCTTGTTCATGGGATTATTCTGGTTGAAGCGGGTTTTAGTAACCCTGGAATAGAAAATCGAGTGCAGTTGTCACTGTTGCATGATGGTTCGCCAATGAGGCGACAGGTGTTTTCAGAATCTTGGCGGGCACTGCGGCCAATTTTGGCGTTTCCATAAAACACGTCAGCCCCTCGATCTCAAATATGGGGGCCAGATTCTTGGGGAGTGCCACTTTGTTGAAGCGATCTACTCTGCGTAATGGTACAACGACGCGGCTATCCAACGCGCTCAATAAATCACCCTGAACTTCCAGCAAATAGGGAACGTCAGATTTTGTTGTGTTTCCCGGGTTTGGATAAATATCGAAGCGCGCCACGTTCAGAACGTCCGATACTGTTCAAGCGGCAGACCTTCTTTTTCAATACGCTTGTTATATGCCGCAATGAATTCCGCGTTTTCCGCCAGCCATTGCTGTTGCTTCGCCTGGCGCACCAGGCTGGACAGATAGTCTTCCACCGTCTGTGACAGGTTGATGTGCAACTCCTTGGCCTGACGTAACAGATCGGAATTGATGCTGAGATTGGTGGCTTTTTTGGGCGCGCTGATATCGAAGTGCATGGCTGACATGGTTACCTCCATCAATGATGCGCAGATTATATGCGCATTGCAGCGCACCTTCAATTTATCGCTGTCGGCATGAAGGCAGCGAATGAGTACGGTACACTTCCATGCGCAGATTCATCAGGCAGTTTTTCGACAACAACCATCAGGAGGAGATGCAACATGCCACAAACCAAGTTTTTGCTGGACGAATCGGACATTCCGACACATTGGTACAACGTCGTCGCCGATATGCCCAACCCACCGACCCCGCCGCTGGGTCCTGACGGACAACCGATCGGGCCGGAAGCGCTGGCGGCAATTTTCCCAATGAACCTTATCGAGCAGGAAGTTTCGGCAGAGCGCTGGATCAAGATCCCTGACCCCGTGCGCGAAGCGCTGAACATG
>JBAZFV010000130.1:0-4248 GCA_041653255.1 Sideroxydans sp. | reverse complement strand
GTCTCATGCTCGCGAATATCCAGAGCTTCGGCCAGCGCTTCGGCGAAGACCGCATTCGCCCGTTCCATAATATCTACTTCTGTATTCATTCCGCCTTCTCCGATTTAAGACCGTATCCGGTAATGCCAATACGTTTCAGGGACTTCGACACATGGAGTGCAGCAACTGCGCCTAGCATGAGCAGACCGGCGATCACCCAGAACGGAATTTCGATAGACACAGCGAACAGCCAGCCGACGGCGGCCGACCCCACGGCTTGGCCTAGGTTCGCGGCGGCAGTCTGTTTGCCGATGGCAGCACCCGGCGCGGAGCCTGCGGCCAGCGATACCAGATAGACGAGCGCCGGGATCAGCATACCGGCGGCTGCCGCGACCAATCCAACGCCAAGGAGCATGGCAGGGTAATTCGCGGCAAACGGCAATAATGCAACACCAATTGCCATTACAAGAAAAGCCGGGGCCAGCAGGGAACTGCCAACGCGTTGAAGCAGCGGTGCGAGCACGAAGACCTGCACCAGGATCATGACTAGGCTGCATTCGGCGAACATCCAGCCCATCTCACGCGGCTGCAAATTCAGCACCTGCTGGCCTTGCAACGCCAGACTCACCTCGTAGCCCCCTAGCCCTAGCATCACCAGCATCGACAATGCCAGCAGCCATATCAGGGGCGGTGCCCCGGCTTCTGATTCATTTTCGGTATGCCGCGAGGCGCGCTCCGGGAGGTACCGGTAGGCCACAAACCAAACCGCGCCACTCAGGATCGCAGCCGCGTAGAACGGCAACGCCGTGGAGATATCCTGATCGCCGAACTCGGCAGATGCAAGCCAGCCGCTTAGCGCCGGGCCAAACAGGAAACCGAGTGCACTTGCCGCACTCAGCCATGCGAACGCCTGCGCACGTTTGCGTGGTGTTCCCACATCGCTTACCCAGGCGAATACCACCGGAACCACCGCCGCCGCGAATACACCGGCGAGCACACGGGCACCGTAGACAAACACCAGATCGTGCGCTACCGCGAACCACAACAACGCTGCGCTGAAACCGGCGAGTCCGAGCAGGATCACCGTGCGCCGGCCAGCGCGATCCGAGATTCGCCCCCATAACGGTGCGAACAGAAACAGCGCCAGCATGTACACGCCCATCAGCAGGCCGGTATGCCAGGAAATTGCTGCGCGTGCCGCATCGCCGAGCGCGCGCTCCAGTATGAACGGCAACACCGGCAATACTACCCCGTAGCCCAAAGACACCACGAACACCGCTGCTAGCGGCAGGGCCAAGCTCGTGATGGATTCGTGGCGGGTGATCATCACGTGGACATTCATGAATTGACTTCCTTACCTTCGGAGGCACACCCCGCCGCGTGCTCATCCACCACCTTTTCGCGGGGGGGCGATCCGGAGCCGCTATAACTTCTTTCACAGTATGGCTTCGCATTACCGGTGGCCCGGCGTGTCTCGCGGACAGAATCCGGAAAGACAGAAGAAATTAATGAATGGCTTTTCATGATGCATACCCTCCAAGGACAGTTGATGTGGCGAACTAGTGACAGCGCTTGCCGCTATCCACTTCGAGGTTGCCGATTTCGCATTCTTCCTGATAGTTAATGAATGCCAGCTTGAGCCTTTCCATCCAACCGCTGCCGAGTTCGCTCCCGACCGAGGCTAGTCTGTCTGCGATCTGCCCGGCAGTGACTTGCATCAAGTCGTAGCGGATATCTATTTCCTTGCCCTCGATACAGATATCGATTATTCCCATCATTTCACGCAACGCGCGCTTAACTATATCCGTCTGCCCGTTATCCAGCGGTGCCGACAACACCATGCGGCGTTGCTTGATGATTTGTTTGCCCTGCTGAGCTGCCGCCTTGCGGCCCGGCGAACCAACGTACAAATGGGGATTTTCCAAAAACCGCTCTTTGCACTGTGCCGAACAGAACGCGTAGCGGATGCCTGCGTATTCGGTGGCAAAGGATGTTTCGGAAACCGACATGTGGCAAACCGGGTCTTCGACAGTTTTATTCATGATGCCCTCCTGTAAAGTAAACAATTCGTCGTATGAAATCCAATTCGCAGTTCAAGTACTGCGATGCCATGCAAGATGCTCATACACTCCAGGCCAATATGCCCAAACGCCCAGCATCCTGCTCTGCAGCATGTCGCGCCGCTGTTCGGGAAAGGCCGCATACAATGCGCCCTGGGAAATGAGGAAGGGGAGCGCCCAGATCCCCCAGTCGCATTTGTGGCCGTCCGGGGTCATTTCGCTTTACCGTTTTTCAGGATTGAACGTCGTGGAACGAATCTGGGCGTGCGGGCCGCGTACTCCCGCCACTGCTCTCCAAAGCGGGTTGCCGCTTCCCGCTCCTCAGCATAGGCAAGGCGTACATAAACCCAGACCAGAATAGGGAACATCAGCAGCGTAATGATCGTCGCCCATTGCAGCAGGATACCGAACATCACCAGCACGAAGGCCGCATATTGAGGATGGCGAATGCGCGCATAGGGCCCGGAGGTTGCCAGTTCGTTGCGCTGCACCGCTTGGTAAAGCACGGGCCAGGCGGAGGCCAGCAGCCAGAATCCCCCGACGATGAAGATCATGCTAAGAATATGGAACGGCCCGAAATGAGGATTGGCGCGCCAGCCGAATATCATCTCCAGTAAATGTCCGGCATCATGCGACAGCCAATTCACATCGGGAAACTTCTCTGTTAACCAGCCAGAGAAGAAGTAGATCGTCAGCGGGTAGCCATACATTTCAGTGAACAGCGCCACGATGAAGGCTGAGTACATGCCGAATGTGCGCCAGTCGCGCCTGCTTTGCGGTTTGGCGAAACTGAAGGCAAAAATAATAAACACCAGCGAGTTGATGATGACCAGTGTCCACAGACCATAAGCGTTTTCTGCGGTGTTCATTTTTCGCTCCTTTCGCCATGTTCGCCATGTTCGCCATGACTGCCGTGACTGCCATGCCCATGGTGGAACAGATGCATCAGCAGGCAGGCGAGCAGAAGCAGGTACGGCAGTGCGCCAAGCAGGTGAGCGCGGTGTTCGGCAAATAGGAAAAACGCGGCAATCGCCAGAAAGGCAATGAGAACCCAGTTGTATCCACGTGGGGCGGGATGTGAATCGTGACCAGCATGTTCGTTGTGTTCCATCATGCTCTCCTTCAGTTGCGGCCGTGTTGGAACTCGAATTCGGCCTCGATGTCGCGCTCGCCTGGCTGGCGCACCTGCACCCGAATGCGGTAGATGCCGGAGCCGGGCATCCTGAAGTAGTTTCCGTAGGTGATAGAGTCAGCGATGTGCATGGGTTCAAGATTTTTCTCGGCGCCGGACAGAGCGAGCTCGGATACCCTGGCCTTAACCTGTGCGTTGGCGATGCGTTGGCCGCTTGCAGTATCGAAGAGTGCGACCAGCACGTGATACTGATGTTTACCGGCCGGTACGCCGCCATGCATGCCTGCTTCAGCTTGAGAGTGGGGATGCCCCAAAACCATCTCGGACGGCAGCACTCCAAGATAGATCGCAACGCCGTCCACGACTTTATGCGTGGGAACATCGGCCGCAAACGCGCCGGTAAGGAACAGAGCTGCAATGGCGCTCATAATTGCGTGCAGCGATATTTTGAAATAGTGTGTATTCATGATTCGTCCTCCTCAAGTTTGGTTGAACTTCGGAAGGGCAAGGCAGCAGTGGGTTGGATATGTCGCGCAACCTCGACTCCTCACTTCGATTGCCATGCGAAGCTCCTCGGTGAGGAATCACCTGCCAGACGTATTTGCAACTCCACCGCTCTTGGCTTCGGAACTATGGCCTTGAAACGCAGCAAGCCCTTGCGGTGATGGCCCCCTGGCACCGCGCCTTCCCAGCCCAGCGGCAGGTATTGCCTCCCATCCGCAATGAGCACGGTAGCCTTGGACAGGTCGTCGTTCAATGACTGGGTATGGGATTCTAGGGTTACCTCAAAATCCCATGTTGCAGCCACGATGGCCTGCGGCGCGACGGTCACCTTGATGCCGCGCTCATTGTTTGATTGCGGAGAAAACCATGCTTCGGCTGCGTAGCAGGAATTCGCAAAGGGGAAAACAATCGTTGCCGCAAGGACCAGCCTGCTTAATTGATTATTCAGCATTTCTCACTCTCCTTTGACGCGTTGACAACCTTGGACAGGATGTACGTAATGCCGGCAGCATTGAATGCCAGACCGACCCAGAACAGCTCGACCTGGTACTCTGCAACTACAACGAGAAAGCC
>JBAZFV010000129.1:0-4258 GCA_041653255.1 Sideroxydans sp. | reverse complement strand
CAAAAGCATCGAATAAGGCGGCGGCCAGTTGCGCCTCATCCTTGGTTTCCTTGTATTCACCGACGACCAAGCGCGCCAGGTTGAGGATGGGCTCGTCCTTGGGGGTCACGAATACCGCGAAACGTCCGCGCTCATCCCAGGTCAGCCGATGCTTGTCATACACATTGACCGTGGCGTTGCGGCCATAAGTCTCGCGTTTGCCATTGTCAAAATAGCTGGCCTCGATCAGCACCTGCACCGCACTGTCTTCGCTCATGGTCAGAATGCTGTTATTGAACACCGCCATCAACGGCAACTCTTCACTTTCACCCGGCAACAATTGGGAAACCTTGCTCTCGGTGGCAAAATCCATGAAATTTTTGAGCACGAAACTGACATGGATCTTCTCCATCTTCCGGTCTGTATTGTTGGTAAGGCGGATCACGCCGACGCCATCACGCTCATACAATTTGTAGGAATTGGAAAATACATCGTTCAGCCTGACCACCTCGATCTCCAGCGGCGGCCGATTGAATACTTCTGTCTTCGCCTCCACTGCCACCTTATCCGATTCGGTATTGTCACTGCTCAACACACTCACATAAAAAGTGTATTTGGTTTCCGGTTGCAGCCCGTCCTTAACGAAGGCGGGCTCAGCAACTTCGCCGATCTTGATGAAATTCTCACCCTCCTTCTGGTAGACGCGGTAGGCGGCAAAATATTGCGGATCAACCTCATCCCACTTCAATTTCGCTTGCCACGGATTGGTCTCTGCGGTCACCGCAACCGGCACAGGCGGCAGATATTTTTCCGGGGTGGCGCTCGCCACCGTACTGCTCGCCCCCTCAAAGTCAGCATCCGACACCGCAGCAACCCGATAGAAGTAGCGCGTCCCCGGCTCCAGCCCGGTATCGCTGTAAGAATTGGTTTCAGTCGTCGCCACCCTCACGTAGGCGGCATCTTCCACCTTGGAGCGATAGATACGAAATGCATTAATATAGGAAGCGCGCGGTTTTGCCCAATGAAGTTCCACCGCATGCACGCCCGGGCGCGCCTCGAATTGTTGCAATTGCCGAGGCTTGTATAGCACCGACAGAGATACCACCCGCTTCGCCTTGGGGTCTGACACAAACAGCGTGCTACCGCCGCTGGAAGCAAGCGCAACCGAATCACCCAGACTCGCAGCCCCGGTCGCCTTGGTGCCAAATACACGCAGCAACTTGCCTTGATGGTCGAAAGCCTTGATCCGGGGTCCATCCAGTACCAGCACTTCATCCGGTGTAACGGCCATATCCAGCGGCTCGACAAATTCACTGCCCTCTTTCAGCTTGCCGAACTCATATTTAAACTCACCGCTGGCAGAGTACACCACCACACTGCTGCGCCCGGCATCCAGAATGAACAGATCATCTATTTCATCTATACCCATCGCGATCGGATTCTCGATCTTTGCCTGATTCCCGCCCAGCTTCTTCAGAAATACACCATCCTCGCGGAATACCTGCACCGAACGATTGACACGATCCGCCACAAAGATCAGCCCGGTTGATGCTACGGCCAACGCGCTCGGGTTGTTGAATTGCCCCGCACCGCTGCCGCTGCTGCCGACTCCGAGCAACTCTGTGCCGGACTCATCCAGCTTGACCACCCGTTTTTTCTTTTTGTCGGCGACCCAGATGTTGCCCGCAATATCCAGTGCAAGTGCAACCGGTTGCATATCTTTCAATATGATTTTGGCCTCAACCTGGCCATCACGCAGTTTCAGCAGCAACCCTTCCTTGTCCTGATTGGCAATGGCATACAGTACCCCTTTGCCATCACCGGCAAGTTGCAAGGCTTCCACATCGATATTCGCCAGCCACTCAACGGAAGTGCGGCCCGCCGCACGCGGTATCGGCTCGATACGCACTCCGGCAACCGTCTGGAATACATTGATCAGCGACTTGCCTGCATCCCCGATAAAGACCTGCTGTCCCTTGCCGTTGGCCAACCCGGAGATTTTCTTGCTCTGCGATTTTCCATCACCCCTGGAACCGAACTGGTAGGCAAGTTTCCCCTCAAAGTCGAATTTAAGAATGGCTTGTGCCCGTTCATCCGCAACGTACACTCCATCGCTCGCCACAGTCAAAGCAACCGGACTGGCGATACCGGCGAAAGATCGCAGATAGAGTCCGCTCGCGTCATACACCTTGACCAGTGCATCCCCGGTATCAAGCACATAGACACGCCCGGCATCATCCAGCGCGATATCCACTGCTTTGTCTAGTTTGTAGGGTAATTCCCTGTCACCCTGAACGGGAGCTGGCGCACTCAATTCCAGTGTATGCAGAAAGACTCCGTTCACGCCGAACAGCTGGATGCGTCGATTACCGGTATCCGCCACATAGACCACACCTTCGTGTACGGCAATACCGCGCGGTGAATCCAGCCCCTGTTTGTCACCGCCGCCGAAGAATCCCCCTGTACTGGCACCGAAACGTTCCTGAAATTTTCCATCTGCCAATGCGTACAGCAACACCTGTTGCGTGCCGCTATCGACTACGTACAGCAGGTCACCGGCAACGGCCACTGCCTCCGGTCGTTTCAGCAATTGCACTTCACCCGCCTTGGTTGCAAGGGTATAGGCGACCTCGCCATCAGTCGTCAATGCCTGCACGATTCCGCCCTCTTTTGAGACAAACAGCAAACCCCCTCCCGTGCCCAACAAACGGCTTAATTTGGGAGCTGCTATTTCCTGTTTGAAATCGGCTTTGATAAAACTGCTGGCGCTACCGTTTGACTCGTCTGCCGCGAAGCTGCCCGAAGAAATCAGGCTGAAGAAGAAGATTGCCAGTAATTTGCGCATGTGTTTCCGCCTATCCAGATTCGTTAAAACAGCGCGGTCAATCCGCGTCTCGTGAAGTTCTATTTCTCCGACCGGTTGAACACCCCATCCCAATCGGCCGCAGGTGGATTTGCCGCGAAATAAATACAACGCTCTATATACAACCGGCAAGGTTGATCGTGTGGAAGTTCCGTCGCCAATTGCTCAAAGCCGGCTTGTGCCGCCGTCCATTCGCGTAGCCGGTATTTCGTCAGTGCCGCATGAAACGCAGTCAGCTGCTCACCACTCAAGGCGACCGGTGCAACCTGAGGCTCGTAGATTGTAACGGGTAATTGTTTGCCGGCAACCCGAATTTCATCAATCTCCCGGTACTGACACGTCTCCGCCGCCAAGCGGCAGGTACTCTCGCCCACCAGCCAGGTGATGCCGTAATACTTGGCGGTGGATTCCAGACGCGAAGCCAGATTCACCGTGTCACCAATCACCGTATATTCCATCTTTTTGCCGGCAAAACCGACATTCCCCGCCACCACCTCTCCTGAATTGAGGCCACCCCGAATAGAAAACGGCTCCAACTCCTGATCTGCCCATTGGATTTTCAGCTCAGCCATGCGCTCCGCCATCGCCACCACACAACGCATTGCCTGCTCGGCATGATCGGGCTGGCTGAGTGGCGCACCCCAGTACGCCATAATCGCGTCACCAATAAACTTGTCGATAGTACCGTCGTGCTGTTCGATCACCTGAACCATGGCCCCCAGATACTCATTCAGCCGCGACACCACCACCTGCGGCGAATGCGACTCGCTGAAGGAAGTGAATCCTTTAATGTCGGTGAACAGCACCGTCACTTCTTTGCTGTCGCCACCGATTCTGGCGGCTTCCGGGTCTTTTTCCAGACGCGCCACAAGTTTCGGCGACAGGTAACTGGAAAACATGGAACGCATCTCGCGCGCACTGCGTTCCAGCACCAGATAGCGGAAACTGCCGCCCACCAGCAATGCCAGCACGGCAGACAGCGTCGGATAGATGATGTTGATCCAGTGCCCATCCTTGAACATGACGTAGGCGAACCAGAGGTAAAGTGCAAGCAGCAGTGCCGTGGCGGGAATAGCCCCATAGAGTTTCAGGCGTGTGGTCAGAAAATAGGCCAGCCCGCCCAGCAGTACGATGAAAAACATGTCCGCCAGCGCCTCCAGCCCTCCCTGGCGAATGAAGCGGCCGCTGATGATGTTGTCGGCGACCGTGGCGTGGATCTCCACTCCCGGTGTATTGCCGTGAAAAGGCGTGACCCGCATGTCATACACGCCCAGTGCGGTCGCCCCCACGAACAATATCTTGCTCTTCAACTGCTCCGCCGGCACACGCCCGTGCACCACATCGGTGAAGGAATAGCGCGGATAGCCGCCCGGGGGGCCGGTGTAGTTGATCCACATCGCGTACTGCTCGTCGACC
>JBAZFV010000128.1:0-4269 GCA_041653255.1 Sideroxydans sp. | reverse complement strand
GAACTCGCCCAGCCCGATGTCAGGGATAAAAAATTCCCATATCCCGCTGCTTCCCAGTGAACGCATCGGATAGACGCGGCCATCCCAGCCATTGAAATCACCCACCACACTCACGCGCTCTGCATTCGGCGCCCACACCGCAAAACGCACCCCCCACACACCTTGAATTTCCATGTGGTGTGCACCCAGCATGCGATAGGATTCCTGCAATCTACCCTGTGCAAACAAATGCAGATCGTAGTCGGTAATACTGACGCCAAAAGTGTAAGGGTCATGCACTTCCAGCAAGTGATTAAAATAATTCAGTTGCAACAGGCAAGGAACAGGCAGCTCCTGCTTGCCGTGCCAGGTGAACAGCCCTGCCGCATCAACGCGCTCCAGCGGTAGCCAGGATTTACCGTCATGCACCGATACTGCACTGGCATAAGGCTGAAATACACGTAAAACATACTCAGATTTGATTCGGTGCAATCCCAGATAAGCAAAGGGATCATGGTGACGTGCTTCCAATACGGCAAGCTTGTTCTGACTTTCTGTTGGCATATATCACTCCTAGCCCGAAATATAGCCCTTTACACCCGGTCGAACAACTTGGACCGGGAAGAACAGCACATCAGATTGGTTATTTTGGTGCGGAAGACAGGACTCGAACCTGCACACCTTGCGGCGCTGGAACCTAAATCCAGTGCGTCTACCAATTCCGCCACTTCCGCGTGAGAGGCACGCATTATAGCGGTGCGGTGTTCAGACTGCTGCGATTTCCACCACAGTGCGGCCGCGTGACTGGCCCGCGACCAGCGCAGGAAAGACTGGCGCCAACTCGGCCAAGGGTACGCTCTGGATCATGTCGTGCAGATGCAACGGGCGCAGATCGTTGGCCAGCCGCTGCCAGATCATCTTGCGCAGCGGCATCTTAGTCGCTGCCGAATCCACCCCCAGCAACTTCACTCCGCGCAGGATGAAGGGGAAAACCGACGTATTTAACTCGACACCGCCCGCATTGCCAAAACTGGCGATGGCACCCTCTTGTTGCATGCTGCGCGTG
The DNA here is from genome assembly GCA_041653255.1 of Sideroxydans sp. Taxonomy (GTDB): domain Bacteria; phylum Pseudomonadota; class Gammaproteobacteria; order Burkholderiales; family Gallionellaceae; genus Sideroxyarcus. The sequence goes on along the minus strand of JBAZFV010000128.1, from coordinate 3,224 downwards.
AGCCAAGCCAGCGTCGCACCACCCACCGCATCCAGCGCACCTGCCCACTGCGCTTTTTCCAACGGGCGCGTGCTGTTCAAATCGACCGTGCTACGCAACAGGATCTCGCGGGCACCGAGCGATTCAAGATAAGCACTTTCGTGTGTCTTGCCGGTCAGCGCCACCACGTGATAACCGCGCTGCGCCAGCATCTGAATGGCCAAACCGGATACGCCGCCGGTAGCACCGGTTACGATTACCTTGCCACTATCCGGCATCAACTCGTTCTGTTCCAGACGGTGAATAGCAAGCGCCGCAGTGAAACCTGCCGTACCCAGCGCCATGGCATCGAATAACGACAACCCTTGCGGTAACGGCACCACCCAGTCAGCCGGTACGCGTACATATTCGGCAAAGCCGCCATCGTGCGCCACTCCCATGTCGTAACCGGTCACCAGCACTTCATCACCCACCCTGAAGCGCGTATCGGAAGAACTTTCTACCACACCCGCAGCATCCACACCGCCCACACAGGGAAAGCGACGAATCACCTTGCCCGCGCCGGTGGCGGCCAGCGCATCCTTGTAATTCACCCCGGAATAATGAACGCAGATAACCACATCACCCGTATCCAGCTCATCAAGCACTAGATCAACAAGACGGCCCTGTGATTTGCCGTCTTGCTCGAAAATCCTGAAAGCGCGAAAAGTATTCATCACAGATCCAGCAACACCAGCCCCGGCATCTCCAGATATTCTTTGATCGCAACAAGGAACTGCACCGCTTCACGGCCGTCGATGATGCGGTGATCGTAGGAGACAGCAAGGTAGTTCATGGGGCGGATGACGACTTGGCCGTTCTCTGCAACAGGGCGTTCCTTGGTGGCATGGATACCAAGGATGGCGCTCTGCGGCGGGTTGATGATGGGTGTGGAAAGCATGGAACCGAACACACCGCCGTTGGTGATGGAGAATGTGCCGCCGGACAACTCTTCCATGCCGATCTTGCCGTCCTTTGCGCGGACGGCAAAATCGGCGATGCGACGCTCGATATCTGCAAAGGATATCTTGTCCACATCACGAATGATGGGCACCACCAGACCGCGCTCGCTGCCGATGGCGACACCGATGTCGAAGTAGTTGTGGTACAGCACATCGGTGCCGTCGACCGAAGCGTTGACGACCGGGAATTTCTTCAGCGCATGTACCGCCGCTTTGACAAAGAAGGAAGAAAAGCCAAGTTTCACGCCGTGCTTTTTCTCGAACGCATCCTTGTAGCGACTACGCAGATCCATCACCGGCTGCATGTTCACTTCATTGAAGGTAGTGAGGATGGCGGCGTTAGCCTGCGATTGCAGCAGTCGCTCGGCGATCCGTTGACGGATGCGCGTCATTGGCACGCGCTGCTCGGTGCGTTCCATGCTAGAAACAGTTACCGGTACCGGTACCGGCTCTGTCGCTGCAGGCTTAGCCTGCACTGCGCTCAATACATCTTCCTTGGTGACCAGGCCGTTTTTACCGCTGCCGGTCAGGTTCGCGGCATCAACATCATGCTCGTGGGCCAACTTGCGGGCGGAAGGTGATACAGCGGCAGGCGCTGCTGCTTTGGTGGAAGGTGCGGCGGCTACGGCCGGCTCAACAGTCTCAGCTGCAGAGGGTTTTGCTGCAGCGGCTGAGTCTATCTGCGCGATGACCTCGCCACTCACCACTTGTGCTCCGCTTTCCTTGAGGATGCGGCTCAGCACGCCGCTCTTGATCGCCGGCAGTTCCAGCACCACCTTGTCAGTCTCGATGTCAATCAGGTTATCGCCTTCGCTGACTTGCTCACCGACTTTTTTGTTCCAGGTCAGTAGTGTCGCTTCGGAGACGGACTCGGATAATTGCGGGACTTTGACTTCAATGATGCTCATAGTGATGTACTCCTGGTCGGTTCTTGACGTCCAGATCGGGGCGGAAGGCGGCCTCGACCACTGCTTTCTGTTGTTCGTTATGGATGGCGAGATAGCCCGCAGCCGGTGATGCCGAGGAAGGCCTCAGTGCGTAATCCAGACGCATCCCTTTGCGCATCTGGCGCAGCAGGTAATGCTGGATGCGGTGCCACGCGCCCTGATTGCCCGGCTCTTCCTGACACCAGACGACCTCAGTCGCGTTCGGATAGGCGGCGACCTGCGCAGCGAATTCATCATGCGGAAAAGGATAAAGCTGCTCGATGCGGATGATCGCCATGTCGGTGATGCCGCGCTCACTGCGCCCCTTGATCAGGTCGTAATACACCTTGCCGCTGCAGGCGATGATGCGACGCACCTTGCTTGCATCCAAGGCTTCCACTTCCGGCATCACGGACAGAAAGCCGCCGTGCGTCAGATCTTCCAGCGGCGAGGAAGCATCCTTGCTGCGCAACAGACTCTTGGGCGTGAACACGATCAACGGCTTGCGTATCGGTCGCAGCATCTGACGGCGCAAAAGATGGAATATCTGCGCCGAGTTGGACGGGATGCACACTTGTATATTGTAGTCCGCGCACAGTTGCAGATAGCGCTCAATGCGGGCGGAAGAGTGCTCCGGCCCTTGACCCTCGTAACCGTGCGGCAACAGCATGGTGAGGCCGTTCAGCCTGCCCCACTTCGCTTCGCCGGAAGTGATGAACTGGTCGATGACGACCTGCGCGCCGTTGGCAAAATCACCGAACTGTGCCTCCCACAGAGTCAATGTCTCCGGCTCCGCTGTCGCAAAGCCATACTCGTAACCGAGCACTGCAGCTTCCGACAGGATGGAGTTGATGACCACGAAGTCAGACTGGTCGGGTGCAAGTTTCTGCAGTGGTGTGAAATAACCCTTGTCCCATTGCGTGCGGTTCTGGTCATGCCACACGGCATGGCGGTGAAAGAAAGTACCGCGTTCGCAATCTTCGCCCGACAGACGTACTGCATACCCTTCGGTAAGCAAAGTGGCATAAGCCAAGTTCTCGGCCATACCCCAGTCCAGCGGCAGCTCGCCCTTGCCCATAGCCACACGGTCGTTCACGATTTTTTGCACGCGCGAATGCAAGGTGAACCCCTCCGGCACATCCGTCAGTCGCTCGGCCAGCTGCTGCAAGCGTTCAAGCGAGACACCGGTGTCGAGCGGAATGTTCCACGGCACATCACTGCGGTACTTGGCCCAGCTCACGCCGTATTCAAAGTGGTAGTCAGGTATCACTTTGGCGATCGGGCTGCGTCCCTCATCCAGCGCAGTTCGATAATCGGC
>JBAZFV010000127.1:0-4331 GCA_041653255.1 Sideroxydans sp. | reverse complement strand
TATCCGGTAACTTTCTGGGATGGCGGGCAAACAAGGCCATCCAGTTCGCACCACCGTGTCCGACATGGGGCCGTTACTGCTCGGGCGCATGCTGAATTTGAACGACACGCAGCAGGGTGTGCTGACGCTGGTTTTCAAGATCGCCGATGACAACGGCATGTTGCTGCTCGACTTCAAGGACCTGCGCGCGATGGTGCAACATGTCGGTGAGAACGCGAAGATCTATACCACCGAATACGGCAACGTCTCGACCGCCAGCATCGGCGCCATCCAGCGCGGCCTGCTGCAACTGGAAAGCGAGGGTGGCGCACAATTGTTCGGCGAACCGATGCTGGACATCGCCGACCTGATGCAGACCGAACAAGGCGCGGGTGTCATCAACATTCTTGCCGCCGACCAGCTGATGCAAGCACCCAAAGTGTATTCGACCCTGCTGTTGTGGCTGCTGTCGGAACTGTACGAGAATCTGCCGGAAGCGGGTGATCTGGAAAAACCCAAGTTGGTGTTCTTTTTCGACGAGGCGCATCTGCTGTTCAACGATGCGCCCGCTGCGCTGCTGGACAAGGTGGAACAAGTGGTGCGCCTGATCCGTTCCAAGGGAGTCGGCGTGTATTTCGTCACACAAAACCCGGCGGACGTGCCGGATAAGATTCTCGGCCAGCTCGGTAACCGCGTGCAGCATGCCTTGCGCGCTTTCTCGGTGCGTGACCAGAAGGCAGTACGCGCCGCCGCCGAGACCATGCGTGACAATCCGGTGCTGGACGAAGAAGTCGCCATCACCGAACTCGGTGTGGGTGAAGCACTGGTCTCGCTGCTCGATGAAAAAGGCCGACCCACAGTGGTCGAGCGCGCACTCATCGTGCCGCCGTGCGCGCAGATCGGCCCGCTCACCGCTACCGAACGTCAGCAAATCATCACCAGCTCCCTCGTTGCCGGACATTACGAAAAGGCCGTAGATCGAGAATCCGCTTACGAGCTGCTCAAGGCGCGCGCCGTACAGGCCGAAGCGGCTACCGCACCGCCTGCCCTGTCGCCCTCCGGTAGTGCTAATTCACGACGGCAGGGTGTGGCTGAAACACTGGTCAAGAGTATGGTGCGCACGGTGGGCTCGGCGGTGGGCAGACAGATCGTACGCGGCCTGCTGGGGTCGTTACTGGGTGGTCGCCGCTAAATCATGTCACGGCTCGCCACCATTCGAGCCGAATTGCGCGCGCTGGCCGCGCCTGACACCGCCACCGTCCTGCAACGTTTTTTCAAGACCGGGCCGGGAGAATATGGCGAGGGTGATGTATTTCTCGGTATCAAAGTACCGCCATTGCGCACGCTTGCGAAACAGCACCGCGATACCGGTCTCACCACCATCGCCGCCCTGCTCGACTCGCGTTACCACGAGGAACGTCTGTTCGCCTTGCTGCTGCTGATACAACTCTTTCAGGCGGCAGACACTGCCGGGCAGCAGGCCGCGTTCGATCTCTATCTCGGCAAAACGCAGCGCATCAACAACTGGGACCTGGTTGACGTTTCCGCACCGCACATCGTCGGCGGATTTCTCGAACAACGTCCGCGCAACGTGCTTGACACGCTGGCCCGATCACCCCTGCTGTGGGAACGCCGCATCGCCATCGTTGCCACGCTCCATTTTATCCGGCGCAACGACTGTGCCGATACCTTGCGCCTCGCGCGGATTCTGCTGCATGACAAACATGACCTGATGCACAAGGCCGTCGGCTGGATGTTACGAGAAGTCGGCAAACGCGACATGGCCGCACTTGAGGCGTTTGTGCGAACACATCAGCACAGCATGCCGCGCACCATGTTACGTTCCGCAATCGAGCGCTTTAACCCGCTGTTGCGTAAAAGATACTTGCACGGAAAAAGCGGGCTTGCTTGATTCCGCTGGCGGGTTTCTATACAGTTCTGGAAAAATTCAAAGCGCAACCACACAACCCCATGTCCAGTTTCAAGGTTCTTCAGTTCAATATGCAGTTCGGACAGGGCTGGGATGATGACCATCCCGATTTTGCGCCCGTCGATCTGGAACAGACCATCGCCGCGATCAAGCGCGTCGATGCGGACATCATCCTGTTGCAGGAAGTGGAACATGCCGAGCGGAATGGGGCACAGATCGACCCGCCACCGAATTTCACTCGCCTCAAGGCAGCCTTGACGGGTTACGACAGTTATTTTTCCTACCCGAAACCAGACCCGCGCGAACTGCCATTTGGTATTGGCCTGGCAATTTTTTCCCGCACACCACTGTTTGACACCACCCGCCTCGACCTGCCGTCCCCGCCGCTCGAATTCAACTTCAACGGCGAAACTAAAACGCCGACCGATCGCCTGCTGATCGGTGCCAAAACCACTCTGGACGGACATACGGTACAAGTATTCAATACACACTTGCTGGCATTTTTCATGCTCAAGTCATCGAGCAGAGATCATCCGGAACAGCGTGAATTGGTGCTGGCAGAAATGAAGCGGACAAACCTGCCCACTTTGCTGGGCGGCGATTTCAACGTCAGCAACCACAAAATGTTGATCAAGCAATTCGCCACAGGGGGGTTTCAAACAGTGCAGACTGAGAAAATCACCTGGCGGCGCATGCCTTATGTGCTGGATCATGTTTTCCACAATAGCCAGTTACAAGCCGTCAAGCATGCGGTCATCCCTACCACAGCCTCAGACCACCATCTGTTGACGATTGATTTCGAATTCAAGGATTAGTCGTTCACTTTTCCGCGTAACGATTTCACCCTGCCGCGCAACACTTTGGATTCGACCCGTTTCTTTCGGGCACTGCGCGTCGGCTTGGTGGCGATCCGCGGTATCGGCTTCACCGCAACCGACAACAGCAATGCCTTTAATCGCCGTAGTGCCTCGTTGCGGTTCTGTTCCTGATTGCGGAACTCCTGCGCCTTGATGATCACCACACCATCCTTGCTGATGCGCTGGTCATTGAGCTGCAGAAAACGCTGTTTAATGTCCTGTGGCAAGGCAGACTCACCGATGTCGAAACGCAGATGTACCGCACTCGACACCTTGTTCACATTCTGTCCGCCCGCACCCTGAGCGCGCACGGCAGTCATTTCAATCTCGTGATCTGCGACGATAACGTTGTGCGCGATGTATAACATTTACAACTTCACCGCATGTTCGCGTGTGGTGTGGAACACCACCTTCGGCCAACGTTCCTGGGTCAGTCTCAAGTTGACGTTGTTTGGTGCAAGATAGGCCAGGTTGCCGGCCGCGTCGATGGCAAGGTTGTGCGACAACGCCTTCTGAAAATCAGTAAATACTTTGGCATCGTCACAGGTCACCCAGCGTGCGGTGCTGACACTGGCGTTCTCGAACATCGCATCAACCCCGTATTCACCCTGCAAGCGGCTGGCCACCACGTCGAACTGCAACATACCGACCGCGCCCAAAATCAGATCTCCGCCGTCCACCGGTTTGAACACCTGCACCGCACCCTCCTCTCCCAATTGCTGCAAGCCCTTGTGCAACTGCTTCACCTTGATCGGGTTGCGGATACGCACCGAGCGGAAAAAGTCCGGCGCGAAATAAGGTATGCCGGTGAACTGTAACACTTCGCCTTCGGAGAAACTGTCGCCGATCTGCATGTTGCCGTGGTTGGGCAGGCCGATGATATCGCCCGCATACGCCTCTTCCACCTGCTCACGACTGGATGCCATGAAGGTCACCACGTTCGACACACGGATCTCGCGGTTGATACGCAAATGTTTGATCTTCATGCCGCGCTCGAAATGGCCGGAGCACACGCGCAAAAAGGCGATGCGGTCGCGGTGGTTGGCATCCATGTTGGCCTGAATCTTGAATACGAAACCGGAGAACGCTTGCTCGGCAGGATTGACACTGCGTACCGAGGCATCACGCGCTATCGGTGCGGGTGCCCAGTCCAGCAGAGCATCCAGAATCTCACGCACACCGAAGTTGTTGATGGCAGAACCGAAAAATACAGGGGTTTGCTTGCCGTCAAGGAAGCGTTGCAGATCGAACGGGTGCGACGCACCATTCACCAACTCGACTTCCGTTTTTAGCTGCCCGATCTCCAGCGGGAACATCTCCGCCAGGCGTGGATTGTCGATACCCTAGATGATCTCGAATTCCTGCGTGTCACGCCCCTCACCCGCCTCGAACAGCATGATCTCGTCGCGGATCAAGTGATACACGCCGCGAAACGTCTTGCCCATGCCGATCGGCCAGGTTACCGGCGCACACTGGATGTTCAATACCGATTCCACTTCATCCAGCAAGTCCAGGGAGTCGCGCACCTCACGGTCCATCTTGTTCATGAAGGTGACGATGGGAGT
>JBAZFV010000126.1:0-4331 GCA_041653255.1 Sideroxydans sp. | reverse complement strand
GTGAATATGGCACGAAATCGCTTCAACTTGATTTCGTCTATTCCAAGCCAGATGGGTGTTTCGCGCTTAAACTGCTTCTCCAGCTCGGCGACATATTCATCGAAGACATTGCGGACCGTTTTCTCATCTACCTTCACCTGTTTTGCGATCTCGGCATAGGTGTATTCGAGAGCTTGGCGGGCAACCCACTTAGTCAGCCGCAAAGTCATCTCACGACCGGTGTCGACTTCAGGCACGGGGGCTGTAAAAGTCTTATTGCACGGACGGCACTTCAGGTGAGGCACATCCAGGTGAATTGCCACCGCCTTTCCATGAGAGGGCACATCGCGGATGACCAAGGTTCGCCAAGCGTGGCTGACTATATCGTTGGAACTGTCGCAGTGTGGACAGCGACGAGCAATTTCCCTTGGCGCTGCCTTGACGTGGTATTCATCGTCCGCTTCCTTGAAATCCAGCACGGTCAGGCCCGGTAGATTCAGGATGTTGACAGGCATCGCGGTAAATCCCAGAAAGTAAAAAACCCCGGCATCTGGCGATGCGCGGGGTTAGGTTGAGGATTACTGAACAGACAGATGAACTTGCCTGCCTGTTCTAGCCAGCATATCCACCAATGCATCAATGGTGAATTTGATGGTTTTTTTGTTGATTACATCGGAAACTCGCGGACGTGTCACACCCAAGATCTCCGCAGCTTCTGCTTGCTTGAGATGCTTTTCCTCAATCCATCCTGCCAGCTCGGTCATCAAAGATTCCTTGATGGCCAGCTTCTCAGAGATGATGCGATTCGATTCAGCCTTCAAAGCAGCAGCCTCTTTAGGGTCAAAACCCAAATCAGCAAACACGTTTCCACCGACGGGGGTGATGTGCATAGACTTGGTATTATTCATTTCTTACTCCTTTCTTGGATAATGGCCTTGTAACGTGCCGCAGTAATATCCTTATCCTGTTTACTGGTGGTGGTCGTTTTCTTCTTGAAGCAGTGCAATACATATACCGCTTCAGGAAACTTGGCGACATACATCACACGAAACCAGCCATCGTTCAGGTTGATGCGGATTTCCTTCGTTCCAGCACCAACCACATCAAATGGCTTCCAGTCATCTGGCTCTAGTCCGCATTGAACTTTGTCGAGCTGGTGTCCAGCTTCCTTACGAGCATTTGGCGTGAAAATATCATCATCCTTTATGTCTCGAAGCGACGAACCTCGCCAATCAATTGGTTTTTCTTCCATATTTCCTCTCTTCGCAGTGTATCAAAACTTATACAATTTGCAATAGGCTATGTGAGGGAGCGACGTCCCTCAAGGTTAAATAGATGATGCGGTGAAGCATCTGTTTGAATGCCGGTGCGACCGGCGACGTTTTCCCTCACGAAGAGGTGAAATCAGTAGTGATAAAAATGCTCGCGATTCCGCTCTGCAAAGCGAAAACGGGAACATTTTATGAACGGATTGACGGATTTGGTCTTACAGATGCCCGAAGGCTGGTTGAAATGCTCAATGTCTTTTACGCCCGAAGCGGCAGGCGTTGGTGATTATAGCTACCCGGAAAGTTCAGTCAAGCTGCGCCTTACATCCACCCGATAATCCGGAGTCTGCAAATGCAAGCCGGTCAACTGAACTTCACTTCATCCACCGTTTAATCCGGATACCCTGAAAAGGTGAGCACCACATACTCAGCGGATTTGGCGCGGCACAGATGGAGCTCGGAGTTTCTGACATGTTGGCCTTTTGGCCGTGGTGATGGCGCTAACACCAGCGGATTTCCACAAGAGCATGACCACACTCGCCGATCACACGATCTGGCAGGATGTGTACCGCGCCGGCACACAGGCGGGCGACATATATCTGAAGTTGACGGTCATCGATGACGTGCTGATTGTGTCTTGCAAGGAGCTATGAACATGAAATGTCCTGTATGCGGCGCGGCTGAACTTATTCACGACACCCGTGACCTATCCGGATTTTCCAGTGGGTGTCGAAAAAGTTCATACTGACACACCATTGACGAATTCCCCTATTAGGGTAATAATAATTGCATGGAAAAGCACAAGCCTCATTACTTGCTCAAAGCGATCCAGTCGCAAATGACAACCCCAGAGGTAATGAACCTGACACTCTCAGCGAGAACGGGGATTCGTTCAATAGGTATGTCGCAGGCGGATGCGTTAGCTGTTGTGCGGGGTTTGGTTGCTGTGGATTTTTTAAAAGCATGACGACTCATGCGGATCATAGAGCTTGGCAGGATGTGTATCACGCTGAATGGCAGGGTGTTGCTCTGTATATCAAGTTTCAGCAGGCGGGCGAGTATTTTGTAATTTCATTCAAGGAGCGATGAAATGAAGAGTAAATGGAACGGACAGGCATGCCCTACATGTGTGGAGGGGGTGCTGCATGATGGCAGCAGAACCGTGACACAAGAATACAAAGGCCATGCCTACCAAGCGCAGGTAAGCGGCGCGTTTTGTGATAAGTGCGACGAAGCGATTTTGACCTATGATGCGACCGAGGAGGCTGCGTGGTTAGAGTTTCGCGATCAGGTGGATCATCAGGCTGCTTGTGAGTTGGAGTCCATCCGCAAGCGATTAAAACTTACTCAAGCGCAAGCTGCAAAACTGACTGGCGGTGGTAAAAATGCCTTCTCTCGCTATGAGCGCGGACAGGCCAAGCCGGTGGTGGCGGTTATCAATCTGTTCAAACTGTTGGATAAACATCCTGACCTCATTAAGGAGCTTACCTAAACCTCCCATGCCTAAAGGCAGGGGTTCTAAGGGCGAACCTGCTGGGGTCTCCTGCCTCTCGTCTTGCGACTACAGCATCCAGGCCATTACCAGATGAATACTAATGTTATCGGAAAATCCGGATACCCGTTTTCTCTTGGTTCAGTGACCACCCACAGGAAACAATCCTCCGTTCCACCATTAACCGGAAAGTCTCGTACTCGATTCCACACTACTTTCCGAAGAGCCAAAACAAGGCGTTGTTATCAGAGGAAATGGCAAGGCAGAGAGCTGGCAAGGGCTATCGCAATACGCTGTTTTCCATTACAGTGACGGCGTTCCAATCACCTCATGAGCCGATAAAATGACTAACAAAGGGCAACAACTACAAGACCCGTTCCTGAACACCCTGCGCAAGGAGCATGTGCAGGTTGCCATCTACTTGGTCAATGGCATCAAACTGCAAGGCCAGATCGATTCTTTCGATCAGTACGTGGTGCTGCTGAAGAATACCGTCACCCAGATGGTCTACAAGCATGCCATCTCCACCATCGTTCCGGCGCGCGCGGTTACTATCACTGCTGACGAAGAGTGATGCCTGAAGCAACGACTGCCCCCAATACAGCGGTATTGGTCAGTCTTGATTTGGGTGCACCGGATTACGCGGAAAGTCTGGAAGAGCTGCGCCTGCTGGCGGAAAGTGCCGGAGTGCAGACGCTTGCGCTGGTAGAAGGCCGTCGCCAACGTCCGGATGCCGCCACCTTCGCCGGCAGCGGCAAGGTGGATGAGATCGCTGCACTGGTTGAGGAGCTGGAAGCGCCGCTGGTCATTTTCAATCACGACCTGTCGCCCGCGCAGATGCGCAATCTCACCGCCAAAATACAGACGCGTGTAATCGATCGCACCATGCTGATCCTGGATATTTTTGCCCTGCGTGCACAGAGCCACGAGGGCAAGGTACAGGTCGAGCTGGCGCAGCTTAAATACCTGTCCACCCGGCTGGTCGGCATGAATATGGATATGGGGCAGCAGAAATTCGCGGTGGGCGCGCGCGGGCCCGGTGAAACACAACTGGAGCTGGACCGGCGCAAACTGGACCGGCGCGTGCATCTGTTGAACGAGCGCCTGAAACAGATCAAACGTCATCGTGAGCAGCAACGCCGCAGCCGCAACCGTTCCGATGTGCTGTCAGTTTCCATTGTGGGTTATACCAACGCCGGCAAGTCCACCCTGTTCAATCGTCTGACCCATGCCGACACCTACGTGGCCAACCAGCTGTTCGCCACGCTGGATACCACCGCGCGCAAACTGTTCCTGCCGGGCGACAGTCCGCGCCAGGTCGTGCTGTCAGATACGGTGGGTTTCATCCGCCATTTGCCGCATGGACTGGTGGCGGCTTTCCGCAGCACACTGGAGGAAACGGCGCAGGCGGATCTGCTGCTGCATGTGGTGGATGTAAACAGCCCGGAGCGCAATGACCAGGTGGTCGCAGTGAACAAGGTACTGACCGAGGTGGGTGCCCGGCATATCCCGCAGGTCGTGATCTACAACAAGATCGATCTGCAGGGTTTGGCAGCGGATGTTCGGCGCAACGAGTATGGTAATATCGCGGC
>JBAZFV010000125.1:0-4361 GCA_041653255.1 Sideroxydans sp. | reverse complement strand
GATGCATTCCGAGCAGGTGCGACACTCCAAACAGAAAGGCCACCACCATGAAAGCCGGCAATACGATAACTTCGCGCGACAGCCAGGACGTCCGCCATTGTGTCGCCGAGCGCCAAGCGCGCTCGGGGCGGCCAAGGTGGAAGAAAGAGGCGACCAGCCCGCCTGCCAGCAACAGCAAGACGATGACACTGCCGTAGCCGTAGAAGGCATCAGACTGCATCGGCAACAGGCCAAACAAGGCATATGACTGATGGGTGAACAAGGCAAGGAACAAACCTTGCCCCGCACCGATGAGTGTGGTCAGGAAAATAACAGAGAAGGCTGGTTTCATAGTCGTTCGTGATTAGTTCAAATTACCAGGCCGACACATCATCCATCGTGGACTGGTCCTTGTCCGGCTTGGGCAGTTGCTGGTCAAGCTTGAGCGGATTATCGGCACGCTCCAGCTCATCCTCGTGGATCTTGACCTTGGTTTTGCGTCTCGGCAGGTAATGGTTGGACGGATGCGTTCCCCATTCCGGCATCAATGCATAACCGCCATCTTCGCGAATCGCCTTCGACACTGCCGACTCCGGATCATGGATGTCACCAAACAAACGTGCGTTGGTCGGGCATGCTTTCACGCAGGAAGGCTTGCGGTCCGCCTCCGGCATGGACATGTCATAAATGCGATCCACACACAGCGTGCATTTCTTCATCACCTTTTGTTTCTCGTCAAACTCGCGTGCGCCGTACGGACAAGCCCATGAACAGTACTTGCAGCCGATGCACTTATCGTAATCCACCAGCACGATGCCATCCTCTTTGCGCTTGTAAGAAGCGCCCGTTGGGCACACCGGTACGCACGGAGGATCTTCGCAATGCAGGCAGGACTTGGGGAAATGCAAAGTTTCACTGTTCGGAAATGTACCTATCTCGTAGGTTTGCACGCGATTAAAGAACGTGCCGGTCGGATTTTCATCATAGGGACGTTCATCGCACAGCGGCCCGGCGGAACCGGAAGTATTCCATTCCTTGCAACTGGTCACGCAGGCATGACAGCCGACGCAGACATTGAGGTCGATCACGAGCGCGAGCTGGGTCATTTCGCACCGCCTTTCTTCCTGCCACCACCAAAATAAGCCAGCCAGTTCGGCGCGTCTTTCATGCCGGGATATTTTTTCATCGGTTCGAATTGCGGAGAGGTCTGTTCGGGTTCACCCTCTGCCGTCTTGTAGATGCGTACACGTACGTCGTACCACGCGGCCTGACCGGTGACCGGGTCTGAATTCGAATAACGCGAACCGTCCGGCTGCGGCGGCAGCTCTTCCGAGATGAGGTGATTCAACAGGAATCCCTGTTGCGACTCGTTCGCCTGCGGCGTCAAATTCCACGCCCCGGCCGCCTTGCCAATGGCATTCCATGTCCACACCGTGCCCGGTTCCACTGCTTCGCTGTAACGCACCATGCAGCGAACTTTGCCCCATTGCGACTCGCACCAGATCCAGTCGCCATCATTGATGTCGATATTCCTCGCGGTCTGCGCATTGACGTACAGATAGTTGTGCGAGTGGATCTGGCGCAGCCAGGCATTCTGCGAATCCCACGAGTGATACATCGCCATCGGGCGCTGAGTCAGCGCCGACAGCGGATACTTGCGCTTGTCACTGGTCTGCGTTTCCAGCGGCTCGTAGTAAAACGGCAGCGGATCAAAATAGGTCTCGACCCGTTTTGCCAAATTTTTCGGCGGCTGGCGCGTGAGGCCTTTGCCCTGCGCGGCGAGGCGGAATTTCTGCAACACCTCGGAATACAGGTGGATCAGGATCGGTTCGGCATAGCGCGTAATGCCGTTGCGCTGTGACCATTCGAGATAACCCTTGTTCCAGTTGCGCATGTATTGATATGAACGCGGCAATACCTCATGATGGACGCAGTTGTTCTTGGCATACATTTCCCACTGGTTCGGATTCGGCTCGCCGCGCATCGACTTCTCGCCGCCCTTGCCGCGCCAGCCGGAGAGGAAGCCGATACCGGAACCCGGCGCGGTCTCCCAGTTGACGATGAAATCCGGATAGTCGCGATATTTGCGTTGGCCGTCCTGGGTCACGAACGCGGGAAGCTTCAGGCGCGTACCCAATTCGATCAACACCTCCTGGAATGGTTTGCACTCGCCGGTCGGTGGCATCACCGGGATGCGCACAGCATCCACCGGGCCATCGAATTCAGAGATCGGGCGGTCAAGCATCGACATTACGTCGTGGCGTTCGAGATAGGTAGTGTCCGGCAAAACGAGGTCGGCAAAGGCCGTGGTCTCGGAATGGAAGGCATCGCACACCACAATAAACGGAATCTTGTATTCGCCACTCTCCTCCTTGTCAGTGAGCATCTTGCGCACTTCGGTGGTGTTCATCGAAGAGTTCCACGCCATGTTGGCCATGAACAACAGCAGTGTATCGATCTTGTACGGGTCACCGCGCCAGGCGTTGGTAATGACGTTGTGCATCAGCCCGTGTGCCGACAGCGGATACTCCCACGAGAAGGCCTTGTCGATACGTACCGGGCTGCCGTCCGCGTTGACAAAGAGGTCGTCGGGGTCGGAAGGCCAGCCTAACGGCATGCCATCCAGCGGTGTATTGGGTTGCACCGCACGCGGATCGTTCGGGGTGCGCGCGCAAGGCGGAATCGGGCGCGGGAACGGTGTCTTGTGACGGAAACCGCCGGGCCGGTCGATGGTGCCGAGCATGGTCATCAGGATGGATAACGCACGGATGGTGTGAAAACCGTTGGAGTGCGCAGCCAGGCCGCGCATGGCATGGAATGAGACCGGGTTGCCGGTGACGGTCTCATGTTCCTTGCCCCACGAATCGGTCCAGGCGATCGGCAATTCGATCTTCTGGTCGCGCGCGGTGATGCCCATCTCGTGCGCCAGACGACGGATGGTGTCGGCTGAAATACCAGTGATACCTTCCGCCCATTCCGGTGTGTATTCCTCTACTCTGTCCTGCAACAACTGGAATGCGGGTTTGACCGGTGTGCCATCCGGCAATTTGAATTCGCCGCGCAGGAAAGGGTCAGCTCCTTCGCTATGGGTGATGACTGGCTTGTTGGTATTGCGGTCCCACCATAGCTTGTTCTGCGGGTCGTAACAGCCCTCCTCCTCCGGCACCTCGGTGCGCACGAACATGCCGAACTCGTCATGTGCCGCATCGAGGTTCACCAACTCACCGGAGTTGGTGTAACGCACCAGAAATTCCCTGTCATACAAACCGAGTTTGATGATCTCGTGGATGATGGCCAGAAACAGTGCGCCGTCGGTGCCGGGACGGATCGGCACCCATTCGTCGGCGATAGCCGAGTAACCGGTACGCACCGGGTTGATGGAGATGAAGCGCCCGCCCTCGCGTTTGAATTTTGACAGCGAGACCTTGAGCGGATTGGAGTGATGGTCTTCTGCCGTACCGATCATGATGAACAGCCTGGAACGTTCCAGATCCGGGCCACCGAATTCCCAGAACGACCCACCGATCGTGTAAATCATGCCGGCCGCCATGTTGACCGAGCAAAACCCGCCGTGTGCCGCATAGTTGGGCGTGCCGAACTGGCGCGCGAACATGCCGGTCAGCGCCTGCATCTGGTCGCGCCCGGTGAATAGTGCAAACTTTTTCGGGTCGGTCGCACGCACCTTGCCGAGTCGCTCGGCAAGTATGGAGAATGTCTCTTCCCAGGAAATCTCTTCAAACTCACCAGCCCCGCGCTCGCTATCCTGTTTGCGCCGCAGCGGTTTGGTCAGGCGTGCCGGTGAATACTGTTTCATGATGCCGGAAGAACCCTTGGCGCAGATCACGCCACCGTTTAATGGATGGTCCGGGTTGCCGTCGATGTAGCGGATCTCGCCGTTGCGCAAATGGACGCGGATGCCGCAACGGCAGGCGCACATATAACAGGTGGTATAGCGAACCTCGGTGGTGGCACCTGTGACAGGTGGCGCAAGCGGGTCATGCAAAGGAGCTGATGACATGGGCGAAGTTCAGTGTTGGTTTATCGTTTTTAGAGCAGGGCAGTCCGACTAAACTACTCGGAATTCGGCGTCACAAGTATGCGTAACCCTTGCTGCCACTGCCATAGCCGTGATGAGGGAGCGCATCGTAACCCGTAAGGGGGGGACGCCCCTCAACCCATGAGGGGTATCGCGCAGAACCTGCTCTTGTTTTAGTGTGCACGCCATTGCTAAAACGTTGGTTCATTAAGGGAGATTGTATGGCATTGGTAAACCCCCATGGGGGTGGTAATCTTAAGCCGTTGCTGCTTTCCGGCGAGGAGTTGGTCGCAGAAGTCGTCCGGGCGCAGTCTTTCCAGAAGGTAGCCGTCAGTTCGCGTGAAAA
>JBAZFV010000124.1:0-4400 GCA_041653255.1 Sideroxydans sp. | reverse complement strand
GGCCGACATTCGGCCAAAGTGAATTTCCAGTACCTGGCACCGAACAACATCAGCAAGTGGTGGACGATGCAATCCGGGATTGGAAGGCTGCACTAAAGCGGCTTACCATCCAGCTCGAAGAACGGACACCCCAGCTGCGGGAAGCCCTCCCGTTGCACAAAATTCTGGATGTCTCTTTCAAAATTTTACTGTCACGCAACAATCACAACAAATCACCAACCCGATTCGCGCTCCGGTGTGGCGATGATCTTGTGGATGCTCAAGTCGGCACCGTTGAACTCTTCTTCCTGATCGAGGCGGATGCCGACCAGTTTCTTTATCAGGCCATAGACGATGTAGCCGCCGCCGAAGGCGATGCCGACACCCAGCAGAGTGCCGATAAGTTGCGACATGAAGCTGACGCCGCCAATGCCGCCCAACGCTTTTGCACCGAAGATACCCGCTGCGATACCGCCCCACGCACCGCATAGACCGTGCAAGGGCCACACACCGAGCACATCATCGATCTTCCAGCGGTTCTGGGTGAGGGTGAACATGACGACGAACAAGGCGCCGGCCACACCACCAACGACGAGTGCACCGATGGGATGAAACACATCCGACCCTGCGCAGACAGCGACCAGCCCGGCGAGCGGGCCGTTGTGCACGAAGCCGGGGTCGTTCTTGCCCAGCCACAATGCGGCGAGGGTGCCGCCCACCATGGCCATCAGCGAGTTGACGGCGACAAGTCCGCTGATGCCGGCGATGTTCTGTGCCGACATGACATTGAAGCCGAACCAGCCGACGGTAAGTATCCACGCGCCCAGCGCGAGAAACGGAATGCTGGAAGGCGGATGCGCGGAAACGCGCCCCTCTTTGGTGTAACGACCGCGCCGCGCGCCAAGCAACAGCACAGCCGCCAGGCCGACCCAGCCACCCACGGCGTGTACCACGACCGATCCGGCGAAGTCATGGAAACCCGCATCAAATGTGTCTTTCAACCAATCCTGAATGCCAAAGTGGCCGTTCCACGCAATGCCTTCAAAAAAGGGATAGACGAAACCGACCAGCAGAAAGGTGGCGGCAAGTTGCGGGTTGAATCTGGCGCGCTCCGCGATGCCGCCGGAGACGATGGCGGGAATGGCAGCGGCGAAGGTCATCAGGAAGAAGAACTTGACCAGATCGTAGCCGTTCTTTTGCGCGAGCTGTTCCGCGCCGTTGAAGAAGTGGATGCCGTAGGCGATACCGTAACCGATGAAGAAATAAGCAACTGTGGATACGGCGAAGTCACTCAATATCTTGACCAGCGCATTGACCTGATTCTTCTTGCGCACTGTGCCAAGTTCGAGAAAGGCAAAGCCCGCGTGCATCGCCAGCACCATGATGGCGCCGAGCAGAATGAAAAGTGCATCGCTGCTGGTTCTTAATTCTTCCATGATCTCTCCGGCAAAGTGCAAATGTCAGGACGCTTGCAAGCACTGTGCCATCGAACAGTGTCACTGATTTATTGGCTTATTTTCTGGCGTGAGAGTCAAACAGGCGCGATGTATTCACCAATACGGTGCTTGCGCGCGCGCCATGCACCAAAATAAAGCCTTACTTTGGTGCGTGCCAGTTCCCGTTCAGTATCTTCTCCAGCCAGAACAAGCCAACGATGGTTTTGCTGTCGCTGATCTTGCCCGCCCTCACCCATTCCAGCGCATCTTCCAATGACAGTTCGAATACTTCCAGGAATTCGCCTTCGTCCAGTTTGTCGCCCTGATAGGTAAGACCGCGCGCCAGAAAATATTCCATGCGTTCATCGGAATAACCGATGCAGGGCCAGGCCGTAGTGAGGTGTATCCACTCGCGCGCGACATAGCCGGTCTCTTCCAAAAGTTCGCGCTGTGCCGTGACGAGGATGTCTTCACCCTCGTCGATCTTGCCGGCCGGAAGTTCGATGAATTCACGATGGAGCGGATAACGGTATTGGCGCTCCATCACCAGCTTGCCGTTGTCGAGCAAGGCCAGCATGGCGACTGCGCCGGGATGGGTGAGGTATTCGCGTGTGCTGTGACTGCCGTCGGGCAATTGCACGTTGTCCTTCAGCACTTCGAGGAAGCCGCCTGCATACATCACGCGGCTGTCGAGTTGTTTCTCGGTCAGATCCATGTCAGCTTTTCTTTATCACCTGCATCGCGGTCGCCACCATCCCGGCGATGTCGGCGGCATTGCCGGGCAGGATCATGGTGTTGCCCTGTTTGGCAATGTTGCCGAAGGCATCAACGAATTTCTCCGCAACTTTAAGATTGACCGCCGTTAATCCACCGTCACTCTGGATCGCGGCCGCAACGACGCGCAGCGATTCGGCGGTCGCATTGGCGACCAGCAACAAGGCTTCTGCTTCGCCCTGCGCATTGTTGATGGCGGCCTGACGCGTGCCTTCTGATTCGCGGATGGAGGCGGTCATCAGGCCTTCCGCCAGATTGATCTCTTCCTGTTTCTTGCCTTCAGACTGGGCGATCAGGGCGCGCTTCTCGCGCTCGGCGGTGATCTGCTTCTGCATCGCGGCCAGCACTTGCTGCGGCGGGGTGATGTCCTTGATCTCGTAGCGCAGCACTTTCACCCCCCAAGTGGGACTGGCTTCGTCCAGCGCAAAGACCACGGTACGGTTGATCGCCTCGCGGTCTTCCAGCAATTTATCCAGATCGCGCTTGCCGCATTCGGAGCGCAGCGCAGTCTGTGCCAGCATGGTGATCGCGGCAAGGTAATTGGACGTGCCGTAACTGGCGCGTGCCGCATCGGTCACCTGGTAATACAGCACGCCGTCCACCTGCACCTGGGTGTTGTCGCGCGTGATGCAGACCTGCGGCTCGATATCAATAGGAAATTCAGTGAGACGGTGACGATAGGCGACGCGATCCATGAACGGAATGACGATGTTCAGGCCGGGCTCAAGTGTCCGGTTGTATTTGCCGAACCGCTCAACCACCCATGCGTTTTGCTGCGGCACGATCTTGATTGTCTGAAATGCCAGAAAGACGGCGAAGATGCCCAATGCAACGACGAATATATCCATACGTACTCTCCTTGTTATTCGATGATTAGACAACTGCCGGAAATATCCTTGATACGCCAGAGCTGGCGCGTGCTGTCGGCTGCCACATGCTCGGCCAGTCGCGCCTGCCATTCCGCACCGCGGTAGCTGACGCGCAGATTGTGATCGTCGGCCCAGCTCACCACCTGCACTTCCTGTCCGATGTCATTTGCCAGATTGGAATGTTCGTCCGGCTGTGCGGAACGGATTTTCCAGCCGTAGATCCACGCCACGCTGCCCGTGCAAAGTACGGCAGCGATGACAACCTGGATGTTCCACGGGGTGCCAAGATAAGCGGCCATCCCGGCCACCAGCAAGCCCAGCGCCACGGCCAGCAGATAGAACGTGCCGCTGAACATCTCGGCGATCACCAGCACTACCGCTGCCAGCCACCAGATCCAATGTGCATCCATCGTACGTTCCTTTAATAACTATCCGGGTCGGCATTGTGCCAGCTGGCGCTGCAAATAAAAACTCCCGCCGCGGCGGGAGTGGTCGTCGTTATCGCCGAGGTTCAGTGCAGCAGCAGTGATTGCTGCACGGAAGCGGCACACACGGTCATCAGGGCATTTGGCAGGATGCCAATCAGCAGCACCGCCAGGCCGTTGATCGAGACCAGCAAGGCAGCATCCGGTTGCAGATAGAGCTTCTCATGGCTTTCCGGAGCGTCGAAATACATCAGTTTGACGATGCGCAGGTAGTAGAACGCGCCAACCAGAGAGAATAGAACGGCCATGACAACCAGGGTGATATGTCCGGTCTGCACGGCAGCGCTCAACACCGCAAACTTGGCATAGAAGCCGATCGTCGGTGGTACGCCTGCCATGGAGAACATCAGAATCAGCATCATGAAGGCGAGCCACGGACTGCGCTGGTTGAGTCCCTTGAAGTCGTCGATGTTGTCTGCCTCAAAACCTTCACGCGAGAGCAGCATGATCATGCCGAATCCGCCCAGCGTCATCAGCACATAAGCCACGGCGTAGAACATGGCGCCGCCATAACCGTCGAGTGAACCGCTCAGCACACCGACCAGCAAGAAGCCCATGTGGGCGATGGTCGAGTAGGCAAACATGCGCTTGATGTTGGTCTGGGCGATGGCGGTGATGTTGCCGACTGCCATCGACAACACGGCGAGCACCATCAGCATACCGGACCAGTGGGTCAGCAGCGGTTGCAGCGATTCGACCAGGATGCGCATGACAAAGGCGAAGGCGGCCAGTTTCGGTGCCGAGCTGATGAGTAGCGTCATCGCGGTCGGCGCACCGTGATAGACATCGGGCACCCACATGTGAAACGGCACCACGCCCAGTTTGAATGCCAGTCCCGCAACCAGGAAAGCCAAACC
>JBAZFV010000123.1:0-4474 GCA_041653255.1 Sideroxydans sp. | reverse complement strand
CAATGCCGGTGACCTTGAGTTTGGTTGAAGTGACCGAGCCGGTATAGCGGGCGATACCGAGCTGCGCAAGGTGATTGGCGCATACCTTGGCTTGCTCGAACAGCGGCGCCACCAGCCCGTAGGCGATGCCGCGATGTGACACACATTCGCCCACCGCGTAGATGCGTGGATCGTAGGTCTGCAGGGTGTCGTTCACCACCACGCCGCGCTCACAATGCAGGCCGGCGGCCTCGGCTAGCCCGGTGTCGGGGCGGATACCGACCGCCATCACCACCAAGTCGGCAGGCAGGGTTTCGCCATCCTTGAATTTTATCGCGCAGACACGCCCGGATTCTCCGGCGACCAGTTCGGCAGTCTGCTTTTCCAGCTTGAATTTGAGCCCCCTGGTTTCCAGTGATTGCTGCAGCAGGCCGGCGGCGGCGCGATCAAGCTGGCGCTCCATCAGCCACGGCATCAGGTGCACCACCGTCACGTCCATGCCGCGCAGCTTGAGGCCGTTCGCCGCTTCCAGGCCGAGCAGCCCGCCGCCGATCACCACCGCATGACGGTAGTGCGACGCAGCCTCGATCATCTCGTCGGTGTCCTTGATGTCGCGGTAGGCAATCACGCCGGGCAGATCGCCGCCAGGCACCGGCAGCATGACCGGGTTGGAGCCGGTAGCCAGCAACAGACGGTCGTAATCCGCCTCGGTGCCGTCGGCGGCGATTACCTTGCGCCGCATGCGGTCGATCTGCGTCACCTTTTTGTTCAGGTGCAGGGTGATGCCGTTTTGCGCATACCAATCGACATCGTTGAGCATGATGTCCTTGATCGTCATTTCTCCTGCGAGCACCGGCGACAGCAGGATGCGGTTGTAGTTGCCGTGCGGTTCGGCGCCGAACACGGTGATGTCGTACAGGTCAGGTGCCAGCTTGAGCAATTCTTCCAGCGTGCGCATCCCTGCCATGCCGTTGCCGATCACCACCAGTTTTGTTTTTTTCGAGGTCGTCATACCATCCTTGCAGTAATCCCAGATAATTCTTGGCTGATCCTGCGCCATTCCCGCGAAGGCGGGAATGACGTGCTAATGAACTATCCGGGGCAATTAAAGGCACTTACACGTTATAAGCGCGTTCGCCGTGAGTCGCAGTATCCAGACCTTCGCGCTCTTCTTCTTCCGAGACACGCAGACCCATGACTATGTCGACCAGCTTGAAGCAGACGAAGGCGACCACACCGGACCAGACGATGGTGATCAGCACGCCGGTGGCTTGTGTCATCACTTGTGCGCCCATCGAGTAGCCGTCCACACCCACGCCGCCCAATGCCGGTGATACGAAAATGCCGGTGCCGATGGCGCCAACGATGCCGCCGACTGCGTGGATGCCGAACACATCGAGCGAGTCGTCATAACCCAGCGACTTCTTCAGGCCAGATACAGCCCACAGGCAGACCGGACCAACGATCAGGCCGAGGATGATGGCGCCCATCGGGCCAACCAGACCGGCAGCCGGTGTGATGACAACCAGACCAGCCACTGCACCAGAAGCGATACCCAGCATGGAAGCCTTGCCACGCAATACTTTCTCAGCGCCCATCCAGCTCAGTGCTGCTGCACCGGTAGCGACGATGGTGTTCAGGAAGGCCAGTGCCGCGCCGCCAGTGGCTTCCAGGTTGGATCCAGCGTTGAAGCCGAACCAGCCCACCCACAGCAGGGATGCACCGATCATGGTCATCGGCAGGTTGTGCGGTGCCATCGGCTCTTTGCCGTAACCGATACGCTTGCCGATCACGATCGCGCCGACCAGTGCCGCGATACCGGCGTTGATGTGCACAACAGTACCGCCAGCGAAATCCAGCGCACCCTTCTCGAACAGGTAGCCACCTGTTGCCCACACCATGTGTGCGATCGGCAGGTAGGAGAAAGTGAACCACAGTGCGGAGAACACCATCAGCGAACCGAACTTGATGCGTTCTGCGAAGCCGCCGATGATCAGTGCGGTAGTGATCGCCGCGAAGGTCAGCTGGAAGGCAACGAAGGTGAACTCGGGAATCACCACGCCGTCGGTGAAGGTGGCAGCGGTGCTGTCAGCAGTCATGCCGGCCAGGAACAGCTTGCTCAGGTCGCCGATTGCCCAGTTCATCGAGCCGCCGTCACCGAAGGCCAGCGAGTAACCGTAGATCACCCACAGGATGGAGATCAGGGCGAAGATGCCGAACACTTGAGACAGGACGGACAGCATGTTCTTGGCGCGTACCAGGCCACCGTAGAACAGGGACAGGCCCGGCACGATCATCAGGATCACCAGCAGCGTGGACAACATCATCCAGGTGGTGTCGCCTTTATCGGGCACGGGTGCGGCAACAGCGGCTGCTTCAGCCGTTGCGGTCACGGCCTCCGCGGCAGGTGCTGCTTCCTCGGCGAACGAGGGGCTGACTGCGCCGAACAACACGGCCAGCAGCATGAAAGAAGCGAGTAGTTTCTTCATTTCCATTCTCCTTAAAGTGCTTCCGGACCGACTTCGCCGGTGCGGATACGGATCACTTGTTCGAGGTCTTGCACGAATATCTTGCCGTCGCCGATCTTGCCGGTCTGGGCTGCTTTTTCGATCGCCTCGATCACGCGCTCCAACTGGTCTGCCTTGATCGCTGCTTCCAGCTTGATCTTGGGCAGGAAATCCACCACGTATTCCGCACCGCGATACAGTTCGGTGTGGCCCTTCTGGCGGCCGAAACCCTTGACTTCGGTAACGGTGATGCCTTGCACGTCCATCGCCGACAGCGCTTCACGCACTTCGTCCAGCTTGAACGGCTTGATGATTGCGGTGACCATTTTCATTTTCACTCTCCTTGAGTAACGGGGCGGTGAACCGCCCCGGGTTAATTACATCGAGCGGCTTACAGCGAATACCAGCACGCCCTTGCCAAGATTGTTGCCTTGCGGGTCAACGTAGTTGTCCAGGTTGGTCTTGCTGTAAGTCGCGCTGAAGCCATATCCGCCAAACTCCCTGGAGACGCTGAGGTTGTAGTCGGTGTAGTCGGAAGCAGGGCTATTGGCGATGGTTTGCTTGCCGTAGTGGGCGCCGAGGGAGATGCCGGTATCCTCCAGGTCATAGCTGGCGCTCAGGTCCAGATAGCTGCTGCCGCTGGAGTTGGCGACGCCGAACAGGTTGCCTGTACTGCGCGAATACTTGGCGGAGACCCACTTGTAACCGACCTTGCCGTAGATCTCGTTGGTGTCGGCAGACAGGTTGGTGCCGTAGTCACCAGGATAGTTGTAGCGCAGGAAGCCCGCGTCGTAGCCGATGTCACCAGCCTCACCGGAAAAGCCAAGGTAAGTGTCGAACTCTGTACCGGCGTTGTTGGCGATGCCCGCATCGCTCAGCCAGCTGATGCTGGAACCCCAGACGCCGACGTAGAGGCCGCTGGCGTGTGCATAGTCGAAACCGCCTTGCAGCGCAGATTTGTTGCCGGTTTGCGAGAGTCCGCGATACAGGTAGTTCGAGGTCAGGCTGACATTTGCGCTGAAAGGAGAAGACTCTTCAGCCAGAGCAGGAGCAGCGAACGAAGCAGCCAGGGCAGCAACGAGCAGTTTTTTCTTCAACATGGTATTTCCTTTCGTAGTAAAAAATTGGGTTACTTCGTTTTCCCCCTCTCCCAACGGTGAAGAGTTGGGGTGGGGAAGCGGGCAAGCCCGTTAAGTTTCAAGCGGGACAAAAGTATCCACGCCCAACAATAAGCAGCTAACGTGCCATTGCTTGTAAACACGATAAGAGCGGGCCTCTGACGGGTGACAGGGCGCGCGTATTGAGATCAAGACCGCACCGGTAGTGCGCGGACCGCGGCACATGCGCACCGTGTTGGTGCGGTGGTTGCGACACGTTACTGACGAAGCCGGCCGATTGCGGGAAAACGAGATTTCGATAAAGGCACATGCGCATAACACGTGATACCGGTACCAACATCCGCCTTGCAGTTCCTCTCACACCAGAAGGCTTTGCCACACCGTATTGGTGCGGTATGGCATGGCTGGTACACTACTGCTGCACTGTTAATCAGGGGGAAGCACAATGCTGAACACAAAATTCTTTGAAGAAATGTCGTCGAAACTGAACGAGGCCGTCGCCAACAGTCCGGCCAAAGATTTTGAAAAGAATGCGCGCGCACTGTTGGCGCAAGGATTCTCCAAACTCGATCTGGTCACGCGCGAAGAATACGAAGTGCTGGCACTGCGTCTGGACAAGCTGGAAGTTCGTCTCGCGGCACTGGAAAAGCAAGACGCCAGCTCCTGATTTGAAATGAAATACATTCAATCCAGAATGGCGAGCTGATGGGACTTGCCGTCCTTTACAGTCGCGCGCTGTCCGGCATGGATGCGGCGCTGGTCACGGTCGAGGTGCACCTGGCCGGCGGCCTGCCCCAGTTCACTATCGTTGGATTGCCCGAAACCGAAGTGAAAGAAAGCAAGGACCGCGTGCGCGCCGCTTTGCAGAAT
>JBAZFV010000122.1:0-4657 GCA_041653255.1 Sideroxydans sp. | reverse complement strand
CCCGAAACATCGGTCGTGGCGGAGGTGTTGGTCTTGATCCGTTCAGCCATGGCGCCGAGCCAGAAATCACCCAGATTATACTTGCCGACCAGACGCAAGGCATTGTCGGTGGTGCCGGTAATGCTGGCATCGGCACGATTTTCATAGGCCAACGCGGCATAGATTGCGTCCTGCTCGAAGGTGCCTGACATGGACAAGATGCTCTTGTTAACAGTATTGGTCTTGGCTTCGTCCGGGCTGTACATCACAGCTGCTTGCAGGCTACCTATCTTGGGCGACCAGTACTGCACCATGTTCTTTTGGCGTGTGTTGTAATCTTTTGCAGCCGAGATGCCGATCACCTTGACCGCGCTCCAATTCGTGGTGTTGTCGAACAGTTCGATCTTGTTGTGTGCGGTCTTGAATGGGGTATCCCAGATGCCGAATACCACCTTGCCGAAACCGCCTTCCAGACCGAGACCGCTGTTACGGGTCTTGCCCATGCCGGCACCTGTGCTACCGTCCGCATCCATCTCTACTTCATATTGGAAAAACCCATTCAGGCCGTCGCCCAGATCTTCGCTACCCTTCACACCGAAACGCGATGCGTTGGTGTTCACGCGCATCTGGCTGGACGTACCGGCAACACCGCTGTCATATTGTTCAGCAGTCAGAAATGCCTTGCCATAAAAAGAGACGTTGGCGTTGTCGGCCATGGCCGGGGCGGAAAATGCGGCCGCGATGGCCAAGGCAATAATTCTTTGTTTCATGTTGACTCCTTAATGTTTAAAAATAAAATCATGCTTGGCGCTCCCCGGACATGTGCCGGAAGGAACTGGGTACGGATAATGCGTTGGCTTTGTTACAGCTTTGTTAAAGTTGCGAAGTTGTTTCATTTTTGCCACAGACACCTTGTTTCAGTGTTTGCGTTCGAATTGACAGTATCCCGCAAAAAATGGACACTTCACCCTGTGCCGATTTGAGCTCAGCTTGCGGGGCACGTTAAATATTCCAGCTAAAGCGAAATGACCCGCTCTAGCTTCAGGCTGCGCGGGTTTTATTTTTGGAACGCAATGGATAACTCTGTCGGAATCGTACAGGCGCAACACGCCAACTTTGACCAACCCCTCACTTGCCTGAGTAGTGGGGTATTGCCGCGTTACGATCTGGCGTACGAGACCTATGGCTCGCTGAACGCCGATAAATCCAACGCCATCCTGATCTGCCATGCGCTGTCCGGCAATCACCATGTTGCTGGTACCTATGCCGACGATCCGAAAAATGTCGGCTGGTGGGACAATATGGTCGGACCCGGCAAGCCGGTGGATACCAACAGATTCTTTGTCCTCGGACTGAACAACCTCGGCGGCTGTCACGGCACGACCGGCCCATCTTCGATCGATCCGCGCAGCGGCCAGCCTTACGGCTCCAACTTTCCGATGATGACAGTGGAGGATTGGGTGGAATCACAGGCGCGGCTGGCTGACCGGCTTGGTATCAAACAGTTTGCCGCCGTGATGGGCGGCAGCTTGGGCGGCATGCAGGCAATGCAGTGGGCAATCACCTATCCGGAGCGGGTGCGTCACGTACTGGCCATCGCCAGCGCACCCTGTCTGACTACCGAGAATATCGCCTTCAACGATGTGGCGCGCAACGCCATCCTCACTGATCCCGATTTTCATGGCGGTGATTTCTACCAGCACGGCGTGGTACCTACGCGCGGCCTGCGCCTGGCGCGGATGCTTGGTCACATCACTTATCTTTCGGACGATGCGATGGCGGGCAAGTTTGGACGCGGCCTGCGTTCCGGCAAATACAAGTTCGGCTATGACATCGAGTTTGAGGTCGAATCCTACCTGCGCTATCAGGGCGACAAATTCGCGTCCTATTTTGATGCCAATACTTATTTGCTGATGACCAAGGCGCTGGATTATTTCGATCCGGCACGCCACACCGAGCACAACCTCGCACACGCCTTCGCGCCGATACAGGCCGGTTTTCTGGTGGTGTCATTTTCCAGTGACTGGCGCTTCTCCCCCGACCGTTCACGCGAGATTGTCAAGGCGCTGCTGCACAACCGCTGCAATATCAGCTATGCCGAAATTCAATCACGCCACGGCCACGATTCTTTCCTGATGCAGGATGAGCAGTACTTCGCCGTGATGCGCAATTATCTGGACAACATTGCCCGCGAGGTATCCAGATGACTTTACCTATTATTCAATCCCGTCCCGACTTCGCCGCCATTGCGGCATGGATCCCGCACGGTGCCTCGGTGCTCGACTTGGGCTGTGGTGACGGCAGCCTGCTCGATTACCTCAAGACCGAACGCGAAGCACGCGGCTACGGCGTGGAGATCGACGACAGAAACATCCTGCGCTGCATCGCTCGCGGCGTGAACGTGATCCAAGGTAACCTGGAAGAAGGACTGTCCGGATTTGAAACTGGCGCATTCGATTTCGTCATCCTGTCACAGACGCTGCAAGCCACGCGTCACACTGAAAAGCTGGTGCGAGAAATGCTGCGCGTCGGGCGCGAAGGCATCGTCAGCTTTCCCAACTTTGGCTACTGGAAGAATCTTTTGCAAGTGCTGCGTGGTCACATGCCGATATCGGATGAGCTTCCTTACCAGTGGTACGACACACCCAACGTCCACCTGTGCACCCTGCGCGACTTCGAACAACTGTGCCACGATTTGAGCATGCAGATTCTCGATCAGCGCGTTATTACTGGCGGGCGCGAAATCAGTC
This sequence comes from Sideroxydans sp., assembly GCA_041653255.1. GTDB lineage: Bacteria > Pseudomonadota > Gammaproteobacteria > Burkholderiales > Gallionellaceae > Sideroxyarcus. Next base: position 1,928 of record JBAZFV010000122.1, on the reverse strand, counting down.
TGTTGCCCAATCTGCTGGGCAGCACGGCAGTGTATCGCTTCAAGCGCAACACCTGACCGATGACCGTCTGGCAGCAACTCTTCACGCGCCGTATGCTGATCTGCGTATTCACCGGCTTCGCTTCCGGTCTGCCGCTGTTTCTACTGTTCAATCTTGTTCCCGCCTGGCTGCGCAGCGAGCAGGTGGACCTCAAGACCATCGGCCTGTTCGCACTGATCCAGTTCCCCTACACCTGGAAATTCCTGTGGTCGCCGTTCCTTGATCGTTACGTGGTGCCGGTACTGGGTCGCCGACGCGGCTGGATGCTGCTGACGCAGATCGGGCTGCTGCTGACCATCGCCGCCATGGGCGGTTTCTCGCCGAACAGCGACCTGGTCGCCATCGCATGGGTCGCCACCTTACTCGCGGTACTCAGCGCCACACAGGACATCGTGCTGGACGCCTACCGGCGCGAATTGTTAAGCGATATCGAACTCGGTCTGGGCAACGCCATTCACGTCAACGCCTACCGTATCGCCGGACTGGTGCCCGGTTCGTTGTCGCTGATCCTGGCCGACTTCCTGCCATGGAGCACAGTATTCATCATCACCGCGCTGTTCATGTTGCCCGGCATCGCCATGACCCTGATGGTGAGCGAGCCGCACCGCGCCACACCGCCCAAGACATTGCGCGAAGCGGTGGTGGAACCGTTCCACGAGTTCATCACACGCAAGGGCTGGCACAGCGCGTTACTGGTGCTGGCATTCCTGCTGTTCTACAAACTGGGCGACAGCATGTGCACCGCGCTTGCCACGCCGTTCTATCTCGACATGGGATTTTCCAAGACCGATATCGGCCTCATCGCCAAGAACGCCGGCCTGTGGCCATCCATCATTGGTGGGATGCTCGGGGGCTTGTGGATGGTGAAGATTGGTATCAACCGTGCCTTGTGGCTGTTCGGTGTGGTGCAAGTGCTGTCCATCTTCGGCTTCGCCTGGCTCGCCTCGCACGGTCATTTCGACACCATCGGTGTCGCCGAGCGCACGCAGCTCGCCATCGTCATCGGTCTGGAAGCGATAGGCGTCGGCTTAGGAACCGTTGCCTTCGTCGCCTTCATCGCCCGCACCACGCACCCGGCTTACACCGCCACCCAGTTCGCGCTATTCACCAGTCTGATGGCCATTCCGCGCACCTTTGCCAACGCCGCCACCGGCTGGTTAGTAGAGAGTATGGGGTGGACGATGTTTTTCTTGCTCTGCGCACTATTGGCGATACCGGGGATGTTGTTGTTGCTCAAGGTTGCTCCATGGAGCACAGCACAACAGAATCCGCTGAACTGATTTATTGAACCGTCCCTGCTGGTTGGAAAAAAACTGTGCCACACTGGAGCGCTCGTTATGCGAGCTTTGCCGGTGTTTTAGTTTTTGTCGCAACTTTAGACTTCACTGGCGATTTTGCTTTTGCCGTCGTTGTTGGTTTCACCGGCGTCCTAGTCTTTGCCTCAATTTTGGGTTTGGCTGGCGACTTTGCTTTTGTTTCAGCTTTACCCTTGGCTGGCGACTTTGCTTTTGTTTCAGCTTTACCCTTGGCTGCTGATTTGGCTTTTTCAGCGTCCTTGGCTTTCAGCTTTGCCTCTTCTTTCTTCTTCAGGGACCGCATCATCTTGCGCCATTCCTGAAGTTGTTCATCTTCCAGTTCCAATTGGATCGCCAACGCCTCTTCCTTGGTCAATTTCTCTTTTTTCAGGCGGCGCGGCAACTTGCCTGCCATCCTGGATAACAGGCGTTCTACTTCTTCTCTGGATAATTTCTTTGCTTTGGTTTCATATTCCGGCTTGCTGATCTTTGACATTGCCTATCGCCTCCTTGTGATTGGTGAAACCTACGATGTGAACCGATTCACTTGCCGTTTCTCATTATGAAACACCCGGCAACTCCCATCCGTCTACG
>JBAZFV010000121.1:0-4664 GCA_041653255.1 Sideroxydans sp. | reverse complement strand
GCAATCTTGTTCGCCAACTTTTGCTGGATCATTTACCGCATCGTCAAAGGCTGGCTCAACCTCAATGACAACAAACCGATGACATTTAACTAGCCGTCATACCGGCGCAGGCCGGCATCCAGCGCCTTCAACAATAATGCCGTTGATCTCGTTTTGGCTCTGCGTAGGAATATTTATCCAACTGGATTCCGGCCTGCGCCGGAATGACGGAGTGGTGAGATGAGTAAACTGCCGTGCATATATCTGTTAGCCAGTAAACGTAACGGCACTTTGTATATCGGAGTCACCTCAGATTTGGTTAAACGAGTGTGGGAGCACAAGAATCACGTTGTCGATGGTTTCACCAAGCAATACAAAGTGGATCAACTGGTTTGGTATGAGGTGCATGCAACAATGTGGTCGGCCATTCAGCGTGAAAAGGCTCTTAAGGAATGGCAGCGCGCATGGAAATTGAAGCTGATTGAAGAGTTCAATCCTGACTGGAAGGACTTGTACGATAGTATTTGTTAGCTCGTCATACCGGCGCAGGCCGGTATCCAGCCAGAGAAAACACATCCGCGAAGCGGATACAAGACCAAAGGTATCTTGAATAAAACCGCCGGATTCCGGCCTGCACCGGAATGACGGCTCAAGAAGAAACAGAAATGCTAAAAATCTACAACACCCTCGCCCGCGACAAGCAGGATTTCAAACCCATAACAGCCAACAGGGTACGCATGTACGTGTGCGGCATGACGGTGTACGACTATTGTCACATCGGTCATGCGCGCGTGATGGTGGTGTTCGATATGGTCTATCGTTGGCTCAAATCTTCCGGCTACGACGTGACCTACGTGCGCAACATCACCGACATCGACGACAAGATCATCAAGCGCGCGGCGGAGAACAAGGAATCAATCCACACGCTGACGCAGCGCTTCATCGACGCCATGCACGAAGATGCCGATGCCCTGGGCGTGCAGCATCCCGATCATGAACCGCGCGCGACACAGTTCATTCCACAGATGCTGGCAATGATCGAACAACTGGAACAAAACGGTCTGGCGTATCAGGCGGCGGATGGCGATGTGAACTACGCCGTGCGCAAATTCGACGGCTACGGGAAATTGTCCGGCAAATCACTGGAAGACCTGCGCGCGGGTGAACGTGTGGATGTAGTGACGGGCAAGAATGATCCGCTCGACTTCGTGCTGTGGAAATCTGCCAAAGACAGCGAGGCGGACGAAGTGAAGTGGGATTCAAAATGGGGCATAGGCCGCCCCGGCTGGCATCTGGAATGTTCCGCGATGGGCTCCGAATTGCTCGGCAATCACTTCGACATCCACGGCGGCGGCGCCGATTTGCAGTTCCCGCACCACGAGAACGAAATCGCGCAAAGCGAAGGCGCGCATCAGTGCCAATACGTGAATTACTGGATGCACAACGGCTTCGTGCGTGTGGATAACGAAAAGATGTCCAAGAGCCTGGGCAACTTCTTCACCATTCGCGAAGTGCTGAAGAAATACGATGCCGAGGTGGTGCGTTTCTTCATCCTGCGAGCGCATTACCGCAGCCCGCTGAACTATTCCGACCAGCATCTGGACGATGCCAAAGGCGCGCTGACGCGGCTTTATACGGCATTGAAGTTGGTGCCAGCTGACGTGAGCGAAGTGGACTGGAACGAGGCACATGCCCAGCGTTTCAAATCAGCAATGGATGATGACTTCAACACTCCAGAAGCTGTTGCTGTGTTGTTTGATCTGGCCAATGAAGTGAACCGTAGTCAATCCGCAGAAGTAGCGATACAACTCAAAGCGCTGGCGGGCGTACTGGGCTTGCTGCAAAGAGACGCTCAGGAATTCCTGCAAGGTGAGGCAGCGGCTGACGGATTGGACGATGCAGCGATCAATGCGCAGATCGAAGCCCGCATCACCGCCAAGAAAGCAAAGAACTTCGCCGAGGCGGACCGCATCCGCAAAGAGTTGCTGGAAGCGGGAATCGTGCTGGAAGATACGGCGCAGGGAACGAGTTGGCGCAGGGCTTGATAACAGGAGCCTCATTGCGGCGAAAGCCGGGATCCAGTCAGTTGATTTAACTGGACCCCGGCCTTCGCAGGTGTAACGAAGCAGGGTTTTTTCGACATCCCATAAAAATTTCACAACCCATTGAGGACTGGAATTACAGTGCCCAGGGATTAAACACTTGCGGGTACAGCGCAAAGTCCTGCACGTTGCGGGTGACCACGGTGAGGCCATGGCATTGGGCGGTAGCCATCAGCAGACCGTCCATCACCGGTAGTGGCTGGCCTAACGATTCGGAGTGTGCGGTGATTTGTGCCCAGACGTGAAGGGTGGCAGCATCGAGCGGCAGTATGCGTCCCGCAAAGCGTTGTTCCACTTTGCCCTGCCACGCGGTAAGTTTCTGACTACGGCGCGGTTCGCCGGCACGAAGCTTGAGGATGCTTTTTTCAATCTCTCCCAGCGTGATGACGCTGATGAACAGACTGGCTTCGTCCTGCTCGTCCAGCCAGGAGATCACTTCCGGTGCAGGCGTTTTCTTGGCATATTCGGAAAGCGCGCAGGTATCCAGCAGCCAACTCATAGCGCAATGTCGCGCCCCATGTCGCGGCTGCGGGAAATATCCAAGTCTTCAGCTGCGAGATCGGGACGCAGCAGCGCGCTGGAAAGCTTGATCCGGTGACGGGTAAGCCGCGCATATTCCTCCACCGAAACCACCACTGCCGTCGGCTTCCCGTGGACGGTAACCGTTTGGGCATCGCCGCTCGCAGCCCGCTTGATGAGCTGGCTGAAGTTACCCTTTGCTTCTTGCAATTGCCATTCACTGTGCATAATGACCTCCTTAATTTCTGATGACAGATTCTGACCAGTCTGGGCAGAATCTAACACGCAGCCTGCAGATTGGCTATAACCCGATGCCAAGCTGAAATTCTTCAAAGGTTCAATGGCAATACTTGTCAAAAGCCAACTGTAATTTCTAAAGATACAACGGGTAGTCAGCATCGGCGCAGAAAATCTAACTGCGGTTATTGCCGCGCAGAATCACGTGCTGTGGCTGATCGGGAATAACGAACCCAGGTAAGCGCGCTATAGTTTTTTCCCTATACGCAATGGGAGCACGGTACAGCAGGCTTAATTGCGATCAATCGTGACTGGACCCCATTGATCCCACCAGAGTAAAAGTTAGGGGAGCTTCCCGGCCGCGACCATGCGGCTCATCAGGACTCCCGGCGATATCCATCCCACCAGGTCATCGAACTCAGGCGTGAACTCGTGGCTGACGAAGCTTAAATTGTTATCACTGTTTTCAAGTTCATCTACGTCTGTACTGACTGCTAGCTGGGTTCCATCACCAACATAAGCGCCCTTCCCATTCTTGCCATGTGAGATAAATACTACCGGGACATTTTCAGCTACAAAATTTCCACCTGATACAACACGTACATCAGGAGTCCCGGCAGAGCAAAGAGCAAAGCTGGAAGCCGTTGGGGCGGGAATCGTCGGGCTGCATTCTGTCGCCGTGGCTCCAATCTGGTCAGCAAAACTTGAAGTTACCCTGTAGGTATAGCGTCGGCTCCATGCATCGCTTTCTGATATACCAAGCGTCGCCCAAGGTAGCACCCCAGTTATAGATGTATAAGCGCAAGCGACTCCTGATGTCGTCGCTATCGTGTTCGTACCGCCAGATTGACAAGCACAGCTATTTCCAGTGGTTGCTTCTCTGCCCGCATTAGACCCACCCGTGGCCAGCGTGGCTTGTGCAGGACAAGGCAAACGGCCATTGATGACCGCATAGCCCAGCAAGGCATCCCTGATCTCGTTCATCTGACGGCGCGTCTCGCTGATGCGCTGTGTTTCCATTTGCGCCGAGATGGTCGGCACCAGACCGCCCAACAGTAAGCCGACGATCATCAGCACCATGGCCATCTCGACCAGAGTAAAACCATGAATACGTAAAAAATTCAGGTTAGGGTTCATCGGCAACTCGCACCTCCGTCCAAGCACATCACCAGATCGTTCACCGTTGAGAAATCTGAATCAGTCATTTTATAGGTCAGGAAGGTGTTCGGCGTCGTATCCGTTTCATTTTGCACGTTCGTACTTTCCAGATAATCCGAAGTGGTGGTTGACGGACGGGACTTACCGGGCAGCATTTTCCGTGAAAGCACGACTGCGGCACGATAGGTGCCGGATCCTCCGTTCAGATTGCCAGAACCGCTCACGGCAAGGTCGCCCCCCGATGCGTTGCAGTCACCAAAGAATGTACGGCAATTATCAGCGACCTGAAAGAATAGTAGCGACTTCCAGCTATTCTCCCAGTAACCAGCAGGATTGGTCAGTATGGGGCAGTTTGGCCAGTACGTTAACATTGAGTTGGGGGCAACACTGGCATTTGAGATCAGGCCATCGCCGCGAAGTCCGTCGATTGCTATATCTATTCTGGACTGTACGCCAGCCACCGTTGATTCCGGGGGGGTCCTAGCCAGTTTCTCAGCGAGTTTTCCCGCCGTCTCGCCTTTATCGGCAGTTCCTCCCGACACCGGTCCACCCACGATATCGGCATAATCATCCAGCGCATCACCCGCTGTGTCCAGCGCACTACGGGTGGACACAGTATTCGACGCCGCATAGTTATTCAGCGCGACTTGCAGGGTATTTAGCATGTCG
>JBAZFV010000120.1:0-4690 GCA_041653255.1 Sideroxydans sp. | reverse complement strand
GGATTCGAAGCAGAAAACAATCGCATAGTTGCGGGGGAAAAAATGAAACTGGTAGATCACAATATAAGCAAATTCACCCTGTCCCATCTCGACACGCTCGAGTCCGAATCCATCCATATCATGCGCGAGGTCGCGGCGGAATGTAAAAATCCCGCGTTGCTGTTTTCCGGCGGCAAGGATTCCATCGTGATGCTGCGTCTGGCCGAGAAGGCGTTTCGCCCGGCCAAGTTTCCGTTTCCGCTGGTGCACATCGACACCGAGCACAACTTCCCGGAAGTGATCGCCACCCGCGACAAGCTGGCCGCAGACCTCGGCGAGCGGCTCATCGTGCGTTCGCTGGAAGATTCCATCAAGCGCGGCAGCATCGTTATCAAGGATCCGGACAAACCGCGCAATCCCTATCAGTCGGTGACGCTGCTGGAGACCATCGCCGAGTTTGGTTTTGATGCCTGCATGGGGGGCGCACGGCGCGACGAGGAAAAGGCGCGCGCCAAGGAACGTATCTTTTCCTTCCGTGACGAATTCGGTCAGTGGGACCCGAAGAACCAGCGGCCGGAGCTGTGGGACACCTACAACACCCGCGTCCATGCCGGCGAGAACATCCGCGTATTCCCGATCAGCAACTGGACCGAGACCGATATCTGGGAATACATCGGGCGCGAGAAGCTGCACATCCCGAATATCTATTTCGCGCACGAGCGTGAAGTGATCCGGCGCGGCGGCAATGTGATCCCGGTATCGCATCTGGTGCAACCGAGGCCCGGCGAGCAAGTAGAAATGGTATCCGTGCGTTTCCGTACCGTGGGCGACATGACTTGTACCGCGCCGGTGGAATCCACGGCACGCACGGTGGACGAGATCATCGCCGAGACCGCCACCACACGCATCACCGAACGGGGTGCGACACGCATGGACGACCAGACTTCCGAGGCATCCATGGAACTGAGAAAGAAAGAAGGGTACTTCTAGACTGTCATTCCGGCGCAGGCCGGAATCCAGTCAGAAAATAAGTCCCGGCAACGCCGGACGACACCCAAAGGCATGTTGAATAAAAACGCTGGATTCCGGCCTGCGCCGGAATGACGAAGCAGAAAAATTTGAGGGTTTAAATTATGAGCACCACTACACAACTGTTACGTTTCATCACCGCCGGATCGGTGGACGACGGAAAGAGCACGCTGATTGGTCGCCTGCTGCACGACTCGAAATCCATCTTCGAAGACCAGTTCTCGGCCATCTCCAGGACCAGCGAGAAGCGCGGCATGGCGGCAGTCGATCTGTCGCTGCTGACCGACGGCCTGCAAGCCGAGCGCGAACAGGGCATCACCATCGATGTGGCCTATCGATATTTCGCCACGCCGAAGCGCAAGTTCATCATCGGCGACACGCCGGGGCATGAGCAATACACGCGCAACATGGTGACCGCCGCTTCGACCGCCAACCTGGCCATCATCCTGATCGATGCACGCAAAGGCGTGTTGACGCAGACCAAGCGCCATTCCTATTTAGCCAGTCTGCTCAACGTGCCGCACGTGGTGCTGGCGGTGAACAAGATGGACATGGTGGATTATTCGCAGGCGCGTTTCGACGAGATCGTGAGCGAGTACAAGGCATTCGCAGCGCAACTGGATCTGCATGATGTGCACTGCATCCCACTGTCCGCTCTGAACGGTGACATGGTGGTGGACAGGGGTGACAATCTGGGCTGGTATAAAGGCCCGGCTTTGCTTGAGTTCCTGGAAGAGGTCGAGATCGAGCACGACGTGAACACCAGCGACTTTCGTTTTCCGGTGCAATGGGTGTGCCGCCCGCAGACCGGGGAATATCACGACTTCAGAGGCTTCGCCGGGCGCATCGAAGCGGGCGAAGTGTCTGTGGGTGACCCGGTCACCGTCCTGCCGTCCGGGCGCACGACCACCGTCAAGGAGATATTCACCCACGACGGCGACTTGCTTGGCGCGTTCGCCCCGCAATCCGTGACGCTGCGGCTGGCGGATGAGATCGACATCTCGCGTGGCGACATGCTGGTCAAGACAGACCATCGTTCACCCCAAGTGGCAAAAGAATTCGAGGCGACCTTGTGCTGGCTATCCGAATCGCCGCTGGACAAGCAGCGCAAGTATCTGGTCAAACACGCCACACGCACCGCGAAGTGCCTGTTTTCCCGTCTTGACTACCGGGTCGATGTCAACACGCTGGAGCAGCATGCGGTCGAGAAATTGAGCATGAACGACATCGCGCATGTGGCGATCAAGACCCAGTTGCCGCTGGTGTTCGATCACTACGAGATCGACCGCGCCACCGGCAGCTTCATCGTCATCGATGAAGCGACGAATAATACCGTCGCGGCAGGCATGATCGTTTAGAGAGCTCCGCGAACCTGCTGCGCGATTCGATTGCGGCGTTGCGCGGAGCCCGAAATCCCTATGCGCTTTTAGGTACATTCCGGTTTTTGTGCTCCGCACGTCTTGCACTCGTACCAGTTTTCGGGGCTTCCATCGCGTTGGGTATGTGGTATCTTTCCCGTATCGTAATTTGATACCACACTGCTGCCGCCATGAGTCTGATCGCGCTGATCGTCGCACTGCTACTGGAACAAGTCGTTCCCCTGTCTTCGCGCCACTTCCTTTATCACTGGCCCGCGGCCTACGTCGATTTCTTTCGGCAGCACTTCGATGCCGGGCAGAACTCGCATGGCCGCATTGCCTGGTTGCTTACGGTTCTGCCTTTACTGGCATTGCTATGGCTGCTGTATGCCTTGCTACTAGCCCAGCATGCGGTTATTGCATGGGTGTTCAGCCTGGTGGTGCTCTACCTGTGTATGGGGTTTCGCCAGTTCAGCCATTACTTCACCGATATCCATCAGGCTCTGCGTGACAACGATCTGCTCCTCGCGCGTCAACTGTTGGGAGAATGGACTGGCAAGTCCTGTAGCGATCTCAATCCGGAAGAGGTGGCACGCCTTACCATCGAACAGGCGCTGCTGGCATCGCACCGTCACGTATTCGGCGTCGTTTTCTGGTTCGTCATCTGCATGATGCTGGGCATGGGGCCGCTCGGCGCCGTGCTCTATCGGCTGTCCACCTTCATAGCCAGCCAGTGGCGTGGAGGGGAAGAAGAAACCGCTGAATTTGGTATTTTCGCGCAGCAGGTGTGCCGCATGCTGGAATGGTTCCCCCTGCGGCTGACCGCATGCAGCTTCGCTATCGTCGGTAATTTCGAGGATACGATTTATTGCTGGCGCACCCAGGCAGCGGAGTGGCCCGAGCCGGATGACCGCATCATCCTCGCCGGCGGTGCCGGTGCGCTCGGCATCAAACTGGGACAGACACTGGTGCTCGACGACCAGCCGGTGTATCGCCCCGAACTGGGCAGCGGTGACGCCGTCGATATTGACCATCTGCAAAGCGCCGTGGGCCTGGTCTGGCGCACACTGGTGTTTCAGTTGATCATTCTGATGATGCTGACGGTGGCGAATCTGCTCGGTTGAATGAGCGACTGCCGGGAAGTCCTGCAAGGCTATGCGAAGTGATAATCCTGCTCGCGGAATAATCTCAGACACGCATCCACTGCTTGCGGGTAGCACGAGTCATCGAGCCGCTCGTGGTGTTGCAATACCGTGTCATTGATCGGCCAGGGGAAGTCGATGCCTTTCAAAATTTCATAGTCGGCCTGCAACTGACGGTCAGCGTTGTGCGATCTGCTGGAACAACTGCAATCTTCGTCCATCGATTTTTCCTTCTGCCGTCGCCTTGCGAATCGCGCAATCCGGCTCGTGCGAGTGGCTGCAATTGGCGAAGCGGCATTGGCCGAGGTAGGGCAGAAATTCCGGGAAGTTCCTTTCTATCGCGGCAAAGTCCAGATGATGCAGGCCGAACAATTGCACGCCGGGGCAGTCGATGAGATGGCTGTCGGTGTTCAGGTGGTACAGCTTGGCGTGGGTGGTGGTGTGTTTGCCGGAGTCGAGCGCTGTGGAGATTTCGCGTGTGGCGGCGTGTGCGGCGGGGATCAGCGCGTTGATCAGGGTGGATTTGCCCATGCCGGATTGGCCGACAAATACACTGGTGTGGCCCTGCAAATAGGGCAACAACGGCGTGACATCCTGTTTTGCCGACAATTCCAGTACGCGGTAGCCGATCTTTGCATAAGGCGCGAGCTGGGCGCGTGCCGCTGCGGTCTGCGGCAGGTCGCACTTGTTCAGCACGATGAGGGTGTCCAGCTTCTGCTCGTGTCCGGCGAGCAGGCAGCGCGCCAGCAGTTCGTCGTTGAACGAAGGCTCGCTGGCGACGACGATGATGATCTGCGTGACGTTGGCAGCGATGAGTTTCTGTTTGTACGCATCGGAACGGTAGAGCAGGCTGGTGCGTGGCGCGATGCGGTCAATGACACCCTGGTCGGTGCCGGTGCGGGTGATTTCTACCGTATCGCCACATGCGACCACGCTTTTTTTACCGCGCGGCACACACTCGATGATTTCCCCGCCGGGCAACTCTGCCAGGTAGTGCCGACCGAAAGCGGCGATGACTTGCCCTTTTAGTTTCACACCCGATTGTCCATTAGGCCGTCATTCCGGCGCAGGCCGGAATGACAAAATTTATGAAATTTTGGTTCAAGGTTTGAACAGCGCATCCACTTTCGCGGCGCAGATGAAATCGTTTTCGGACAAGCCGCCCACGGCGTGGGTGGTGTA
>JBAZFV010000119.1:0-4733 GCA_041653255.1 Sideroxydans sp. | reverse complement strand
CTATGTTCTGCTGGAACGGGTGGCAATCCTTGCGCACAAGATCGCTATCTCCCTCGAAAGCAGGGGGCATGAGCTGAAACAATGGGGTCAACTGTTGCAGCAGTGTTGCGACGAGCATCTGGCAGATTTGCGTTTTATCGCACCGTGGTTGTGTGATGAGAAATTCATGAGCGCTTCAGACGTGCCAGACGAAGAACGCCTGCGCTTCGATCGGGGATTCTCTTTGCGCGAGATAACCATGCTGGCCAACCCGGCATCAGGCGAAACTGCACGCTGCTTGCAGGAAGCCGTCGAGCATGCCCACCAACGTCTGTTGGAATTGGAATCACTGGCCAGACAAAGCGACGAGCTGGCCGTCATGGACTTTACGTTTCTGTTTGACGCAGAACGGAATTTGTTCACCATCGGTTTCAATGTCGCCGAGAGCCGCAGCGACGCCAGCTTTTATGACCTGCTGGCCTCTGAGGCACGCTTGTGCAGTTATGTTGCCATCGCCCTCGGTCAGGTGCCGCAGGATCACTGGTTCTCCATGAGTCGCCTGCTCATCGCCTCGCGCGGCGAACCGGTACTGGTTTCCTGGAGCGGTTCGATGTTCGAATATCTGATGCCGCTGCTGGTCATGCCCAACTACGAACAGACCCTGCTGGATCACAGCTGCCGCACGGCGGTGCAGCAACAGATCGAGTATGGAAATGCGCGCAGCGTGCCGTGGGGTATATCGGAATCGGGCTACAACCGCGTCGATGTTCAGATGAATTACCAATATCGCGCTTTCGGCGTGCCGGGGTTGGGTTTGAAACGCGGCTTGGCCGACGATCTGGTGATCGCTCCCTACGCCAGCGCAATGGCGCTGATGATCGATCCGCTGCAAGCCTGCGAAAACCTGCAACGGCTGGCAAGCGAAGGGCGCAAAGGCGACTATGGATTTTATGAGGCGGTGGACTACACAGCGGCGCGTTTGCCGCCGGATGAATCCAGCGCCACGGTGTTTTCCTACATGGCGCACCATCAGGGCATCAGCCTGCTGGCAATGGATAACTTGTTGCAAAACTATCCAATGCAACGGCGCTTCATGGCCTGTCCATTGCTCAAGGCGACAGACTTGTTGTTACAGGAACGGGTTCCAAAAACCATCGCCAGTGTGTTCTCAGGTGATTTGAAATTGGAGAAAGCACAGACATCGTCTGGAAACAACGAAACCGGCATGCGCATCCTCCGCAATCCAGCCTCGGCAGTGCCGGAAGTCCACCTGTTGTCCAACGGCAATTATCACGTGGTCGTCAGCAGTGCCGGTGGTGGCTACAGTCGCTGGCGCGATCTGGCAGTCACCCGCTGGCGCGAAGATGCCACGCGCGATTGCTGGGGCATGTTCGCCTATCTGCGCGATGTGGAGACGGGGGAGTTTTGGTCCACCGCCTATCAACCCACCTTGCGCAAGACCCAAGACTACGAAGCCATCTTCACGCAGTCGCGCGCGGAATTTCGGCAACAACATGCCGGACTCGACGCCCACACCGAGATCAGCGTGTCACCGGAAGACGATATCGAGTTGCGGCGTATCACCATCACCAATCGCACCAGCTCGCCGCGCGTAATTGAACTGACCAGCTATGCCGAAGTGGTGCTTGCCGCACCTGCCGCAGACACGGCGCATCCGGCGTTCAGCAACCTGTTCGTGCAGACAGAGTTCGCGCAACCTTCTTCCGCCATCCTTTGTACCCGGCGTGCACGTTCGCACGATGAAAAACCGCCCTGGCTGCTACACATGATGCTGGGACGCGGCGACGAACAGGAAGCCGTTTCCTATGAAACCGACCGAGCCCGCTTTGTCGGACGCGGCGGTAGCCTGGCCAACCCGGCCGTGATGCAGACCATTGATGCCTTATCCAACACCGTGGGCTCCGTGCTCGATCCCATCGTTGCGTTGCGGCGCAGGGTCTCGTTGGGCGCGCATGGAACAGTCATTATCGACTTGGTGCTGGGCGTGACGGAAAGTCGCGGGCAGGCGCTGGCGCAGGTGGAGAAATACCAGAGCGCGCGTATGGCCGACCGCACTTTCGACCTGGCGTGGACGCACAGCCAAGTGACGCTGCACATGCTCAATGCCACTGAAGCGGAAGCGCAGCGCTATGCCAGACTGGCCGGGGCATTGATTTATGCCGACCCAGCACGTCGTGCCAGCCCGGCCGTGTTGCGCAATAACCGGCGCGGCCAGAACGGTTTGTGGAGTTACGGTATTTCCGGTGATGCGCCGTTGGTGCTGCTGCGTATCAGCGATATGGAAAAGATCGAGCTGGTGCGGCAAGTGGTCAAGGCGCACGCCTACTGGCGTACGAAAGGGCTGGTAGTTGAACTGATGATCCTGAACGAAGACCTTTCGGTCTATCGCCAATCCCTGCACGACACGATCACCAGCCTGATCTCATCCGGGGGAGAATCACAAATGCTGGATAAGCCGGGTGGCATCTTCGTGCGCCGTCTCGAACAGATCCCCAGCGACGACCTCGTGTTGTTGCAATCCGCTGCGCGTATTGTGCTGGATGACGAAAGGGGAAGTCTGGCAGAGCAAATGGAACCACACGCTATCGTGGAGTCTCCTATACCGGCGCTGATCCCCACCCGTTCCGGCTCAGCCGAATTGCCCGCGCCGCTTGTGCAACGGGAACTGTCGTTTGAAAACGGCGTGGGCGGCTTTACCCGCGACGGCCACGAATATGTGATAACCCTGCAGCCCGGCCAAGTGACACCCGCGCCGTGGGTCAACGTGTTGACCAATCCCTATTTCGGCACGGTGGTTTCCGAGAGCGGTGCTGCCTACACCTGGGTCGAGAACGCGCATGAATTCAGACTGACGCCGTGGCACAACGATCCGGTGCAGGACACCACCGGCGAAGCGATCTACATTCGCGACGAGCAGACCGGACATTTCTGGTCGCCCACACCCGGCCCCGCGCGCGGCAGAACGCCATATGTGATCCGCCACGGTTTTGGCTACAGCGTGTTCGAACATGCCGAGAACGGCATCGTCTCTGAATTATGGGTGTATGTGGCGATGGATGCGCCGGTGAAGTTGTCGGTGTTGAAGCTGCACAACGTGTCTGGACATGCGCGCCGCCTGTCTGTCACCGGCTACTGCGAATGGGTGCTGGGCGACTCGCGGCATAAGAATCTGTTGCACGTGCAAACCGAAGTGGACATCAAGACCGGTGCTTTGCTGGCGCGCAATCATTACAACACCGACTACAGCGGCCGCATCGTATTCATGGATGTGAACGACACAACGCGCACGCTCACCGGAGACCGAAAGGAATTCATCGGCAGGAACGGCAACCTGTCGTATCCGGCGGCACTGAAACGCACGCGCATATCCGGCCAAGGCGGCGCCGGGCTGGACCCGTGCGGTGCGGTGCAGGTTGCTTTCAATCTGGCGGTCGGGGAAAAACGCGAAACTACTTTCCGTCTTGGCGTCGGCCGCAATCCGACCGAAGTGCATGAGTTGATCTGGCGCTTCCGTCGTGCGGATGCCAGCCGCCTTGCGCTCGAAGGCGTGTGGGAATATTGGAATCGAACACTGGGTGCGGTGAACGTTGATACACCCGATCCTGCTGTGAATGTGATGGCGAACGGCTGGCTGTTGTATCAGACACTGAGTAGCAGACTGTGGGGGCGCTCCGGGTTCTACCAGTCCGGTGGTGCTTACGGTTTCCGCGACCAGTTGCAGGATGTGATGGCGCTAGTGCATGCTGAACCGGCGCTCACGCGCGAGCACCTGCTGCGCGCTGCCACACATCAATTCCGTGAAGGCGATGTGCAACACTGGTGGCATCCACCGGCCGGGCGCGGCGTGCGTACGCATTTTTCCGACGACTATCTGTGGTTGCCGTACGTCACTTGTCGCTACGTCTCCTGTGTCGCCGATAGCGGTGTGCTCGACGAAAAAATCCCTTTCCTCGAATCCCGTCCGCTCAAAGCGGAAGAAGAAGCCTATTACGATTTGCCGAACCGCTCCGAAGAATCAGCCACGCTTTACCAGCACTGCGTGCGCGCCATCGAGCATGCCTTAAACTTCGGCGAACACGGCCTGCCGCTGATGGGCTGCGGCGACTGGAACGACGGCATGAATCTGGTCGGCATCAAAGGCCGCGGCGAAAGTGTGTGGTTGGCGTTCTTCCTGTACGACGTGTTCACAAAATTCGCCGAACTGGCACATACGCGTAACGACCACGCCTTTGCCGAACGTTGCGTCACGCAGGCGCAACAGCTGCAACACAATATCGAGCAACATGCCTGGGATGGAAACTGGTATCGCCGCGCCTGGTTTGACAACGGCGAGATGCTGGGCTCGCACAGTAGTCCGGAATGCCAGATCGATTCTCTGCCGCAAAGCTGGTCGGTGATCAGCGGTGCGGGTGATGCGCATCGTTCAGGGCTGGCGATGGACGCCGTCGACCAGCATCTGGTTCACCGCGATTCCGGATTGATCCAGTTATTCAAGCCACCCTTCGATAAATCTGCACTCGATCCCGGGTACATCAAAGGTTACATACCGGGGGTACGCGAGAACGGCGGCCAATATACCCACGGCGGCATCTGGGCTGCCATGGCCTTTGCGCTCATGGGTGATCACGAGCGCGCTTGGGATCTGGTGACCTTGCTTAATCCCGTCAATCACTCCAGCACTCCCGAACAGGTCGCCACCTATAAAGTGGAGCCGTATGTCATCGCAGCGGATG
>JBAZFV010000118.1:0-4840 GCA_041653255.1 Sideroxydans sp. | reverse complement strand
CATTCGCCATGCCGTCGTGCTGCCGCCCCCCAAAGTGTCGGCCAAGGTGGAGACCTACAGCGTCATCGTCACCAATCTGCCGGCACGCGAAATCCTGTTTGCACTGGCGCGTGACGCGAAAATCAATATCGATATTCACCCCGGTATCGAGGGTAATGTCACGCTTAACGCAATCGATCAGACCCTGCCACAAATACTCAACCGCATCAGCCAGCAAGTGGCGATTCGTTATGAACTGAAGGAGGGGCACTTGGCGGTGATGCCGGATGCGCCGTACCTCAAGAACTACAAGATCGATTACGTCAACATGGCGCGCGATGCCGATGGCGGCATTTCCAATACGACGCAGGTGGGCGGGAATGCGGGCGGGGGCGGCGGTGCGACCGGGAATAATTCGCAGTTGTCGATCAAGAATTTATCAAAGAATCACTTCTGGGAAACGCTGGTCAAGAACATCACCGACATCCTGAATGAAACCGACAAGGAGGTTGTGGTGGGGCGCCGGGCATCGACCTCGACCGTGCAGTCTTCAGATGAGAAAAACGAGAACGAAGCCGGCGCCAAGGCCAAAGGGGAAACCGAGGGCAGCAAGTCTGCGGTAGCCGCCCAACAGCGCAGCAGCGATCAGGATTTCAAGGAATACAAAACCCTGCAGGCGGCCTCGGTAATTTCCAATCCGGAGGCAGGCATCATCACCGTTCGTGCCTCGGGTAAGCAGCACGCGAAGATCCAGGAGTTCATCGTGCAGGTGATGCGCAGCGCGCGGCGTCAGGTGTTGATCGAAGCGACCATCGCCGAAGTGCGCCTGAACAGCAATTACCAGCAGGGCATCGACTGGTCGCGCCTGCGTCTGGCAGGGGCGAAAGGGTTTTCGATTTCGCAGGCCGGTTCGGCCGGCTTGCCGGCAAGCAATACCGGCAGCATGCTGGTCCTCGATTACCTCAATCCGACTTCGAAGCTCGGTGATTTGAGCGCGTCGATTTCGCTGCTCGATTCGTTTGGTGACGTCAAAGTGCTGTCCAGTCCGAAGTTGAGCGTGATGAACAACCAGACCGCGATGCTGCGCGTGGTGGACAATCTGGTGTATTTCACCGTCAAGGCGGATACCGTTTCCAACCAGACCACCAGCACCACCACTTTCACCACGACTGCGGTGACGGTACCGACCGGTTTCACCATGAGTGTGACGCCACAGATCGACGAGAACGATACAGTGTTGCTCAACCTGCGCCCCTCGATTACCCGTTTGCTCGGCTATGTGAATGATCCCAATCCCGAGCTGGCCAAAGTCGGCGTCATCAGCCGCATCCCGCAGTTGCAAACGCGCGAAATGGAGTCTGTGCTCAAGATCGGCAACAACCAGATTGCGGTGATGGGCGGCCTGATGCAGGACGAGATCAATAATCTGACGGATGGCATTCCCTTGCTCGACCGCATCCCGTACGCTGGTAACGCGTTCCGCAACCGCAACGACACCAAGACCAAGACCGAGCTGGTCATCTTTCTGCGCCCGGTCGTGATCAAGGATGCCAGCATCGACGGCGACTTCGCCGCGTTCCGCAGCAGTCTGCCCACCTCTGATTTTCTCCGGCCTGAGATCGGCGGGGAGGGGAGATGAGTCTGCTTCTCGATGCGATGAAAAAGTCCGGGCAGGGTACGCACGGTACGGGTCTGTCGCTGGAGGAGCATCCCAATCAGGCGACGGCGCAAGCTGCCGCCGCGAGCAGCACGGCCGATGCTTCGCGTGCCGCCGGGCAGAATCTGTTCGCCGCCAAGAAAAAAATATCGCCGCGCCGCCGCTGGAATCTGGGCTTGGTGCCGACCACGCTGCTGATCTGCGGTACCCTCGGCGCTGGTTACGGTTATTACCTCTGGACCGAGCTCAATCCGCCGGTGCAGCGCGTGGCAGTGCGTCCACCACCGCCACCGCCAATCCAGGTCATCACTCCGCCACCACCGCCACTGGTTGCCGCCATCAAAGCGGAGCCGGCACCCGTGCCTGTGCCACAGGTGGAAGCTCCTGCGCCGAAAATCGTGGCAGCAGCTGTGCCGTCCAGGCGGCGCACCAGGGCAACACCGCCACCGAGCACCCCGCGTCTTGCGATCCAGAGCCAAACACAGGTCGATACCATTACCCCTACTTTGCAGGCGGCGTGGCAGGCCTATCAGCGCGGCAACTATGCCGCAGCGGAAGCGGGCTATCGCAATGTGCTGGCGCAGGACATCCGCAACCGCGATGCCTTGCTTGGAATGGGTGCGATCGCGCAGCAGACCGGCAAAGATCAGGAAGCGCAACAGTTTTACCGGCAGGTTTTACTGCTCGATCCGCGCGACCCGGTCGCGTTGGCGGCGATGACTTTCTATACCGTGCCGAATACGGAAGATGCGGAAATTCGACTCCGCCAGATGCTGGCCAATCAGCCGCGTTCCGCCGCCTTGCACTATGCATTGGGTAATGTGTATATGGACCAGTCGCGCTGGGCGGAAGCACAGCAGGCCTATTTCGCCGCGCTGGCACTGGAGCCGGGCAGTCCGCAATTCAGCTATAACCTTGCGGTCAGTCTCGACCATTTGGGGCAGAGCAAGCTGGCGGCGGATTATTATCGCCAAGCTTTGCAACTCGACCCTGGCGGCCGGTCCGGGTTCGATGCCGCGCAGACGCAGCGCCGTCTGGCCGAACTGAACGCGACACGATAAGGAACACGATGGCGGCTCCGCAGCAACAGTTACAGCAGCCTATCGGCCAATTGCTCATCGCCAAAGGCGTCATCAGCGAAGACCAGTTGCGCATTGCAACCCAGGAACAAAGCAAATCACCACAACCGCTGGGGCGTTTGCTGGTGCGTCTCGGTTTTCTGTCCGAGGCGACCATTCGCGATGTGCTGTCGGAAAACCTCGGGCAGGAAACGGTCGATCTTTCCAACGTCATTGTCGATTCGGCGGCGGTTACCCTGATTCCAAAGGAAGTGGCACGGCGCTATCAAATGGTGCCGCTCTCGGTGGACATCGTCAGCAAGAACCTCACACTTGCCATCGCCGATCCGGAAAATATCATTGCGCTCGATCAGGTGCGTGCGCTGCTGAAAGACGAGTACCGGCTGATCACGCTGCTTGCCAGCGAATCCGATATTCTGCGCGCGATCGACCAGTATTACGGCTTCGAACTGTCCATCGACGGCATCCTGCACGAGATCGAGCCGGGCGAGATGGAGCATCAGGGCCTGCAACAGGGTGTCAACGAATTCAGCCAGCCGGTGGTGCGCCTGATCGATGCCTTGCTCACCGAAGCGGTGCAGCAGAGCGCGTCCGACATTCACTTCGAGCCGGAAAACAGCTTCCTGCGTATTCGTTACCGTGTGGACGGCGTGCTGCGCCAAGTGCGCAGTCTGCACAAAAGTTTCTGGCCGGCGATGGTGGTGCGCCTGAAGGTGATGAGCGGCATGAACATCGCCGAGACGCGCGCACCGCAGGACGGACGCATCTCGCTGCGCCTGTCGGGACGCCCCATCGACTTCCGTGTCGCCTCGCACCCCACCCAGTACGGCGAGAATCTGGTGCTGCGTATTCTGGATCGGCAGAAAGGCATCGTGCCGATCAATCAGCTCGGTCTCGACGACAGTGCACTCTCGATCCTGCTGTCCATCATCGCCAAACCTGAAGGGATCGTGCTGGTTACCGGCCCGACCGGCAGCGGCAAGACGACCACGCTGTATTCCATCCTCAATCACGTCAACACCGAATCGGTCAACATCATGACCCTGGAAGATCCGGTGGAGTACCCGATCCCGCTGATTCGCCAGAGCTCGGTAAACGAAGCGGCAAAACTGGATTTCGCCAACGGCATCCGCTCGTTGATGCGGCAAGACCCGGACATCATCCTGGTCGGTGAGATCCGCGACCATCCGACTGCGGAGATGGCGTTCCGCGCCGCGATGACCGGCCACCAGGTCTATTCGACCCTGCACACCAACTCTGCTGTCGGCGCCATTCCGCGCCTGCTCGATATCGGCATCCTGCCGGACATTCTGGCCGGCAACATTATCGGTGTGATGGCGCAGCGCCTGATCCGCTGTCTGTGCCCTCAATGCAAATATCCGTACCAGCCGGATGCGAGTGAACGCAAATTGCTGGGGCTGCACCACAACGAGGAAGTCACCCTCTATCGCGCCGCCGGCTGCGATGTTTGCCGCCATCAGGGCTACAGCGGGCGTCAGGCCATCATGGAGATTCTCAAGATGGGCTCCGTGCTGGATGATCTTGTTTCCCGCCGGGCCAGCATGCGCGACATCAAACAGGCAGCGCTGGAAGAAGGTTTCCGTCCGCTGGCACAGGACGGTATCCGCCGCATTCTGCAAGGCATTACTTCGGTGGCCGAGGTGATGCGTGTGGTTGACCTGACCGACCGGCATTAAACGGGCATGGCTCTCTATGCGTACAAGGCGATCGATGTTGTCGGCAAGTCTGCCAAGGGTTTGCAGGATGCGGCCAACCTGATCGATCTTGAAATGCGCCTCAAGCGCGGCGGACTCGATCTCATCAGCGCCAAAGAAGAAGACAATGCTTCATCGTTTGGCTCGACCCGGATCAAGCGAGTCGATCTCATCACCTTCTTCTTCAATCTGGAGCAACTGACCCGCGCCGGTGTGCCCTTGCTGGAATGTCTGGCCGATCTGCGCGATACCATGGAAGAAGCGACTTTCCGCGAGATCATCGCCAACATGGTGGAATCGATCGAGAACGGCAAGAAGCTGTCGCAAGCCATGAGCGAGCACCCCAACGCCTTCGACAAGATCACGATCAGTCTGACCAGGGCAGGAGAGGACAGCGGGCGTCTGGGTGA
>JBAZFV010000117.1:0-4858 GCA_041653255.1 Sideroxydans sp. | reverse complement strand
TCTCTCATTGATGCTGGGCTACAACTCTGGCTTTGAGGCGGGTGAATACGAGTGGCCGGTCAATCTGCTGCGCTTCGTGTTGCTGTCGCTCATCGGTGTGCAGGTACTGGTGACGATCTTCACGCGCAAGGAAAAAGGTTTTTACGTCGCGCTTTGGTACATGCTGGCCGCCTTGGTGTGGACGGTGATGAACCTGGTCCTCGGCAATGTTGTGCTGCCGTATGTGCCGATGTCCGGCATCAGCAACACCGCCCTGCACGGACTCTACATCCATTATGTGGTGGGGCTGTGGATCACTCCGGCCGGATTGGCGCTCATGTATTACTTCCTGCCGCTGGCGGTGAAAGCACCGCTGTTCAGCCATCGCCTGTCGCTACTCGGATTCTGGGCGTTGGCATTTTTCTATCCCTTCGTCGGCACCCACCACTATCTGTTCAGCCCCATCCCGTACCACAACCAGACTATCTCCATCGTCACCAGCATGATGCTCATTATCCCGGTGTGGGCGGTGATCACCAATCTGTTCGGCACTGCCAAGGGCCGCTGGGGCGATGTCATCAGCGGTAACGACGGGGATGCCTACGCGGCCAAATTCTTGTTGCTGTCCACCTTCTTCTACCTCATCGGCTGCTTCCAGGGTTCGACCGAGGCGCTGCGCCGCATGCAAGAGTTGACGCACTTCACCGACTTCGTCATCTCGCATTCGCACTTCACCATCTTCGCCACCTTTGTACTGGCGGCAGTGGGCAGCATCTACTACGTGTGGCCGCGCGTCACCGGACGCCAGTTGTGGAGTCCACAACTGGCGAGTTGGCATGTGTGGCTCACCATCGCGGGTACCAGCATCATGTTGATCGGACTCACGGCACAGGGACTGATCCAGGGCAGCATGCTCGAATACAACGCGAACTTCGTCGATACGGTGGTAGAGATGCAACCGTGGTGGTTCACGCGCACGTTGGCCGGGGCCACCATGGATGTCGGGTTCGTGCTGATGACCGTCAATCTGGTGATGACGGCACGCGCGGGTCAACCCTACATCGCAGCGTCCGATGTCTCACCGCTCGCAATCACTGAAGAGCATCCGGTAGCCGTAGAAGCCAACTGGTTTAGCCGCCCCTCCGGCATCTTCATAGTGGCGGGCATCGCGTTCTTCTTTCTGGCGGTGTTGATCCAGGGCATCCTGCCTTCCATCCTGCCGCAGACCTATAACCCGACCGTCGCTTCCGCCAGCACCGGACAGATGATCCAAGTCGCTGACTACACACCGCAGGAACGCAAAGGCCGCCATGTGTATATCCGCGAAGGTTGCTGGTATTGCCATTCGCAATTCGTGCGCCCGGTGACGCACGAAAATTCACGCTGGGGGCCCGTCTCGCAAGCTGGAGAGTATGTGTATGACCAGCCACAGATGCTGGGCACGCGGCGCATCGGTCCCGACCTGTTGCGCATCGGTCACAAATACGGCGACGACTGGCAGGCCGCGCACCACTGGAATCCGCGCGATGTGGTACCGGATTCCATCATGCCGCGCTTCCCTTGGCTGTATAAAGAAGGCGACGGAAAAAACGCTCCCGAATTGAATGAAGACGGCACGGCGCTGGTCGCTTATCTGCAAAAGCTGGGCACCTCCATCGGCGATTGGCGCGAGGCTTTTGTTTCCACGCGCCTCACCAACGGCGCGGCGCTGCAATCCAGCGACATGGAGAAGAATCTGGATGTGCTGCCGCGTGGCAAACAGGTCTATCTGCGGCGCTGCGTGGGTTGCCACGGCGTGAAGGGCGATGGCAACGGTGCGGCAGCGCGCTTCCTGAATCCCAAGCCGCGCGACTTCACTTCGGGCATGTTCAAGTTCCGTACCACCGGCAGCGACTCGAATTCGCTGCCCTCGGACGAGGATTTGTTCGTCACCATCACCCACGGCCTGTGGGGCACCACCATGCCGCCGTGGTACGACATCGACGCGCGCGAACGACTGGCTGTGATCCAGTACATCAAGACTTTTTCACCACGCTGGAAAACCGAGAAACCCGGCGCGCCCATCACCGTGCCGGAAGAGCCACCAGTCACCACCGCTTCGCTAGCCAAGGGCAAGGAACAATTTGAAACCGTGTGCGCCGCCTGTCACGGCATGGGCGGACTCGGCGACGGCGTGCCCCCCGGTACTTTCACCGACTCCTCGGGGAACCCCGACAATCCCGCCAACTTTACGCTAGATGCTGGTATGTCGGGCGGGGTCAAACTCGGACACGACGGGCGCCACATTTTCAAAACCATCGCAGCCGGTCTGGGCGGCACGCCCATGCCCGCCTTTGCTGGAACGTTCACCCCAGCGCAGACCTGGGATATCGTGCATTACGTCCAGTCGCTGCGTGTGAATGCACAGGTCACCGCTTTGAAACAGGCGGGTTTGAGTGCGCCAGCACAGGACGCCAGCTTCTGCACGTCCAGCATTCCGTGGCTGCTGAACGCGTGCAACAAGATCATGCTGCCCATCATCAGCTTCTGCTCCGTGAGCGAACCGCCCACTGCATCCGGCGCGGTCAAAGTTCAGCTCGCGGATTCACGTGCAAAGATTTGGGCTTCGCTCTCCGACGCAGCCGATCACCAGCAGATCGACGCACAACTGCTACAACTCGACCAGCCCCAGTTCCCGGCTATCGCCAAACAACTCATCAAGGGAGAAACACCATGAAAATCGAACCGAGCGCGAATGCAGTACAACACCAAACCGTCGCACGAGCGGCTGACTCAACCCCGTCGGATCGAACGGTCTATGTATATGCAAGTGCCGGAATTTCGGAGCGCAAAGGCAACGTGCCGCTTTGGCTATGGGGCGTCGTAGTTTCTTTGCTGATATGGGGTGTCTATTACCTCGTCACCTATTGGAATGCGCCTGTCACTTAGCAACGCGGACGACAGGCATGGCGCATGAATTTATATGTCCAATCGTCCCCTTGAATTTTTCACAACAACTGAAACCACCAAGGAGAATGATCATGAAAATCAAATCATCGGCAACTCTAGTTTACGCACTCGCACTCGTGTCCGGCGTAGCGCTGGCATCCGGCGAAAAGGTCACCATTAATTCACCGCACGATGGCGCGGCCTTCAAATCCACTGATACCGTCGAACTCATGTATGAGGCGCAACCCGGGACAGACGGAGATCACCTGCATCTCTATCTTGATGAGAAACGCATTGATGTCATTCGCCCACTGAAGGGCACAGCCAGTGTAGGTATGTTGATGCCAGGCAAACATCACATCTGCTTGACGGTGAATACCAAAGGGCATGCGCCAACTGGTGCCGAAGCTTGCATAGATGTCACCGCCCAATGAGTGCCTCTCAAAATCTGGCCTACGCCACTGTGCAGGTTGTCCATAATTTCGGAGCAGTGGCGGTAGTGGGTGGCTCTTTGGCTGCAATGAAATTTCGGGAAACAGGCACGAGAACTGAACTGGCAATAGTAGTGCTTGCGGGTTGGTCCATGCAGGCATTGAGCGGTGCTGGGTTGGGAGCGATCAGTTTGTATTATTACCACCAGTTCCCCGATATCGCAGGCATTGCTCTCGCGGCACTCGTCATAAAAATGTGCTGTGCGGTGTCTGGATTTTTATTGATGGCAACTTATCTGTTCCGAAGTTCGAACTGGACAGAGAGCAGGCTCGATCATTTCTGGATACTCGCTTCGATGTTGGCAATACTTGCGATATCAGCCGCAGCATTCTTAAGGTGGTTCTCATGAGAAAAAGCACAAGCGGCTCAACTCGTTCTGCGCAGACTCAACTTGCGGGGTGTCTACGTCCTGCTCGTCAAGGAGGGACCGATGAATTTCAGAGTAGAGCATGATTCATTCGGCGAGATCGAAGTCCCCGCGCAACGTCTGTGGGGCGCACAGACTCAACGCTCGTTGATGCATTTCCACATCTCCACAGAACGCATGCCGGACGAGGTCATCCTTGCACTGGCAGAAGCCAAGCGCGCCTGCGCCAGCGTCAACCGCGATTTCGGCTTGCTGCCAACCGCCACCGCCCAAGCCATCATGCGTGCGGCGGACGAAGTGCTCGAGGGGAAGCACAAGGAAGAGTTTCCATTGTCGGTGTGGCAAACCGGCTCCGGCACGCAGAGCAACATGAACATGAACGAGGTGCTGGCCAACCGCGCCATTGAAATTCTCGGCGGCAAAAAGGGGTCGAAATCCCCCGTCCACCCCAACGACCACGTGAACATGGGGCAATCGTCCAACGACGTCATCCCCACGGCGCTGCACCTGGCGGCCCTGGAGACGCTGATGCGGGAAACCGAGCCCGCTTTGGAAACCCTCCGGGACGCGCTGGCGGAAAAGACCGTCGAATTCGACGGGATTCTCAAGATCGGCCGCACCCATTTGCAGGACGCCGTTCCCATGCGGCTGGGGCAGGAATTTTCCGGCTACGCCAGCCAAATCACCCACGGCATCCAGCGGCTGAAAAACTGCCGGCCCCACCTGGCGGAGCTGGCTTTCGGCGGCACGGCCGTCGGAACGGGACTCAACGCGGAACCGTCTTTCGTCGACGCCGTCATCAAGAAATTGGCGGAGGAAACAGGGGCGCCGCTTGTCGGCGCGCCGAGCCGTTTCGAGGCGCTGGCCGCGCGCGACGCCATGGTGGAAACCAGCGGCGCCTTGAAAACCGTGGCGGTGAGCCTGATGAAAATCGCCAACGACGTGCGCTGGCTGTCGTCGGGCCCGCGGTGCGGCCTCGGAGAAATCGAGCTGCAGGCCCTTCAGCCGGGAAGCTCCATCATGCCCGGCAAGATCAATCCCGTCATCCCGGAAGCCGTCGCCATGGCCGCCGCGCAGGCCATCGGCGCCGAC
>JBAZFV010000116.1:0-4868 GCA_041653255.1 Sideroxydans sp. | reverse complement strand
CCCGACGAGGCGCTTAAGGTGCGTGAAAAGGCCGACTTGGATACCGAAGCCCAGCGCAAGCAGCACGATGAAATACCAGTATTTCTCGAATTGTTCGAGTGCAAAGGCCATCCCGGAAATCAGGCCGACGACCCCGAAATAGATAGCGAGCATTACCGCACCTGCTCCCGTTCCGTATTGAAGCGGTCCGACGAACCCGGTTGCCACAGCGCCCGCCAATGCTTCCTCAAGCGCCATGCCGCACTTGGGACATGAGCCTGGCGATGATTGCCGTATTTCGGGATGCATCGGACAGGTGTAGATTACGCCGCTGTGCGCTATGGACGGTGGTGCACCCAGTTTGCCAACATAGGTGGCCGGTGACGCCTGAAACTTGGCCAAGCAACTTTCGCTGCAAAACAGATAGGTTCGTCCGTCGTGGACATGGCGGTAGCGGCTGTCGGTGGTCACTGCCATGCCGCACACCGGGTCTTTGTTTTCGACAGCTTTCGAGCGGGTTACTCCAGTTGGGTGGGGTGTCATGGACATCTCCTTTCAGTCGAACTTACGTTGCGAAACTAAAGGTTTGTCGCTGCAAGCCGGACAATGGCCAACCATGTTGTAACACCAAGCAAACACTACACTGCTCAGGAATCCCGTCAAGGCCGCCCCGAATTGTTCATAGGTAAGTTCCGCAAACGTCCATGGCTTGCTGCTTCTGATCAGGGGCAGATCCAGTCCGTGAGTCCATGCATTCACAAAACCTCTCATTCCATCCGGGAATAGGCAAACATCCAGCGTGCTTCCAGTGCGTATGAGACTCAGCTTATCCATGATTTGACCTCCTGAACTTATGTGAAGGGGATCCGGCTATGCAGCGCGCGTTCAATGCGCGTGCGGCTCTTCTTCATGCCCGTGTTCATGCCCACCGCTTTCGACCTGCGCAGGAACGGCAATCACCCCCAGCCCGTGCCGATAAACCAGTTCAGCTCCGTGCCATGCAGTGCTGGCAACCAGCACCCATGCCAGAATCACGGCGCCTGCAACCGGCCAAGTGGGCAAGGCATTCACTTTGTGCCGCCAGGCATCCCAGCCGGCCAGCAGGGACAGGGTCAGTACCGTCACGCCAGCCCATGTGCGGTGCAGCAGCATCGCGGCATGCCCCGCCTCGTCATGGTCAACCGAGTTGGATGCCAACCAGCCCATCAGTGCGGTCGGCAAGGCCGCAAACGCAGCCAGCCACAGCGTGGCATGCGCGAGCACGGCACAGTGGGACGCAAAGCGCAGCTGGTTGCGAAGCAGAATGGCGACCACATGGAACGCGGCCGAAAGCGTGACCAGCGCGATCGGGAAGTGCACAAACAGCGGATGCCAGTTCGGAATCACTTCGATCATGATCGATTCCCCTCGTCTATAACGTTCAACGTTTGGGCTGAGCCAACTCACCGAAAGTTGGTTCTGGTGTGGAAACTGTTTGAGGAGGCGGTACAGTTTCCGATAGATCTGCATGGCCGTGACCATGCCCCATCATGCCCATGCGACCGTTCGACAACCACATCACTACCAGAACGATGACCATCACTGCGACCATCGCTTCACCTGTCTGTTTCTGCTTCATTTGTGTTCTCCATTCTTCAAGTTATGTTTGAAATCATCGTTCGTGCAAGCGGGTTACTATTCAACCGAGTAGACGTACGGTTCCCGGTCTTCCTTGGGTATCGCATAGATGGTCAGCGTGCCTTTATGCATCTCGCCCATGCCCGGCGAATTCATCGGCATGCCGGGCGCGCTGATGCCGATGATGGCCGGCCTTTCCTGCAGCAGTTTGCGGATGGCGGCGACCGGCACGTGCCCCTCGACTACATACCCGTCGATCAGCCCGGTGTGGCAACTCGCGGCATGCGCCACGCCATGCCGTTTCTTGACGGCGCTCATGTCCTGCTCGTCACGCGCCTCGACCTTGAAGCCGTTGTCGCGCAGGTAGTCCACGTACTTCTCACAGCAGCCGCAGGTCGGGCTCTTGTGCACGGTGATGGCCGTTGCGGCGAACGCTGGGGTTGCGCTGAGATACAAGATCATCATGCCGATATGCAGCCAGCTGATCCGGGAAACTTTCTTGTGGTGCATGATTACGCTCCTTGGTTAATCTGGCTGCGATGCCAGGTGAAATGTTCATAGATGCCCGCCCAGTACAGGCCGAAGGAAAAACCGAAGGCGAGTTCTTCCAGCGGAATGCCGGCGATCAATACGCCAGAAATAGCGGGCAGGTTCCATACCTGTTCGATATAACCCGGCGAGAAAACGACCAGCAGCAGCATGAAGATCGTATAAATCGCCAAGAACAACACGCCGCCGATCAGGGTGTTGCGCAGCAAATCCGGCCGGCACAGTACGTTGGCGATGCCGCCCAGCACCAACGCGGCAATACCTGGATAAATCGGGTTCCACGGCAGGAAATACAGCGGGGGAAACGCCATGAACGGGGCAGCAATGGCGAGACGATGCCATCGGTGGCGGCCCTCGTGACGCTCCGCGTGCGGCACCTCTGCCATCCTGCCGCCGGTAAGCGCGTTGTAGGTGACCGCGCCGATGCCGCCGATGGCGAAACAGAAGATCAGGCTTTCGATGTCGAATCCGGTGCGCTGCGCAAGATCAAACAAGGTAGGCGGATTCCAGTAGGCCGGCACGAAAATCGGTTCGCTGATGCCGAGCAGGCTGGTCCACAGGCTGACGCGCAGCATCTTCTGCCGGAATCCGGGCTTGATGAAATACAGCACCACCCAAGGAACCAGAAACGCACCGGACCAGATCAACCAGACGTATTTCATGCCATTCCTTTCCCGGTTACTCCGCTTCGTGCCTGCTACCGCATTTTCCGCAACCGCGCCGGTCCGGGCCGCACAGGAAG
This sequence comes from Sideroxydans sp., assembly GCA_041653255.1. Classification (GTDB taxonomy): domain Bacteria; phylum Pseudomonadota; class Gammaproteobacteria; order Burkholderiales; family Gallionellaceae; genus Sideroxyarcus. The sequence continues at coordinate 1,981 of JBAZFV010000116.1, read as the reverse complement.
ACGTTGTACAGCGGCACCCAAATCAGTGCGATGTACCAACCGTAGCCGTAGCTCTCGATCAACCCAAGGCCGAAGCTGGACCAGCTGATCCACTCGAATCCCGGCAGCAATTTGCGCCATGCCTCGTACATCGCATGCTCGGGGAAAGCCAGGTCGAACGCCACGCACAGCGCGAATGTGATCGCCAGAAACAGGCTGGTCGCGTGGCCCACTGCAGTCAAAGAAATTCCCTGTCTCATGATTGCTCTCCTTCCTTATTGGTTTCAGGTTCCAGCTTCATGCCGCATTTCGGACAGGTGCCGGGCGATGGCTGGCGCACATCCGGGTGCATCGGGCAGGTATAGGTGACTCCGCCACCCGCCGAATCGCGCCCGACATGCCGGTGACCATGCCCGCCGTGGGCCATGTGAGAACCGCAGCCGAAACGCATCATCAGAAAAAACAACCCCGCGAACAGCAGTAATGAAAATAATCCTTCCATGATGACCTCCTCAAGTTAACGCGATGCCCAACCGGTCCCTACAACTCGTCCGGCCCCACCTCCGTACGCCGGCGTATCCAGTAAACCTTGCATGCCGGCAGCACGGCCACGATCCCGTCTCCAGCCAGGCCGGAATGCGCCGTATCCATGATGGCCTGCGCAATCGCATCGCTCTTCCGGAACGTGGTGAATATCTCAATCCGCAGGTGGTGCGCCAGCAAATCCGGGCTGCAGAAGTCGGCAAATTCGCCATAACTGTTTACCCGCAACACGCTACTGCTGCGCACCCCGATCTCCTGCAGGCGCTGTTCCACTTGTGCCAGCGCATCGCTGCGGAAAATCGCAGTAACGTTGCAAAATTTGGATTGTTTTTCCATGTTGCGCATCTCCTCTGAATGGGCTTCAATCCTGTCAGTTCTACTGATGCTTAGGCACGCCACTTCTGCAGCAGCAACACCCAGCCGTAAATCACCGGCTACACCTGCATCCACGTGCTAAAGTTCATCCGCCCCGATCATCTTGCGCTGACGGATCCGGTAGACCTTGCCGACCGGATGCACAACGATGATGCCGTCGCCCGGCACGCCGGAAGACGCGGCATCCATGATGGCTTGTGCGATGTCATCGCAACATCTCGCGGCCGTGTAGATATCCAGCCGCACGTGCGAGGTCAGCCCCTCCGGGCTGTAAAAGTTGGCGTACTCGCCATATCCCTTAACGCGCATCACGCTGATGCCGTTCACACCGATCTCCTGCAGAATCCAGATTCAATTTCCATTTTCTGTTCCTCCTCTAAATGGGATCGATGCCCGCGCACGCCGCTCCTGCAGCTGTAGCACCCAGCCGTAGATCACCGGCAGCACCAGCAACGAAAGTACGGTGGCGGTGACCATGCCGCCTATCATCGGCGCGGCGATACGTTGCATCACATCCGAGCCGGTGCCGCTGCCCCACATTATGGGAATCAGGCCGGCGATGACGGCGGTAGCGGTCATGGCGATGGGTCGCACGCGCTGGGTGGTGCCGTCCAGCACCGCCGCCGTGATGTCGGCCGCATCCAGCGCGCCTGTTTTTTCCGCGCGGCGGCGGGCGACGGCCTGGTCGATGAAGGTCAGCACCAGCACGCCGATCTCGGCCGAGACCCCGGCCAGCGCGATGAAGCCGACCGCGACGGTGATCGACATGTTGTAGTCGAGTAGCCAGATCAGCCAATAGCCGCCAATCAACGCGAACGGGATAGACAGCATGACCACTGCGGGCGCGACCAAATTGCGGAAGTTGAAATACAGCAGCAGGAAGATGGTCAGCAGGGTCAGCGGCACCACGACCTTCAGGCGTGCGGCGGCCCGCTCCATGTATTCGAACTGACCCGACCACACCAGCGAATAGCCGGGCGGAATCTTGACCGTATCTGCCACCTTTTGCTTGGCCGCAGTCACGTAACCGCCGATGTCGCTGGTCTTGATGTCCACATAGATCCAAGCGTTGGGCGTGGCGTTC
>JBAZFV010000115.1:0-4986 GCA_041653255.1 Sideroxydans sp. | reverse complement strand
GAACCATCTCCAACACTACATCCGTGGCTAATTGGTTTTAGAGCAGCGCAAATTTGCGAGGCTTAAAAAGTTTGGCGGGTCTCCCCGCATTACAGCGCAGTGAATCTGGTCAGGTCCGGAAGGAAGCAGCCACAGCTGATGTCTGTAAGTGCCGGGGGTAAGGCTCGCCTCCTTAATTGTTCGAGGGGGTTGCACTCGACGGGTCAAATGGTTGGGCGAGAGGTGAAATGTCAGCGACTTCAGTATTAGCACGCAAATGGCGTCCCCGGAACTTCGCGCAACTGGCGGGGCAGGAACACGTAGTGCAGGCGCTGACCAACGCGCTGACACAGAACCGTCTGCATCACGCTTATCTCTTTACCGGCACGCGCGGCGTGGGCAAGACCACCATCGCCCGCATCTTTGCCAAATCCCTGAATTGTGAATCCGGTATTACCGCCACCCCTTGCGGGGTTTGTGGCGCGTGCACCGAGATCGACAGCGGACGTTTCGTCGACCTGATCGAATTGGATGCTGCCTCGAATACACAAGTGGATAACATGCGCGAATTGCTGGATGGCGCGCTGTATGCGCCGACCAGCGGGCGTTTCAAGGTGTACATCATCGACGAAGTGCACATGCTGTCGAAATCGGCTTTCAATGCGATGTTAAAGACCCTGGAAGAACCGCCAGCGCATGTGAAGTTCATTCTCGCCACCACCGATCCGCAAAAGATTCCGGTCACGGTGCTGTCGCGCTGCCTGCAATTCAACCTGAAGCAACTGCCGCCGGCACTCATTATTACGCATCTGCAATATGTGCTGGAGCAGGAAAACATCCCGTTCGAGGTGGGGGCGTTGGGCTTGGTGGCACGTGCCGCGCAGGGCAGTATGCGCGATGCCTTGAGTCTGATGGATCAGGCAATCGCCTATTCCTCCGGCAAGGTGGATGAAACACTGGTACGTACCATGCTGGGTGCGATCGATCAGGGGTATTTGTTCGATCTGCTGCAAAGGCTGCGTGCCGGTGATGGGGCCGGGTTGCTGCAGATTGCCGATGATATGGCGCTGCGCACCATCGCGTTCGAACCCGCGCTACAGGATTTGGCGACTTTGCTGCACCGCATCGCCCTGGCGCAGACCGTGCCGCAGGCGATTGCGGAGGACGAGCCGGAACGCGTGCGTCTGCTGGAGCTGGCGCAACAATTCACACCGGAAGAAATTCAGCTCAACTATCAGATCGCGATTCACGGCCGGAACGAGATCGAACTGGCGCCGGATGAATATGCCGGATTTACCATGACTTTGTTGCGTATGCTGGCATTTGTGCCACAGGGTAAAACGGCAAGTATTGAGCAAACGACACCGCGAACTGTGCCCGCTCCCGTTCCTGCGGCAGCCGCACAGCAGGTGACCGCCAAGCCTGCCCCGGAAAAACAGATGCCCGCACCTGTGCCTCCTGCAATCAGCGCCGATCTTGATTGGCACGCTTTGCTGTCACAACTGAATGTGCAGGGTATGGCACTGCAACTTGCGAAGAATAGCGTGCTGGCAAGTTTTGCCGACGGTCGCTTGGTATTGAAGTTGTCGCCCCGGCACAAGCATCTGCAAAGCAACAGGATGGCGCAGGATAAGTTGCAGGCCGCGCTGGCAGAATATTTTGCGCGACCGATCAAGCTGGTGGTTGAACTGGGTATAACTGCGGATGTGGCTACCCCGGCGGCGGTCGAGCAGCACGAACAAGAGACCCGGCAACAGCAAGCGGAAGCAGCCATAAAGCAGGATGCCTTTGTGCGCGAGGCGCAAGCACAACTGGGAGCACAATTGATCGAAGGTTCGATCAGACCAATTTAAGCGGAGGAAATGGCAATGATGAAGGGCGGATTGGCCGGGCTGATGAAGCAGGCACAACAGATGCAGACAAACATGAAGAAGGCGCAGGACGAGCTGGCCACCGTCGAGGTGGAAGGTCAGTCCGGTGGTGGTATGGTCAAGGTGACCATGACCTGTGCACATGAGGTGCGCCGCGTGCATCTGGAACCGGACGTGATGGACGATAAGGAAATGCTGGAAGATATGATTGTTGCGGCCTTCAGTGATGCAAATAAATTGATCGCTGAAACCACTAAAAAACGCATGAGTGGTTTTACCGCCAATTTGCCGCCAGGCATGAGCCTGCCTTTCTAACAGATATTGTTCACTTTGCTCAAATGAACCAGCCGTGCCATGTTCGTTCCCTCAACCCCGCTCTCCCTTGCCCGGTGGGCGAGGAGTCCGGTTGGCCCTCGCTACGCGAGATTCTTGATAAATGAACACACCTTCCAGCCTGGAAGAGCTTATCAGTGCCTTGCGTTGCCTGCCCGGAGTCGGGCCAAAATCGGCGCAGCGCATGGCCTATCACCTATTGCAGCGTGATCGTCAGGGGGCGCTGCATCTGGCGCACGCGCTCAATCACGCGGTGGAAAGTGTTAAGCACTGTTACAAGTGCAATAATTTTTCCGAAGATCAGGTTTGCGCCTTGTGCGCTTCATCACGGCGCGACACCAATTTACTGTGCGTGGTGGAGATGCCCGCCGACTTGCTGATGATGGAGCAGGCACAATGTTTTCGTGGCATGTATTTCGTGTTAATGGGCAGACTGTCGCCGCTGGATGGAGTGGGTGCACGGGAACTCCCATTGGAAAGACTGGTCAAGCGCGCGCAGGAGTTGCGCTGCGAGGTTATTTTGGCGACCAACTTTACGACGGAAGGCGAGGCGACTGCACATTATCTGGCGACGCTGTTGCGTTCGCAGGGCATCAAAGTGTCACGCATTGCACGCGGCCTGCCTGTTGGCGGTGAGCTGGAGCATGTGGACAGCGGTACCTTGGCGCAGGCTGTGCTGGAAAGACGAGTGGTGATCGAATGACTGAGAGTTCTGTAGCAAAACAGCCGGGTGAACGGCTGCAAAAAATACTGGCGCAGGCCGGTCTGGGCTCGCGCCGCGAGATGGAAACGTGGATTACCAGCGGGCGGGTGACTATTAATGGTGCGGTCGCAACATTGGGAGGCCGCGTCTCAGATGGCGATAAGGTGCAGGTAGATGGTCGCATCGTGCGCTTGTCATTGCAGGCCGAACCTAAATTGCCGCGTGTGCTGCTCTACCACAAGCACGAGGGGGAGATTGTCAGCCGCGACGATCCGGGTGGCCGTGCCAGTGTGTTTGATAACCTGCCAAAGCTGCGTGGGCAAAAATGGATCGCCATCGGGCGCTTGGATTTCAATACCAGCGGCCTGCTTATTTTTACCACCTCCGGCGACCTGGCAAATCATCTGATGCATCCGCGCTTCGAAGTGGAACGTGAATATGCGGTGCGGGTGCAGGGTGAAATAACACCCGAGCAGATCAGGCAGATGACCGGCGACGGCATCGAACTGGAAGACGGGGTGGTCAAATTCGACCAATTGAGCGATGAAGGTGGAGAGGGATTCAACCACTGGTATCGTCTGGTCATTCGGGAAGGGCGTAATCGTGAGGTGCGCCGCACGTTCGAGGCGTTGGGCCTGCCTGTGAGCCGCCTGATGCGGGTGCGTTTCGGTATTATCAATCTGCCGCCGCGCATCAAGCGCGGTATGATGACTGAACTTGATGAGGGTGAGATAAGAGGGATACTGGAGTGGGTCGGCTTGCCGGCAGGGGAAGCGCGGCAGATTAATACCGCTGACAAACATAGCCGCAAGCTGAAGCGCGTTCCACCCAGGAAAAATTGAGCTGGCGGTAGTGAATGACTATCGCTAGAATCCGGCAGTCTATTTTTGTCGGGTGGGCATTAGTCCGTAGACGAAAAGTACACAACTGATCAAATACATGGAACAAAGAGGTAACAAAACAATCATTTGTGCGGTCTTTTTTTTGGATATCGTTGAATATTCAAAAAAGTCCGTTACAGGTCAGATTTCCCTGAAAGAGCGCTTCAACGCCTTTCTGTCGATTGCGATCCGCGATGTGCCGGTCGCTGATCGTATTATTCTGGATACCGGAGACGGCGCTGCGATCAGTTTTCTCGGGGATATTGAAGACGCATTGCAGGCGGCGTTGAGTATGCGCAGCAGCCTGTTGGGTGAGGGGGTACGTATGGATCCCCCCTTGTTGGTGCGGATGGGTATCAATCTGGGGCCGGTGCGGCTGGTCAAGGATATCAATGGCTCGCCAAATATTGTTGGCGACGGCATCAATGTGGCGCAACGCGTGATGGGTTTTGCAGATCCGGGTCAAATATTGGTCTCGCGCTCCTATTTTGACGCAGTCTCACGTTTGTCGCACGAATACGCGGGTATGTTCCACTATCAAGGTGCCCGCACCGACAAGCATGTGCGGGAGCACGAGGTTTATGCTATCGGCTATCCGGGCGACCTTACTTCCACGCGTCGCAGCGTGGTGCTTGAGGATGAGGTCGAGCATTCGACCGGCGTCCATCGCATCCTGATTCAAACGAAGCGTCAGTGGTACGCCTTTTCTCATAAGCTTGCCAATGTGGAACGTTACGCCGTGGCACTTTTTGCCAAGGCAACCTGGGTACAGCGAGTATCATTCGTTGCAGTGGCAGGATCGTTGCTGATCGGGGCGGGGATGGTCGTCTATCAGCTTTCACATCAACCGGATGAGCAGGATTTGGTAATTACCGATGCCGGGATGACCGGCATGGCGACCATCCCGGCATCGGCCGCTCCACAGACTGAGCTAAAAAATGTAGTTCAGCCGCCGGATAAAGAGATGCAGGTGACTGCGCCTGCGCCAGCGCCAGCCAAACAGAAAAAGGTGGCACCGCCAGCAGAAAAAAAGATTCAAGGCGTGAAGGAAAGTGAACGGGTTCGAACACTGGAAGAAACTACCGGTGGCCCGGGAGTCGTCGGACTGATCATTCAGCCATGGGGTGAGATATATCTTGACGGAAAGAAGCAGGGAGTAAGTCCGCCCCTCCTTGAAATGCAAGTAGTTCCCGGCAAGCACACCCTCGAAATCAGGAAT
>JBAZFV010000114.1:0-5104 GCA_041653255.1 Sideroxydans sp. | reverse complement strand
CCTCAACCGTCTGGTGCATCCGAATGACGCGGTCAATCTGGGGCAGTCTTCGAACGATATTTTTCCGACGGCGATGCATGTGGCAGTCGCACTCGGCATCACACGTAACGTGCTGCCGAGTTTGAGTGCGCTGCGCACGACCCTCGCCAACAAGTCCAATGTATTTGCCGACATTCTCAAAACCGGACGCACGCATTTGCAGGATGCCACCCCGCTCACACTGGGGCAGGAATTCTCCGGCTACGTTGCGCAACTGAGCCACGCCGAAGCCGCGATCAAATCCACGCTGGACGCGATCTTCGAATTGGCGGTCGGCGGCACCGCAGTGGGCACCGGCTTGAACACGCATGCCGAATTCGGACAGCGCGTGGCGGATGAATTAAGTCAGCGACTTAAACTGCCGTTCAAGAGTGCGCCGAACAAATTCGCCGCACTGGCCGCGCACGATGCGCTGGTCAATGCGCACGGCGCGCTTAAAACACTGGCCGTCGCGCTGTTCAAGATCGCAAACGATATTCGCTGGATGGCTTCCGGGCCGCGCTCGGGTTTGGGCGAGATACATCTTCCAGAAAACGAACCGGGCAGCTCCATCATGCCCGGCAAAGTGAACCCCACCCAATGCGAAGCGCTGACCATGTTGTGCTGCCAGGTGATAGCCAACGACACGGCAATCACACTCGGCGGCGCTTCAGGCAATTTCGAGCTGAATGTATTCAAGCCGCTCATCGCGCTCAATTTCGTGCAAAGCATGCGCCTACTGGCCGACGGCATGGCGAGCTTCGATCAATATTGCGTGCAGGGCATCAATGCTAACCGCCGACGCTTGAATGAACTTATGGAGCAGTCGTTGATGCTTGTGACAGCACTGGTGCCGTATATCGGCTACGACCGCGCAACCGAAATCGCGCAGCGTGCTCAACGTGATGGTTGCACCCTCAAGGAGGCCGCACTGGCGCTTGGCTTCGTTACATCCGAAGACTACGAACGCTGGGTCGTGGCGGCTGACATGGCGCGGTCGCCATCGCAATAGTTACTTGACTAATCTAGTTGGTTATGTATAGTTAGGGCGCATGTCATGCATTGGCGTTCTGACTGCCATGCCTCTCACAACCCTTTGTTTCAGCACAGGTTGCGTTGTATCCATGACGGTAATTCAGCAAGTTCAAAAACAGTTAACTCCATGCAGGGCTAGTGATTAATCGCAACGAAATGGAGGATTCCATGGCTGCCATTTTCGGAATAGATGAACACAACGCTCAGGGTTTCATCGACAACGGCATTGTGTGTCTGCCGCATACACCCGACGGCAAATTTGCATTGCACAGCACCGTTTCACCCATCAGAAACTCGGATCTCGTTTTCATCAAACAATGCTCGCCTCAATCCAGCCTGCACATCAAGGCGATCGGTGTCGTGCAGTCGAGCTTTCCGACGCATGAGGATGCCGAAGTGTGCCTGCCGGTGGAATGGGTGTGGCAGGGCGAGAAGGTGCTGGATAACCTGGATGAAGTGTTGGCGCAGTGCGGTGAACCGCTTTACGAAGAGCACAACATCATGGTGCAGAGAGAGATCATCGATCTGCTACCGCCGAAGTACCAGTTATCTCAGGTGATGTGAGGCTGCCGCGTCTTGACGCGGAAAAAAGTGGGAGGCGAATATGCCTGCTGCAAGCAAACAACTGGACGAGTTGATCGGGCGCGAATACCGGCACGGTTTTGTGACCACACTTGAAACCGACACAGTACCGCGCGGCTTGAACGAGGAAGTCATCCGCATGATTTCCGAGCGCAAGAATGAGCCGCAATTCATGCTCGACTGGCGATTGAAAGCCTACCGTCACTGGCTCACCATGCGCGAGCCGCAGTGGGCGAACATCCATCATCCGGATATCGACTACCAGAACATCAGCTATTACTCCGCGCCTAAATCGGAGAAGGACGGGCCGCGCAGCCTGACCGATCTCGACCCGGAGTTGCTGCGGACCTACGAGAAGCTAGGCATTCCGCTCAAGGAGCAGGCAATGCTGGCGGGGGTGGCGGTAGATGCGGTGTTCGACAGCGTGTCGGTGGCGACCACCTTCAAAGCGCAACTGGCTGAAGTCGGCATCATCTTCTGCCCCTTCTCCGAGGCGGTGCAGAAACATCCCGAGCTGGTGCAGCAATATCTGGGCTCGGTGGTGCCCTACACCGACAACTTTTTTGCCACGCTCAACTCGGCCGTGTTCACCGACGGTTCCTTCTGCTACATCCCGCCCGGTGTGCGTTGCCCGATGGAACTGTCCACCTACTTCCGCATCAACGAAAAAAACACCGGCCAGTTCGAGCGCACATTGATCATCGCCGACAAGGGCGCATACGTGAGCTACCTCGAAGGTTGCACCGCGCCCATGCGCGACGAGAACCAGTTGCATGCGGCAGTGGTGGAACTGGTGGCGCTGGAAGGCGCGCAGATCAAATACGCCACGGTGCAGAACTGGTATCCGGGCGACAAGGAAGGCAAAGGCGGCATCTACAATTTTGTGACCAAGCGCGGCGATTGCCGCGAACGCGATTCGCACATCTCGTGGACGCAGGTTGAAACCGGCTCCGCCATCACCTGGAAATATCCGAGTGTGATCCTGCGCGGCGACAATTCGGTGGGTGAGTTTTATTCGGTCGCACTCACCAACCATTACCAGCAGGCCGACACCGGCACCAAGATGACGCACATAGGCCGCAACACGAAGAGCACGGTGTTATCCAAAGGCATCAGCGCCGGTCACGGACAGAACACCTATCGCGGTCTGATCAAGGTGCTGCCCGCCGCAGAGAACGCGCGCAACTATACGCAGTGCGATTCGCTGCTGTTGGGCGCGAGCTGCGGCGCGCACACCTTCCCTTACATCGAAGTAAAGAACTCGACCGCAAAGGTGGAGCACGAAGCCTCCACCTCGCGCATCGGCGAAGACCAATTGTTTTATTGCACGCAACGCGGCATCGCGCCGGAAGAAGCGGTGTCCATGATCGTCAACGGATTTTGCAAAGCCGTGTTCCAGAACCTGCCGATGGAGTTTGCCGTGGAAGCGCAGAAGCTGCTCGGCGTGAGTCTGGAAGGTAGCACCGGTTAAGGAGAAATCTATGCTCAGCGTAAAGAATCTGCATGCGGGTATCGAAGGCAAAGAAATCCTGTGCGGCATCAACCTTGATGTGCGCCCCGGAGAAGTGCACGCCATCATGGGGCCGAACGGCTCGGGCAAGAGCACGCTGGCGCAATTGCTGGCCGGGCGCGACGGTTATCAGGTGACGGCAGGCTCGGTGCGCTATCTGGATAAGGACTTGCTGGCGATGCCACCGGAAGAACGCGCGCGCGCGGGTGTGTTTCTGGCCTTTCAATATCCGGTGGAGATCCCCGGCGTGAGCAACGCGCTGTTTCTCAAGACCGCGCTCAACAGCATACGCAAGCAGCGCGGATTATCCGATCTCGACGCGATCGACTTCCTGAGTCTGGTACGCGACAAGATGAAACTGCTAGGCATGGACGACAAGCTGTTGCCGCGCGCAGTGAACGAGGGATTCTCTGGCGGCGAAAAAAAACGCAATGAGATTCTGCAACTCGCCCTGCTGGAACCTCGTCTGGCGATACTCGACGAGACCGATTCCGGACTCGATATCGATGCCCTCAAGATGGTGGCGGACGGCGTGAACAGCATGCGCAGCCCCGAGCGCGCCATCGTGCTCGTCACCCATTACCAGCGCCTGCTGAGTTACATCGTGCCGGATGTGGTGCACGTGTTATCGCAGGGCCGCATCGTCAAATCCGGTGGCGCGGCATTGGCCAACGATCTGGAGAAATACGGCTACGGCTGGGTGGAATCGGAAAACGAAGTGCTACAAGTTTTGTAGGGAGCTGCGATGAACGCGCAAATCGAATCCTGGGAAAAACTGGCGCTGGAACAGGTGCCGCAGTATCTGGCGGGCCATGACGTGCCGTGGGTGATGCGGGCACGGCGCATCGCATTCGGGCGTTATATGGTGCAAGGCTTACCCACGCGGCGCGACGAGGAATGGAAATATACCGATATGGCGGCAGTGGCCAAGCGCACTTCGCTGGCACCCGACAACATTCCGCCCGAACCCTCATCCGAAGCAGCGCTGTTTGCGTGGGCACTGGCGCTGGGAAACATCCATCTGATGGTGTTCGTGAACGGGCACTATTCCAACGCGTTGTCGGCGCTGGACGATTTGCCGCGCGGGTTGACGCTGGAAAGTCTGGCAAAGGTATTGGATTCTGGGGCCGACTTGCCGCAGGCATTGTTTGACCAGGGGCAAGAAAGCAGCACCTTCGCAGCGCTCAACACGGCATTGATGACTGACGGCGCGGTGCTGAAACTGGAAGCCGGCGTGATGCTGGACAAGCCGGTATACCTGTTGTTCATCGCCAGCGGCCACGGCACGGCGATCTATCCGCGCAACATCATCCGGCTCGGTGCGGGCGCGCGCGCCACCGTCATCGAAAATTATTGCGGCATGCTGGACGCGCACAATTTCACCGATGCGGTGACCCAGATCGACCTAGCCGACGGTGCCGATTTACAGCACTGCAAGCTGCAGCAGGAAGGCAGCGCCGCCTTGCATATCGCCGCGATCCGCGCGGAGCAGGCGGCGCACAGCCACTTCGCGTCGCAATCGTTTGCGCTGGGCGCACGTCTTGCGCGCAACGACATCAGCTCGCATTTGAACGGCAAGGACGGCGTGTGCACATTCGACGGACTGTACCTGTTGCAAGGCAAACAGCACGCGGATCATCACACCCGCATCGACCATTTCGCGCCAGCATGCACCAGCCGTGAGTATTACCGGGGAATTCTGGATGACGAGTCCCACGGCGTGTTCAACGGCAAGGTGCTGGTGCATCCCCATGCCGTGAAAACGGATGCGTACCAATCCAACCGCAATCTACTGCTGTCGCGCCAGTCCGAAGTGGACACCAAACCGCAGCTGGAGATTTTCGCCGACGATGTGAAATGCACTCACGGTGCCACTGTTGGTCAACTGGATGACGACAGCCTGTTCTATCTGCGTGCGCGCGGCATATCTGCGGAATCGGCGCGCTCGCTGCTCATCTA
>JBAZFV010000113.1:0-5116 GCA_041653255.1 Sideroxydans sp. | reverse complement strand
AACACTTGAAGTAAAAACCAAACACCAGCACAACACGCCGTTCCGGCGTTCACGTTCGAGCAGAATCACTGTTCACGTTCATCAGAATACGCATACAGGAAAGCACTCTCCACCAATACCGCCAGAATCAGTACCGGAATCAAGGCAACCGCTAGCGCCTGTCGTTCAATGCCAAAGTGCTTCATTGATCCCCTCTGATGGATGTGGGTGTACATGGTCCCGCTACATTGCTAGCATCGACGGCAGTAAGGATGTTGCCAAAACCAAAAGCACCCCGTCCATCATTCGCCAGCCCGATTGTATCAGTTGGTATTTCCTTATTTCCAAGTACCAGAACGCGTGTCCTGAATCAGAATTCAGGTTTAGTGATGGCAAACGTTGCATGAAGGCACGAAATCAAGACTCCCTGGTATTGGCGTAATCCTGAAATCACTATAGAAGAACCATCGGCCAAAGAATTACCAACCTGGGCAGAGAGGAATAGCACCAATAAAAAACGCCACAAAAGTGGCGTTTTTTATTGCATATTTGGCGGAGTGGACGGGACTCGAACCCGCGACCCCCGGCGTGACAGGCCGGTATTCTAACCAACTGAACTACCACTCCATAAGACTTTTCAACTACTGTTCTGGTGGGTGCTGGCGGGTTCGAACCGCCGACAATCGCCTTGTAAGGGCGGTGCTCTACCAGCTGAGCTAAGCACCCTTGGAAAGCGGCGCATTATACAGAAACTTTCATTTTTGCCAACGACGAATCACAAAAAACTGGGGGAAGGTACTGAAAAAATACCACCCTCACCCGGAGAACAAGCCACCGGGAATCTTGGGTATCTATATTTCAATCAGTGTTTGACCGCGATAGCCGGGGACGATTCTGTAACCGCGTCAGGAGGAGTAATAGGTGTCGTTGCCTCCGGCAATGGTTCTGGCTTGCGTTCCAGTGCCAGATCCAATACCTGCTCGATCCATTTGACCGGATGGATGTCGAGCTTGTTTTTGACGTTATCCGGAATCTCAACCAGATCCTTGACGTTCTCATCCGGGATCAGCACAACTTTAATGCCACCTCGTTGCGCAGCCAACAGTTTCTCCTTGAGCCCGCCGATTGGTAGTATCTCGCCACGCAAGGTGATCTCACCGGTCATCGCTACGTCAGCACGCACCGGGATTCCGGTCAATGCCGACACCATGGCAGTGCAAATACCGGCGCCGGCACTGGGGCCATCCTTGGGTGTCGCACCTTCTGGAAGGTGGATGTGCAGGTCGTTCTTCTCATAGAAATTTTCTGGAATACCCAGAGAACGGGCACGACGACGCACGACGCTGAGCGCCGCCTGAATCGATTCCTGCATCACCTCGCCCAGTGTGCCGGTCGTCGTTGTTTTACCTTTACCGGGAAGCACCGCAGTTTCGATTGTCAGCAGCTCACCGCCCACCTCCGTCCATGCCAGTCCGGTGACCTGTCCGACTTGGTTGTTCTTTTCGGCAATGCCATAGCTGTAGCGGCGCACCCCGAGATATTTATCCAGATTGCGCGCGCTGACCGTTACTTTGCGCACCTGATCCTTGGTCAACAGCGCCTTCACGATCTTGCGGCAGATTTTTGAGATTTCACGCTCCAGACCTCGCACACCCGCTTCCCGCGTGTAGTAACGCAGGATGTCGCGAATCGCACTTTCGGAGATGTTCACCTCTTCCGGTTTGAGTCCGTTGTTTTTGATCGCCTTTGGCAATAAATAGCGGATTGCAATGTTGACCTTTTCATCTTCGGTATAGCTCGATACGTGGATCACTTCCATCCTGTCCAGTAACGGGGCGGGAATATTCATGCTGTTGGAAGTGGCGACAAACATCACATCTGACAAGTCGTACTCGACCTCGACATAGTGATCGACGAAAGTATGGTTCTGCTCAGGATCCAGCACCTCCAGCAATGCCGAAGATGGATCACCCCGGAAATCCATCCCCATTTTGTCCACTTCGTCCAGCAAGAACAGGGGATTTTTGACCCCGGTCTTGCTCATGTTCAGCAGAATCTTGCCCGGCATCGAGCCGATGTAGGTACGGCGATGCCCGCGAATCTCCGATTCATCGCGCACGCCGCCCAGCGACATGCGAACGAATTTGCGATTCGTGGCCCGCGCGATGGACTGTCCCAGCGATGTCTTGCCGACACCGGGCGGGCCAACCAGGCAGAGAATGGGCGCCTTCATTTTTTCCACGCGCTGCTGCACCGCCAGATACTCGACGATGCGCTCTTTAACTTTTTCGAGGCCATAGTGATCCGCCTCTAAAACCTCTTCCGCATGCTTCAGATCGGTATCAATTTTTGTTTTCTTCTTCCACGGCAAACCGATCAAAACGTCGATGTAATTGCGCACCACCGTCGCCTCGGCTGACATCGGTGACATCAGGCGCAGTTTCTTAAGTTCTGCTTCCGCCTTGGCGCGCGCCTCCTTTGGCATATGCGCCGCCTTGATCTTTTTCTCGACCTCTTCGATGTCGGCGCCGTCTTCACCCTCACCCAACTCTTTCTGGATGGCTTTGACTTGTTCGTTCAGGTAATACTCGCGCTGGCTCTTTTCCATCTGCCGTTTGACGCGGCCACGAATGCGCTTTTCCACCTGCATAATGTCCAGCTCTGCTTCAAGCAGGCCAAGCAGATGCTCAAGCCGTTTGCGCACATCGAATATCTCCAGCACTTCCTGCTTTTGCTCCAGCTTGAGAGGAAGGTGGGCGGCAATGGTATCCGCCAGCCGTCCGGCATCATCAATACCAGCCAATGAAGTCAGGATTTCCGGCGGGATTTTCTTGTTTAATTTTACGTACTGATCGAATTGGTTGATCAGCGCACGACGCATAGCTTCCGCCTCGCTGTCGGGATGTTCGTCAGCCGGAACCGCTTCAATCTCGGCATCCAGATGCGACTTGTCATCCAGCACGCGTATCACCTTGGCGCGCTGGGTACCCTCCACCAGCACCTTGACCGTGCCGTCAGGCAACTTGAGCATCTGCAGAATATTGGCGATGCTGCCGATGCGATAAATATCTTCAGTCGCCGGCTCATCCTTGGCAGCCGATTTTTGTGCAACCAAAACGATACTCTTCCCCGCCTCCATCGCGGCTTCCAGCGCCTTGATCGATTTCACACGCCCGACAACAGGGGGATGACCATGTGCGGAAAGACCACAACATCGCGCAGGGGCAATAGCGGAAACAACTCCGCAGAATCAGGGTTGGAATTAGATTCGGTCATGGTATTTGTATTTGAGTTAGTGTCCTGTTCGAGGTGGGGGCAAGAAGATAGATTTCAAGCCCCGACCCTGTTCAAGCCACTTTGGAAGTGTCGGCGTACATGATGACCGGTGCGATTTCGCCGGCGCCATTCTCGTCCAGCACGACCTTTTCCACCTTGTCGGTGGAAGGCAAATCGAACATGGTATCCAGTAACGCCTGCTCCAGAATCGAGCGCAGGCCGCGTGCACCAGTCTTGCGTGCCAGCGCTTTTTTGGCAATGACGTTCAATACATGGTCGGTAAATTCGAGTTCTACCCCTTCCATCGCCAGTAATTTCTTATATTGCTTGGTCAAGGCATTGGTCGGCTCAGTCAGAATCTGCACCAGAGCAGCTTCATCCAGCCCTTCCAATGTCGCCACCACGGGCAAACGACCGACGAATTCCGGAATCAAGCCGAACTTGATCAGATCTTCCGGTTCCACCTCGCGCAATACCTTGCCCACATCCTTGCCATCATCCCGCTTGGCCAGATTGGCAGAAAAACCGATTCCTGCCTTTTCCGAACGATTGCGTATCACTTTTTCCAGGCCGTCGAATGCACCGCCACAGATGAACAGGATGTTGGTGGTATCGACCTGCAGAAAATCGGTATTCGGATGCTTGCGCCCGCCTTGGGGCGGAATGGAAGCCTTGGTTCCCTCGATCAGTTTCAGCAATGCCTGTTGCACGCCCTCGCCGGAAACGTCGCGCGTGATTGAAGGGTTATCGGACTTGCGTGAAATTTTATCGATCTCATCGACATACACGATGCCGCGCTGCGCCCGTTCGACATCGTAGTCGCAGGCCTGCAGCAACTTCTGGATGATGTTTTCGACATCTTCCCCGACATAGCCTGCCTCGGTCAGGGTGGTCGCATCAGCCATGACGAACGGCACATTCAGCAAGCGGGCAAGAGTCTGCGCCAGCAAGGTTTTGCCCGAGCCGGTCGGACCAACCAATAGAATATTACTCTTGGCCAGCTCGACACCATCGTCGTTTTTGTGCTTCAGGCGCTTGTAGTGGTTATAGACTGCAACCGCAAGAATCTTCTTTGCCTGGCGTTGCCCGATAACGTATTCGTCCAGGCGCTCGCATATCTCATGCGGGGTGGGCAGGTCATTTTTATCCGACTTTGCACCATCGATCGTCCCCAGTGTCTCTTCACGAATGATGTCATTGCATAGCGCGACACACTCGTCACAAACGAATACCGACGGCCCGGCAATCAGCTTGCGCACCTCGTGCTGGCTTTTGCCGCAGAACGAACAATACAGCAGCTTGTCGCCTTTGTTGATTTCCGTGGTCATATCACGCCTCCTTCCCGAAGCTTTCGTTTATCCGGATCAAATCCGTTTATCCAGCACCTGGTCGATCATGCCGTATTCCAGCGCCTCTGATGCAGTCAGAAAATTATCGCGCTCGCTGTCGCGTGCAATCTGTTCTACGCTATGCCCCGTATGATGCGCCATTAGCGTGTACAGCCGCTCGCGCAGACTTAATATGTACTTGGCATGGATCTCAATGTCAGTTGCCTGCCCCTGAAAGCCGCCCAACGGCTGGTGAATCATTACCGTAGAGTTTGGCAAGGCAAAGCGTTTACCCTTCTCCCCCGCCTGCAACAAAAAAGCCCCCATTGAAGCTGCCATACCGATACACAGGGTGGATACCTGTGGTTTGACGAACTGCATGGTGTCATAGATTGCCATGCCCGCCGAAATAGAGCCTCCGGGTGAGTTGATGTACAGATGAACATCCTTGTCCGGATTCTCCGACTCAAGAAACAACAACTGTGCCACTACCAGATTCGCCACATGGTCGTCGATTGGGCCCACCAGAAAGA
>JBAZFV010000112.1:0-5133 GCA_041653255.1 Sideroxydans sp. | reverse complement strand
TTTAAAACCCCGAAAATTAGCAAAACTGGCGCAAAGTCTGTCGGAGTACGCTTTACCCGCCAAATTTATTGATGCTCTGGGAATATAGTCTGTCGGGGTCAATAAACACGGGGTGTTCAGCGTCTCCTCCTCGGCCATAAGAGACGGTGGAGAATTGCTGAGAAGGCTGATTGAATGTTCTGAAAGGTCGTCCGCTTCACTCCTGACAGCGGACGTTCAAAACTAGGAGCTTAATGGTGATCGACCGTCGCTTGCTAACTTATTAGAGATATAAAGATATCTCAATAGCGGATACTCAACGCTCAAGGAAACCGGCCTGTCGCGTTTTTGCGGCAGGTCCAGGTTGACCACCTGGTTGGCTGAACATCTGCCGTCTAATGTCGGCATATCGACTTCCCTGTGAAGTTTCGCTAGCTGGCTACAACAATGACCCTGACGCACCTATAGTTGATAATTTTCATCAAGAGTTTGATGATGTTCAGACGGATGAAATGCACTGAACATCCAAGTCAGTAGGAGGAATCATCATGCTCGACATTAATAAATCCATTCAAGACCCTGCCCGTTTCGAAAACGACCCGGAAGGCAACATGATCGAACTGGATTCATGGTCGCCACTCTTTGCCAATCGGGAAGCACAACTCGAAGGTATCGAACTGACCGAGGATCACTGGAAGATTATCTACTACCTGCGCGAACGCTTCCGTGCGCGCGGCAATAATGATCCAGCCCGGGAGGTATTACACGATCTGGAGTTGAAGTTCGGTGAAGTGAACGGACGCGGGTATCTTTATCAACTGTTCCCGCATGGACCTGTCGGTCAGGCTAGTCGTATCGCCGGATTACCGATGCCACCGCACACGACGGATCGCTCGTTCGGAACCATGATGTAGAGGTCTAGCAGTTGCTCAGCAAAGGGGCGTCCTCCTGAACTTCCAGAAGATGCTACCCACCGAGCTCGGTCTGTATCACCACATATGCACGGACTGGAATCATTCTAAGTTCTTTTCCGCGAATTCATAGCTCCCTAGGTTGCTGAGGAAGGTCTCAACACTTGGGACGAAGGTTGCGATCTTGATTCCAGGAGAACCACCAGACTTGTTGTGTAATCGGAAAGTTATATTTCTTCGTGGATATTCATGGGGGAACCAAACCACGGCGATACTGCGATTGCAAATTGGATCGTATCTTCCTCAATGTTGGCAATGATCCAATATCCACCAACCCCGAGCACTTCAACCCATTTGCTCCAAAGCTGATCAACATTCGAATTTCCAGCAGCCAGTGATTGTTGAGTAGCCAGATACACCTTTTCATTCTCTTTTGCGAGCGAGCGCATATTTTTCAGGATGGCATCCACATGTCCGCGTTCCGGCTGAAAGCCTCGATCTGTATGAGGAATCTCTGACGAAACACTGGCGCTGGGCTTGTTTTTCACAATATACCGAGCGGCTGCAATCACTTCATTTTTGTCATATTGAATGTTCATGGCTAAACCTTCCGACTGTGAGCACATCCCGCTTCCATTAGTTTTTCCAGCTTCCCAGCAAGGTCGATTTCACAGGTGAAACAGACGATCTACTTTTGCAGCACAGATGAAATCGTTTTCCGACAACCCGTTGACCGCATGAGTGGAATAATTAACATAGCAACGGTTGTATCCAACGCTCAGGTCGGGATGGTGATTCTCCTGATGAGATAGCCAGGCCACCGAGTTTACAAATGCCATGGTCTGGTAATAGTTCTTGAACTCAAAGAGTTTGCCGATTGCCATATCATGCTGCACCCAGCCGTTGAGTTGTTTCAATAGCTTGTCGATCTCATCCTGAGGCAGTGGCGGCATGCCACCTTCGCAGGGTTTGCATTTTCTATTGGATAAGTCGCAGATGTCGCTCATGATGGCCTCACTTGATAGGTGTGCTCACTCGGCTTGCCGACTAAGTCAGCAGCTTGAAAGCGTGAACCCAATCGTTACGCAAAAAGCCGGGTATACACCAAAGCATGCATAAGGGTTCGATGGCGCGAGCGGCTTCCGCTTTACCCATGTCCGCTGTTTCCCATCCGAACTGGTCAAGGATTCCGCTAACGATCTTCTTTGCCGCTTCGTCGTTGCCGCAGGTAAACATGGTTGGTTTTCCACCCTTGAATTGCGGATTCACCATGTAGGCATTGCCGACTGAATTGAATGCTTTGACAAAGCGCGCTTTGGCAAACTCTTTTTGCAAGCGTTCCATTTGTGACTCTTCGAGACTGGTGTAATACTTCAATACACCATTGACGGGAGGCGCATCAGCAATGGGATTCGTTACATCGATGACCGGTTTCCCAGCGAAGTTCTCAGCTCCCGCAAGGCGCAGTACATCCATCGCAGCCGTGCCTTTAACTGCCAATACGATCAGCTCGCCGAACTTCGCCGCATCAGAAAAAGTGGAGATTCGCCCGTTGGGATTGTTTCCTGCCCACTCACCAAGCTTGGCTGGTACACGAGTACCTAGCATCACCTCATGACCGTGTTTTAGAAATCCACCTGCCAGTACTTTGGCCACGTCACCCGACCCTAAGATTCCGATTTTCATGATCTTCTCCTTTCGGTTGCAATTCATTAAATGGGCATCAAGATCCTTCAAATTCAATTTGAACCATGCCACCGGCAATCCGCACTGGGTATGTGCGCAAATCCTCGTATGCGGGGGGACCCAACACTGCGCCTGACTTGATCGAGAAACGTGCGCCGTGGCGCGGGCAAACGATCACGTCGCCTTCGAGTACGCCACTGGATAATTCTCCTCCGTCATGCGGGCAGGCATCGCAGACGGCGAAGTAGTCGCCGTCGAGATTGAACACCGCCACCGCGACACCGTCTGCATCGACCACGCGACGCATGCCTGATGCCAACTCTTCCGTGTTTGCCACATCCAGCCAGCAAGCCATCGTGTGTCCTTTCATCCAAAAATTACCTGCTCACTTAAAACATGCCAAGTTGCAGGCGTGCTGCTTCTGACATTTTGTCGCGGCTCCATGGCGGTTCCCACACCAGTTCGACAGTGACATCGTTCACACCTTCCACCAGCAACAACACTTCCTGCACATGCTCAGGGAATCCTTGTGCCACGGGGCAGTTTGCCGCAGTCAACGTCATACGCACATTCACATCGCCATTGGGCGAAATGTTCAGAGCGTAAATCAGGCCGAGGTCGTAGATGTTCACGGGAATCTCGGGATCGAAGATCGTGCGCAAAGCTTTGACGAGGCGCTCGCGTAGCCCAGTTGGAGCGGACAGTTGTAGGTCAATGGGGTCGGGGTTGATCATGGGTCACCTCATACAATTATTCCGTGGTCACTGGCGTTTCGATATTTTCCAGCGCCGCTTTCAAGGTGTGCCATGCCAAGGTTGCGCATTTCACGCGCTGCGGAAACTCGTGTACGCCGGCTAGCACCACCAGCTTGCCGATATCGTCCGCATTTTTGCCAGCGGTCACCATGCCGTGGATCACGTTCAACAGGCGTAGCGCCTCCTCGCGGCGTTTGCCCTTGATGCCTTCCGTCATAAGCGATGCGGAGGCGGTGGCGATGGCGCAGCCGGAACCTTCGAAGCGTGCATCCATGATCACGTCGTCTTCCACTTTCAGATACAGCTTCACCTTGTCGCCGCAAAGGGGGTTGAAGCCCTCGGCCGTGCGGTTGGCATCGGCCATGCGGCCAGCGTTGCGTGGTTGGCGGTAATGGTCAAGCAAGGTGTCCTGATACAGTTCGCGTAGGTCGTTCATCGCTTGAACACCTCCTTCGCCTTGTGGATCGCGGCGATCAGTACATCCACTTCCTGCCGTGTGTTGTACAGCGCAAACGAGGCGCGTGCCGTGGCCGGTACGCCGAAGCGTTGCATGAGAGGCATGGTGCAATGGTGGCCGCTGCGGATGGCCACGCCCCCGTCGTCGAGTATGGTGCCAATGTCGTGCGGGTGGATACCGTCCAAAACGAACGAGAGCACGCCGATCTTTTCCTGCGCGTTGCCTATGATGCGCAAGCCAGAAATTTGGCCTGCCATCTGTGTGGCATATTCGAGCAGCGCGTGCTCGTGTTTGATCAGCGCAGCCCAACCGAGCGTGTTCACATAGTCGATGGCGACGCCTAGCCCGACGACCCCGGCAATGTTGGGCGTGCCCGCCTCGAATTTATACGGCAGCACGTTGTAGGTGGTTTCCGCAAAACTCACGGAACGGATCATGTCGCCGCCGCCTTGGTAGGGCGGCATGCCTTCGAGTAAAGCGGCCTTGCCGTAAAGCACGCCGACGCCGGTGGGGCCGTACAGTTTGTGCGCGGAAAATGCATAGAAGTCGCAACCCAGGGCCTGCACATCTACCGGCAGGTGGGCAACTGCCTGCGCACCGTCGAGTAATACCGGCACGCCGCGCAGATGCGCCAACGCGATGATGGAGTTGGCCGGGTTGATGGTGCCCAACGCGTTGGAAACATGCGTCACCGCCACTAGCCGCGTGTGCTCATTCAGCAGACCTTCGTACACATCCATGCACAGCTCGCCATCATCGTTAATCGGGATGATGCGTAGGCGCGCACCAGTTTGCTGGCACAGCATCTGCCACGGCACGATATTGGAGTGGTGTTCCATCTCGCTCAGTATTATCTCGTCGCCATTCTGCAAGCGGCTACGGCCGTAGCTTTGAGCAACCAGATTGATCGCCTCGGTGGTGCCGCGCACGAAAATGATCTCGCTACTGTCGGCCGCATTGAGTAGTTGCTGCACCTTGACGCGCGCTGCCTCGTAGGCTTCCGTGGCACGCTGGCTCAGCGTATGCACGCCTCTGTGCACGTTGGCGTTGTAGTTGGCGTAGTAGTCGCGCTCGGTGTCGATCACCGCTTGCGGTTTCTGCGTGGTGGCCGCGTTATCCAGATACACCAGCGGTTTGCCGTGAACCCGGGTCTTGAGAATCGGAAAATCCGTGCGCCAGAATTGCGCCTGCAGATCGTCGTGATGCATAAGTTTGTCGAGCAGTTTCATAACAGCTCCTTGATCAATTCGCCCTGCGGCAAACGGTCCAGCACCAGCTGTTCGATGCGTGCACGCATTCCAGGTGTGTTGACGCGGCTGATGATGTCGTTGGCGAAACCGTAGAT
>JBAZFV010000111.1:0-5206 GCA_041653255.1 Sideroxydans sp. | reverse complement strand
GTCTGGACTAAGAGCAAAATCAGACGGTTTAACTAATGGGAAATGAGCTAAAGACTGAGGTTGACTAGGGTTTGAGATCGAGAATATGTATAAGCCGTGACTTTCATCAGGAACGAGCTTGTCGTATGGAATTACCGATGCCACTAGGATGCCTGGTCTTTGAGGGGAAATTGCTAATTTGTTTATGTATCCATCAGCAGGCGTACTTGAATACGAGGATGGCACACTAACGGGAAGAGGCTGGTTTGTGGCATCCGCGGGGTAAATTGGATTACCAAGTTTGCCACCAATCTCTTTTAGATAAGCCGCATTTTCAGGTCTATCCCCCAAAATCGCGTAATCAAAGGCGGAATATCCAACCTCATCAACTTCATTTAGACGTGCTCCTTTCTCTAGCAATAGCTTAATCATCTCGACATCGCTATTTTGTGCAGCATGCATTAGGGGAGTCCGCTTTGTGTGCTTAATGTAAGTGTCAGCAGCGCATGAATAATTATCTGGATTTAACTCTATCGCTGATTTATAGGTGTGATTTACGTTGGCACCTTTACGCAATAGAGTTGCTACCAGCTCACGGTCATTAAATTGTATTGCGTAATACAAGGCCGTCTTGCCGAAACTATTTTCATAGTCAATTGGTTCACCGTTATCGAGAAGTAACTCAACATGCTTGCGATTCACAAGTGAGGCAAAAAGTGCAGATTCATTACCCAAATCCAATTGGGCATCGTTATACAACTCCTTCCCCGCATATTCGATCAACGCGGAAATTATTGACTTTGGTCTATCTAAATACAAACCTACCTTCGCTGCGTAATAGGCTTCATACTTGTAAATAGATTCAGGAGGATAACTGGCGAGTGCCTTTTGTATTTCATGCACCGTTGTATTTTCATTCTTAACTAAATCAACAATATTTGACTGAAACTCATTGAGTTCGCTCGCCGGGTATGTTCCGGCAGCTCTATTCACGATAATTAGAAGTGCCTCACGCGCTAGAGTTCGTGATTCCTCAACGGAAAAATGAAAGCGCATCTGATAGTGTTTGGCAAGGAGTGGCAGTGCTTTATCGAACTCTGAAAAAAATTCCTTATATAGCCTGTTGTTGTATGGGCTTTCCCAAGACCACTGTTCAAAATATTTCAAAACATCTGAATCGCGCTCGATTCCATTTGGTGCATATCCAGCTCGCGCCAATTCAAGATGGTAATACCTCCAGTGCGCATGAATAATTGAGCCGGTGCATAGTTGCGGGCCATCTTCACTGCGAATGATCTCCGCAAGTGCTCGTAGTTTGGCGACATAGGGTAAGGTAGCTAGACTTTCTGGGCAGCCGTAATCAACAGCTGTAGGGGAGCCATGCCCAGATCCCAAATCGATGAATTGTTGAAAAATGATATCTGGAAACTTTCCCATTTCTTCGCAAGTAATACTGCCATCTGCAAGGGGATGTAGATCATTAATCTCTTGAATTCTGGTTGAATACGCTTGGATAACGCATGCTTCATTCTGACACTTATTACGTGTATTTTTTAGCCAATGGCGCTGCGCAATTACCAGTTGCTCACTACCGAAACTGCTACCAGTTAGGATGAATTTATAAACACTGTCTAACTCATCATCCAAATCTGAAATATTCGGATTCACACAAATCAACTTTTCGATTTTCGTTGCTGCTTTTGCGCAATCAAAGCTTGCTGCTTGTGCACTTGCAATAATTGCCAGCCATCCAAAAGTCACCCAAGAGATTCGTTTCATATTGCCCCTATATTTTTACTAAAACTGTGAAATTATGTTCTCCCAGAATGACCAAAGTGCGTATTCCACTGAACTTGGACACGCAGTCCAGAGCAAACTGGACAGTCGGAGCGTAGCGACGCGGGGGTTGTTTTTTACTCCTGAACTGAGCGTTTCGTCAAACTGGTTTTTCTCTTTCTCATTGACTCGCCGTCGAGTGCGATCTGATGCGCGTTGTGCACCAGTCTGTCCAGAATTGCATCGGCCAATGTCGAATCGCCAATAGCGTCATGCCAATGTGCCAGCGGCAATTGACTGGTCACGATGGTCGAGCGCGCCTCATGCCGGTCATCCACAATCTCCAACAGGTCGCGTCTGGCTGAATCCGTCAGCGCTGCCAAGCCCCAATCGTCCAACAGCAGAACATCCACCTTGGCGAGTTGAGCCATGAATTTCACATACCGTCCATCACCATGAGCAATGGTCAATTCCTCGATCATGCGCGGTGCGCGCAAGTACAACGATGAGTGCCCCTGACGACAGGCATGGTTGGCCAATGCGCAGGCCAGCCAAGTCTTGCCGACGCCGGTGGGGCCCGTGATCAGTACGTTCTGGTGTTGTGTTACCCAGTCCCCAGTCAGCAGTCGATTGAACAAGGTGCGATCCAGACCGCGCGCCGTCCGGTAGTCCACATCTTCCGGCGTAGCCGCATGTTTCAATTTGGCGCGGCGCAAGCGTCCAGCCATCTGGGTGGAGGCGCGCGCACTGATCTCGCGTTCGACCAACAAACCAAGTCGTTCCTCGAAGCTCATCCGTTCAAGATCAGGCAGGCGGCTTTGCTCCTCCAGTGCATTCGCCATGCCGAACAGACGGAGTTGGTTCAATTGTTGATGGGTGGGATGGTTCAGCATCAGTATTCTCCTTGGTGGTGGTTATGTTTGATTGGCGTGTCAGTGGTAATACTCAGGCCCGCGCACATTGCTGTGCGTGAGCGGCAAGCTGGTTTGCGTACTCGTCTCAGCCACCCGATCCAACCCGTTCTTCAGGATGGAGCTGATGCTGCGGTAATTGGTGGCGTTCAGTCGAAGGGCTCGGTCACACGCGGCCTCCAGTCTGGCGTTGCCGTATGCCTTAGCCATGCTTAAAACCCCCAGACAAGCGCGATAGCTTTGCTGCGGATGTTTGCGACTGCCCAGCATGGTTTCCACGACGGAGTGCGTTTGAATGCCAATGCCCTGCGCCCAGTCGAGCAGACGCTTCGCGCTCCAGCCGGCCACGTGCTGATGCGCAGGTGTCATATGTTCGTCCACCGTGGTGTGCCGACCTTTATAGGTACTGCGCGCATGTGCCGCGATCCGTTTACCGCGATGGAATGCCTCCACCGTCGTTTCGGTATAGCGCACATCCACTTCCTGGCGGGCGAACTGATAGGGCACCGAGTAGTAATGACCGGTCACTTCAACGTGGTAGTCGATACCGACCCGCGCCATCTTCCACTCGGCGTATTGGTAACGGTTCAGTGGCAACGGGCGTAGTGCCGGACGATCCATCTCAAGGAATGCGCTCAGACGGCACCCCGGCAGTTTCTTGAAGGCGCGTGCGTTCAGATCGACCAGCAAGCTCGCTATCGCACGGTTGAGCTCGGCTAGGCTGAAGAAGCGCTGGTTGCGCAACCGCGCCAGTATCCAGCGCTCGACGATCAGCACACCGCCCTCGACCTTGGCTTTGTCTTTGGGTTTGCGACTGCGCGCAGGCAGTACGGTGATGCCGTAGTGCTCGGCCAGATCACGGTAGGTCGGATTCAGTTCGGGATCGTAATAGGACGGATGTTTGACGCCGGACTTGAGGTTGTCAGGAACGAGGATCTCGGTCACGCCGCCCATGAACTCGAAGCATCGGACATGGGAACCGATCCAGTCCGGCAGTTGTTGCGACCAGGTCGCTTCGGCGAAGGTGTAGTTGGAGGCGCCCAGCACGGCGACGAACAGTTGTGCCTGACGGATCTCACCACTGCTGCCGTCTATCACCGGCATGGTCTGCCCAGCATAATCAACGAACAGCTTCTCGCCAGGCGTATGGGTTTGACGCATGCTCACTGAGAGTTTGCCCGCCCACAGGCGGTAGTGCTCACAGAACCAACTATAGCGGTAGCCGTCAGGGTGGTTGGATTTGTATTCCTGCCAGAGCAGTTCGAGGGTGACGCTCTTCTTGCGCAGTTCGTTGTGCGCCATCACCCAGTCGGGCTCTGCACGCACGACATCGACCGGCACAGGCGGCGGGAACAAGCGCTGCTCAACGGCAGACTCGTCCAACTCGGCAGGCAGTGGATAGCTAAGCCCCGCCGCTTTAGCACGACGCAGATATTCGCCAACCGTCGTGGGCGATGCGCCAATGGCGCGGGAGATTTCTCGTTGGGTGCGACCGCATTCGTAATGCAGCCGCAGGGCTTCTGTGATCTTGCGCATGGATAACCTGTTGTTTGCCATGTGGCTCCTCGATAAAAATCATCGAGGGTGCCACGGTTATCCCGCGTCTTGCTACGTCTGTCCGGTTTGCGCTGGAATCACTGTCCAACTTGCCGTGGAATCAGTGTCCAGTTTGGTCTGGAATGACTGTCCAGTTTGCCGTGGAATGCGTGTCCAGTTTGGTCTGGAATACGCAGACCAAAGTGGTCAGCTTCGAATTTTTCTTTGGACTGATATTCATGGAAAGTGGCTATCCGGACAGGCAATGCCGCAACCTATCCCTCCATTGCAGCGGGGTCAATATGCCATTTGGCCTATACAGGCCTATATATTCGAACGACCGATTCTGGCCGATCTCGAACCCTGTACTCCTGGACGGCAAACGACTGTTCTTGAGTTCGAAGTCGACATTCTATGGGCATCGTGCTTCAAAATTCCCGACCGGGCAACTACTAAGAATATATAGACCGTATCTATACCTCACTCCCCTCAGCCAGATAATCATTCGAATTCAATCCCATCTTGATTCCGATCCGTCTAGGCGCGCACAGTGGTGATCCTTCTTCAAAAGGAGATCATCATGGAACCGAATACCGGAATTCAACATCGTGAGCCCTGGAACAAAGGGAAACTGACCGGCCAGAAAGCACCGCTCAGGTTGAGAGATATCTGGGCGATCAGAGTCTGGCTGCAATTGAGCAGTAAACCCCGCAATCTCGCACTGTTCAATCTGGCCATCGACAGCAAGCTTCGCGCATGCGATCTCGTCAAACTGAAAGTACGAGACATATCCCACGGCGAGCATGTCGCATCACGGGCAACCGTCATGCAACAGAAGACCCAAAGACCGGTGCAGTTCGAAATCACCGAACAAACCAGAGATGCGCTGCTCAAGTGGATAGCTACTGCGAATCTGAAACCGGAGGATTTTCTATTCCAAAGTCGCATCGGCAGCTCACATCATCTGTCCACACGGCAATATGCGCGGATCGTGCATAGGTGGG
>JBAZFV010000110.1:0-5332 GCA_041653255.1 Sideroxydans sp. | reverse complement strand
ATGAAAGCAGTACCGTCTGCGTGATCTTCGGTTCCTGCATGCCCTTTTCGAACACCCTGATCTGCACGCTGTCGACCTGCATCCCCTCAGGCAAACGGAAGATGCGCTCGACGCGCTGGTAATACTTGAAATTCAGGCGTTGCGCGGCAACTTCCGCGGAATTCGGTGGAGGGAATTGTAACACCACTTTCTGCCCGCCCTGCTCGCCGTTCACCACCATCTGCAAGTCGCCCTGAAACACCCGTCCACGCCGCTGCACACCCTGCACCAGCAGCATACGGCAGTGATATTCACCCGGCAGGCTGCCCGGCTCCAGCTTGACGTTATGAATCGACAGCTCGGCATCGCGCCCTGCTGTCAGCGGCAAACTCTGGAAAAAGGAAAGATCCTCGCGCAAACGACCATTCTCCTCCTGCAAGGCCGCAACCTGCTCCTGCACCTCGTCTGCAGCCGCCAGTTGCATCTGTCCCTGACGTTCATGTACCGCAAGCTGCCTGTTCTGTTCTGCATTCTTTATTTCCAGCCGGGACACTTTCTCGCGCAACATGGCAATCTCCTGCTCCGCTTCGCCACGGTGAAATCCGGCCAGCGCCATCCCGGCGTCATAAGCCCACCAGATCAGAAAGCTGACGACCAGCAGAAAGGGTAAGGTGATGGCCCAGCGCACGTACCACGGAACGTGCGGGCGCACCGCGAGCCGCGGTGCGGAAATACTGAAACGGCGCTTGAAACCGGCGATCATCGGGTCATGGTAGCAAAGGAAGCACGTGCAGGCCACTATCCTCAGCCAGCCCACACATGATGTTCATATTCTGGATCGCCTGTCCGGCTGCACCTTTGACCAGATTATCGATCACCGACAGCACCACCACCGTATCACCACCCTGCGGCCGATGAACGGCGATACGGCAATGATTCGAGCCTCGCACCGAACGTGTTTCCGGCATGCCACCCGCCGGCAACACATCGACGAAGGTTTCACCGGCATAACGCTGCTCGAACAAGGTTTGCAGATCTGCCTCCTTTTTCAGGCGCGCGTAAAGCGTGGCATGGATGCCGCGGACCATGGGAGTCAGGTGTGGCACGAAAGTCAGGCCGATTTCGCTGCCCGTGATGCGAGTCAGTCCTTGCCTGATCTCGGGCAGATGACGATGGCCGCTCACACCGTAAGCCTTGAAATTATCGCTCGCTTCCGCAAACAAGGTTTGCACTTCCGCCTTGCGCCCCGCACCAGACACACCGGATTTTGCATCGGCAATCAAAGAGCTGGCATCGACCAGCCCCGCTTCCAGCAAGGGAATGAAGCCCAGCTGCACTGCCGTCGGATAACACCCTGGATTCGCCACCAGACGTGCCGCTTTGATCTGTGCCCGATTAACTTCGGGCAAACCATACACCGCTTCTGCCACCAGATCGGGACAGGCGTGGCTCATGCCATACCACTTCTCCCACTCGGCAATATCCTTGATACGGAAATCTGCCGCCAGATCGATAACCTTGACTCCGGCCTCGAGCAGGGCACGGGTTTGCTGCATGGCAATACCATTAGGTGTGGCGAAGAACACCACGTCGCACTGATCCAGATGCGCTTCATCGGGATGCGTAAAGGCCAGTCCGACATAACCGCGCAAACTTGGGAACATCTGGCTGACCGGTGTACCGGCATCGGCACGCGAGGTGATCACCCGCAACTCTACCTGCGGATGCGTCGCCAACAACCTGAGTAATTCAACTCCGGTATATCCTGTGCCGCCCACGATGCCGACTTTAACCACGTTAGCTCCCTAGTAAGTGCGCAAATGATAAATGAAAAAGCCGCCCAAAGGCGGCCTTTCCGGCTCTCCACGAGCCCCTCGATAAACTCGGGACAGACTTAACGCTTGGAGAATTGTTTCCTGCGGCGCGCCTTGCGCAAACCAACTTTTTTACGCTCGACCTCGCGTGCGTCTCGGGTCACCAAACCAGCCTGGCTCAGAGTTGGCTTCAGCGTGGCATCGTAATCGATTAGCGCGCGGGTGATGCCGTGACGCACCGCACCGGCCTGGCCGGATTCACCGCCGCCGGATACGTTCACCATGATGTCAAACTTGCCGGCCGTCTCAGTCAGTTCCAGCGGCTGACGCACCACCATGCGGCCTGTCTCGCGAGAGAAGAACACATCCAACGGCTTGTCGTTGACGACGATCTCGCCCTTGCCCGGCTTGATGAACACACGTGCGACCGCGCTCTTGCGACGACCCGTTCCGTAGTTATAAGTTACGCTCATGATTAAGCCTTCAACAAATCAGTAGGTTTCGGTTGTTGCGCGCTGTGCGGATGAGTGGCACCGCCGTACACCTTGAGTTTGCTCAACATGGCGTAGCCCAGCGGACCTTTCGGCAACATGCCGCGCACGGCTTTTTGCAGCACGCGCTGCGGGTGACGCTGCTGCAGCTTGGTGAAATTGGTTTCGTAAATACCGCCGGGATATCCGGTGTGGCGGTAATACATCTTGTCCTGTGCCTTGTTGCCGGTGACGCGCAGCTTGTCGGCATTGACCACCACCACGAAATCGCCGGTATCGACGTGCGGTGTGTAGATGGCTTTGTGCTTGCCACGCAGGCGAGATGCGATCCGGCTGGCCAGACGGCCCAGAACCTTGTCGGCGGCATCAACCAGAATCCAGTCATGCTGGACTTCATGCGACTTGGCGGAAAATGTTTTCATGGCATTTCCTAAAACTAAAAATGGATAACGGACTGCGAAGGGCGCGCATTCTATGCGAGACATCCCGCCCTGTCAAACGTATCTCGCACGACGGGATCAGGCGCGCAACAAGCCGTCCAGCCACACCTTCCAGCGCACATATTTTGCCGCCAACCCTGGCAGCGGCGCGCCCGTATCGATTTTTGCTGCATCCTCGCCAGCGGAGAGGGCGATTCCTGCCGCCAGCCGTGCCGTGCCGTTGAGGCTGGCATCCGTCTGCGCCAGCAGGTGGGTAGCAAATGGCAGGCATTGCGCGATTCCCTGTTGCAGACAGGGAAGATTCGCCAGTCCGCCGGAAAGATAGGCACGTTTGAGATCAAACTCGCGCCGAAAATCCTCCAGAATAAGCACCACACGAAAGATGATGCCTTCCAGCAGTAGCACGCCAATGCGCTGCCTGGACAAGTGCTCGACCGGCGCGGAAAAGATGAGGCCCAGATCGCCGCGAAAGAACGGCGCGCCCAACCCGCTGGGTTCGGCCAGACAGAAGATATCGTCGTTCGCCAATTCCTCGACCCGGCACGCCGAAACCGGATAATCTGCCAGCGCGGCAGCGATGGAATTGAGCGTGCCCTCGGCAGCGTAGTGCATCTGTTGCGTCGCGTCCTGCCACACCAGCGTTTGCAGGTAGCCCTGTGGCGCGCTCTGCGCTGCAGGCAGATAGCGCACGACGAAACCGCCAGTGCCCAGATTGACCAGTGCCTGCGCCTGCCCTTCTGCGATCGTCGACAGCAGTGCCGCCGACTGGTCGCCCACACTGGCCTGCAACAGCAGTCCGTTGCGCAGCGGTAAATCGAGACCGACGGAAGGCGTGATCCGCGGCAAAATCTGTTGCGGAATATCGAACAGTGAGCACAGCAAAGGTGACCATTGCCCGCGGTGAATATCCATCAACAGCGTGCGCGCCGCCATCGAAGCATCAACCTGATGGCATTGGCCGCCCGTCCAGCGCCAAATGAGAAAAGTATCCAAGGTGCCCAGCAACCACTTGCCACTCAACAGTCGTTCACGCCAAGAAGGGTGCTCACACAGCAGCGTCCGCAGTTTTGGTGCCAGATAATAAGGTGTCAGCGGCAGCCCGGTGAGCTCGCGCACCTTGTGCTCGCTGGCACGCAAGTCCCCACAACTTGCCACACCTCTGTCGTCCTGCCACGAGATGAGCGGCGTAACGGGTAGCCCACTGGCGCACTCCCACAGCAGGAATGATGAACGTTGGCTGCACAATCCCAATGGCGGACGCGTATCGGTCCCAGCCATGCATTCGGCCAGGACAGCTTCCGCCGCCGTTGCGTAAGCGAGCGCGTCACTCTCATAATGCCCGCCGTCCGCGACGATTACGGGAGCGGGCCGGGTGACGACAGAATCAAGCACGCCGTTATGCGACAACAGCCCCGCCTTGATCGTGGTCGTGCCCAGATCGAGTGCGATGGCGACAATCATGCGCGGCAGGTCGCCACTTCCTGCTCGATCCTGACCGCATCCCATCCCAGCACAGGAGCAACGCATTCGGCCATACGACGAATTTCCCCAATCGCCAAGGGCGCCAGAATCAGCAGCGGCAAACGGCGACGCAACAGATCGGACAGATGCAACACCATCTCGTCCTGCGCGCAAAACAACAGGTCTGCTTCGATCAAAGGCAACTCCGGCACGATGCGCACCGCCAACTGCGGTGTTTGCTCAACCAGGCGCAACACTTGTGCGACCCGCGCTCCATGCCGGCACAGCAGCCATCGTGCGCTCTCACCATCGATGTCGAGCATGCGTGCGTGTGCAGTCATCTCCGCCGACCACACGGTAAAATCCGGTTGTGGCTTCCACGCCATGTCGCATACGCCGGACGCGCAGGCGGCCATCCTGCCGAGTTGCGCGCACACCATATCCACAATCACGGATGCATCCTCGCGTGCCGAAGTGAGCTTGCCGCCGACAGAATGATGCAGACCATTGGCGGCCGTTTTGATTTCCCAATCACGGCTGGCCGCGGAAGGATGCGCAGCGTCACTCTGCTTCATCACGCGCAAGCCGGCGTAGCCGGCGATGACATCCTGCCGTGTCCACTTCAGTTGCAGATAATCATTGGCGGCGGCCAGCAGATAATCCATATCGCGATCATCTACCTCAACCCGGTTCACGTCACCGTGATAATCGGTGTCGGTGGTGCCGAGCAGGGTGCGCCCGTACCAGGGAATGATGAAGAACACGCGACCATCTGATTTTGCCGTGAGGAGAATGGCTTCGTGCGTCGGCAGCGCTGGCAACACCAGATGCACGCCTTTACTCAAGCGACACCAGTTGCGCCCCGCTTCACTCATCGCCAGCCACTGCCCGCTGGTATTCACGCATTGCCGTGCAGTAACCGACACGGTGGCACCACTCACCTCGTCGCGAACCGTTGCGCCCCACACTTTGCCTTCTGCTTCGCTCCATGCATCAAGTCGGGCATAGTTCACACATACCGCGCCGTGTGCCAGCGCGCCCGCCACCAGTTCCAGCACCAGACGCGCATCGTCGGTCTGCGCATCACCGTAAGTGAAACCACCGCGTAAACCTTGTGCTGCAAGAAAGGGAAAATGGTCGAGAAAGT
>JBAZFV010000109.1:0-5510 GCA_041653255.1 Sideroxydans sp. | reverse complement strand
TGCGCCGGTTGATTAGCTCGCCTTCCCATCTTTCGCCGTGTGCCAGATGCGCCCACATGTCGTCGTAGGTCGCCCGTGGCGTCCTGCCGGCGCTAAGCATGCGCTGATTTTGTCCCACCACTTCACCCAGAGCATAGCCGGTGGCCAGGGTAAAGGTGGCATTGACATACACGATTTTGGCATCCAGATCAGTGATGACGATGGAACTGGGGCTTTGCTCGACCGCAAGCGAGAGCTGGCGCAGTGAATCCTGCATCTGCTGGCGTTCGCGCATACCTGCAAAACGATCCAGTGCATAACTGATGTCCATCGCCATCTTGACCAGAATGTTCTGTGCCGCTTCATCGAACGCCTGCACCGTATCGGCGTACAAATTCAATACACCGACAACGCTGCCCTGGCACTGCAAAGGCAGCGCGGCAGAAGCGGCCCAGCCAAATTGCACACCACGTTCGTGCCAGGCTGCCGTATCCGGGTCATGCCGGAAATCCTGGCACCAGACCGGGTAATCCTCGCGCATGGCGGTGCCGGTCGGGCCGCGTCCCTGAGCTGTATTGGCATCGATTGAAATATCGATGCCTTCCAGATACCCGGTTCCCGCGCCGTAAGATGCAACCGGATGCACCTTGCCACTCGCTGCATCCAGCATGCCAATCCATGCCATGCGCATGCCGCCGAGCTCCACCACATCGCGACACACCTGCGGGAACAGTTCCGCTTCATCGGCACAACGCACGATGGCCTGATTGCACTGGCTCAACGCGGCATACAGTTTGGTCATGCGCGCCAGTTGTGTTTCGGTGGCATGACGCCGGGTGATGTCGCGCGTCAACACGATGAAGCGCGGTGCCATCTCATCTGCCGTGGTTTTCTTCGCTACCGCCAGCTCGAACCAGTGTTTGCCTTGTGGTGTGTCGAGCGTATAAATCATGCCGCGCGCTATACCGTGCTCATTCGCCTCGCTGAGTGCCGCCATGGCGATCTCGGTGACATCGGGCGGCATGACCTCGGCGATGGTTTTGCCCATGAAGGTGGCGACCGGCACCGGCGTTTGATTGTCGTGCGCCGAGTGATAGTCGAAAAAGCAGCCGTCCAGCCCGACTTCGAACAACACGTCGGGAAGCGTATCCAGTGTGGCCTGCAAGTCGGCACGGCTTTGGATCAGTTGCCGTGTCCGGCTCCTGACCTGCCAGCGCAGGAACAACACAAAAAATATCAACGCCAGCAGTACCGCCGCACCGATGCGCAGCACATCCCACCAATACGATGGGAGAGCCTCTTGCCGCACATCGCCACCCCAGCGTTTGAGAATCGTGAAATAGGGAGATGATGCAGATTGCCGCCATTCAATCAGATAGCGGTCGATGGCAGCGAGCAGTTCCGGATTGCGCTGGTGTGCCGTGGCATAAAACAGCCGTGCCGGATTAAAAACCACCGGTGTCTCGATCAGATCATATTCAGCCGCATGAATATCGCCGAAATAATGATTGGCGACAGCGGCATCCGCCTGCCCGCGCTGCACCTGGCGGAAGACCTCATCCATCGAACCTGCCGTCGTCACCTTGGCCCGGATACCGAATGCCTGCAGCATCGTCTGCAGGCTGGTCAACTGGACCGCGCCGCGCAACATCAGAATATGCTTGTCTTGCAAATCAAGCGGGGAAGTGATGGTTACGTCCTTGTGCCGGTATATCTGCGACCAACTGTACAACGCGGGCGTCTGGTGGAAATCGAATTGCTGGTCGCGTTTGTCCGAATACGCCACATCCGGCATCAGATCGATCTTGCCCGATTCGAGTTGCTCCAGACAAGCCTGCCATTCACAGCGTACAAACACCAGTTGCCACGCTTCGCGTGACGCGATCTCGTGCAACAGCTCGATCAGGATGCCTGACGGTTGGCCGCCGGCAGCGGTGAAGACCTTGGGCGGGTTCTCGTACACGCCAACCCGCACTTCGCGCGCCATAGCCGTACCCGCCAGCAACAGGAAGACCAGCAGTAGCACGCGCAAAACAGGATGGCAAGACAACTGGCGCATTGGAGAGCATTTCCCTTGTATCGCGAACTGCGATTATGGCACAGCGCCATCCGGCCGCAGACAATCGCTCATGCTGCCGGGTCAAGCTCCTGCGGCACTGGCAAGGCAGTCGGCAGCACCGGTTTGGCGCCCCCCTTCTGTTTGTGGCGGCGCAATTGATAGACATAGGCCAGCACTTCTGCCACGGCGGTGTAAAGCGCCTCCGGAATGGCCGCGCCCAGATCGCAATGTTTGTGCAGCGCACGCGCCAGCGGCGGTGCTTCGAGGATGGGTATGTTGTGCTGCTGGGCAATTTCCCTGATCCTTGCCGCGAGCAGGTGCGAGCCCTTGGCCACCACGACCGGTGCACGCATCTTGTTTTCGCTGTACTTCAACGCCACCGCGTAGTGCGTCGGATTGGTCACCACCACATCAGCCGTGGGGATGGCAGACATCATGCGGCGGCGGGCCATCTCTCGCTGCATGCTGCGGATGCGTCCCTTGACCTGCGGATCACCCTCGGTCTCTTTTGCCTCCTGCCTCACCTCCTGCTTGGTCATCTTTAATTTCTTGCTGTGCTCGTACAACTGGAACGGCACATCGATCGCCACGATCAACAGCATGCCCAGCATGATGGCGGCGAAACTCCACCAGATCAGATCTGTCATGTGCGGAATGGAGTGTGCCACCGGCTCGCTCACCAGTTGCAGCACCGCCTCGCGGTTGTGCCACACCACCCAGGCACCGATACCCCCGACGATGATGGACTTGCCGATGGCCTTGGCCAGCTCCATCAGGCTGTTGCTGGAGAACATGCGGCCAATGCCTTTGAGCGGATTGAGTTTACCCAGATTGGGTTGCAGGGGTTTGAGCGAGAACAGCCAGCCGTTCATCAACAATGGCGAAAACAGTGCGACCAGCAGGAGTAAAAACAGGAAGGGCAGGAAAATCAGCAACACCTCACTGCTCAATTCATTCAGACGCGGCAACAGCAGGTCGGTGTGAAATGCGAGCTGCCGATCCAGTGTCAGACCTTTATGCAGCATGTGCAGCAAACCTTGGCCGAGGGCATTACCCATCACCCACAGTCCGGCCCCGCCGGCCAGCAACACCATGAAGGTGGAAAGCTCACGCGAGCGTGCAACTTGTCCGTCCTCGCGCGATTTATCCAGCTTGCGCTGCGAGGGTGATTCGGTTTTTTCGAGATCGCTGTCTTCGGCCATGTCATCCGCCTGGGGGAGGTGTGCCGATTATGCTCAGCCGTGGCGTTGGTCAAACATGGAATTAAAGCGTTTTCCCCTGCCACTTCCGGCGATGGTGGGGTGCACAACCAAAGCTTAAGGTAGTGCGTGGAAACTTCGAAGACGAGCCGGTCGCCGTTATTGCTTGCCGAATTCGCCGACGACGACACGGTTGCGGCCACCGCGCTTCGCCTGATACAACGCCGCATCGGCTGACTGCATCAATGTTTCGATTGAGCGCGTATCGTCCGGCAGCACCGATACCACACCACAACTGATCGTGACGAATTTGCTGTCCGTGGCGTAATGCGGGACTTTCAAATCGGCAACCATCTGGCGCACTCGTTCGGCCATCCACAGCGCACCATCCGCATCCGACTCACCCAACACCAGTGAAAACTCTTCACCGCCATAGCGTGCCGCCAGATCGCTGGCACGCGGTGCGGCGCGGGCGATCAGCGCCGCCACCTGTTGCAGGCAATCGTCCCCGGCCTGATGGCCATATTTGTCGTTGAACAGTTTGAAGTAGTCGATATCCAGCATCACCAGCGACAGCGGTTTTTCCACACGCTGGCAACGCCGCCATTCACGCGACAGGAAATTATCCAGCGCGCGGCGGTTGGCGATTCCGGTCAGGCTGTCGGTGGTGGACAAGCGTTGCAGTTCGGCATTCGCCGCATCCAGCTTGCACGTCACCTCGACCAGATTGCGCTGCATCTCGATCAGGCGTTGCATGGCGCGCACTTTGGCATGAAACACTGTTTCGCTCACCGGCTTCACCAGATAGTCGTCACCGCCGGCCGTGATCCCGCGCGCCAGATCTTCGTCACTATTCATCGCCGTCAGGAAGATGATGGCCGCCCACTCCTCATCTTTCTCCATCTTGCGTATCTTGCGCGCAACCTCGAAACCGTCGATGTCCGGCAACCGCGCATCAAGCAATACGATGTCCGGATGTTCGCGGCGAAAAATGCTGAGTGCCTGCATGCCGGTTCCCGCCACCAGCGGATTTTCCACACCCATACCGGCCAGATAACCCGTCAGCACTTTGATTGTCACTTTACTGTCTTCCACCACCAGTATTTTTAGTGCGTCCGTTTGTAGTTTCATTCTGCATTTCCATTACTTGAAAGTTGTAGGGTTGCCCGCGCCAGACACAGGTCTTGCCAGGCCTTGGCTTTTTCCGCCGGACTGCGCAACAAATAGGCAGGGTGATAGGTGACGATGAGCGGGATGGACGGACACTGACCGCTCATCCGGCCTTGATCATCCCTCTGCCCCATCGCAGGCAGCTTAAAGTCGTGCAACACGCCGCGCATGGAACCCAGTGTAGCCTCCCGCCCGAGCAAGGCTGTCGCGGCAGTCTTGCCGAGGGCGACGATGAGTTTTGGCTGAATCAGCGCAATCTGCTGTTGCAGGTAGGGCAAACAGGTGGCAACTTCATCAGCCGCCGGGTTGCGGTTGGCGGGCGGGCGGCATTTAACGACATTGGCGATATACACGTTATCGCCGCGTTTTAATTTGATCGCCGCCAGCATGTTGTCGAGCAACTTGCCCGCCTGTCCCACGAAGGGCTCGCCCTGTGCATCTTCATCCGCCCCCGGCCCTTCGCCGACAAACAGCCAGTCGGCGTGTTCGTCACCGATACCGAATACGGTCTGCGTGCAGCCGGCTCGCAAAGTGCAGGCATTGCACTCGCGCACTTGCTGCTTGAGAGCCACCCAGTCCGGAGCAATCTGTCGGACTGAAGTCCGCCCCGCAAGCTCATCACCTTTCTCCTGTGGATCGGACTTCGGTCCGACAGGTTCAGCAGATTGCCGGGACGCAAGTCGGGTTGAAACCAGATCCGCAAAAGGCGCGGCGCGCCGCACCCACAACGGATACAGGTTCAGTTCACGCAATACGTCTTCATCGCGGATATTCACAACATGCATCCCATCAATATCGCATCCTCACGTCCATTTTCGGCCGCATAGTAATCGCGACGCAAGCCGATATCGGTAAATCCAAACTCGTTATACAGGGCAATCGCTGCCACGTTCAACGCGCGCACTTCAAGCACTACACGCCGCATTTCATGCTGCTTTGCCAGCACCAGCATCTCGCCCAACAGTTTGCGTCCCCATCCCTGGCGCTGATGAGCAACAGCAATGGCGATGTCGAGCAACTCGGCCTCATCCACGGCCAGCAGCATCACAGCATAGCCCAATATCACACCGTCCCGCTCTAACACCTTGCACAGATAACCGCTG
>JBAZFV010000108.1:0-5520 GCA_041653255.1 Sideroxydans sp. | reverse complement strand
CTGATTGATGATGTGAAAAATGTCATCCACCGGGCGGCCGGCGGCTTCCGTCTGCGTCCAGCCGGTGAGCTGTTCGGCAAGAGGGTTCAGGAGCGTCACACGCCCTTCGGCATCGGTGGCCATCACCGCATCGCCGATGGAGTTGAGCGTCACGGCGAGCTTTTCCTCACTGACCTGCAAGGTGACGTTGGCCTGCTGCAATTGTTTATTCGTCTCCTGCTGCATCTCGAGAAAATGCTGTGTTTCGAGATGAGCCAGATTCTTGAGCCGCTGCTGTGTTTCCCGATAGGCCAGCCAGATGAAGAGAAGTGCTAACAGCAGCGTAAGTAGGCTGGCGATGATGAGAAGGGTGAACAGTAGGCGCATGTTCGATTGGAACTCTGCGTCGCGCTGCGCCTGCACGCCTTCCTCTAGCTGGATAAAGCTGCGCATTTCGGCACGAATCGAATCCATCAACTGCTTGCCCTGACCACTGCGTACCATCGCCACTGCGGCAGTCTCGTCATGCTTGCGGCGCAACTCAATGGCCTGCGACATATGCGCCAGTCTGGCATCCACCATTGGTCCCAGTGCATTTAGGTGTTTATCGGCGGCAGGGGTTAAGGTAAGTTGACGCAATTCTTCCAGCTTGCCACTGATATTATTGCGCACCGCCAAATACGGTTGCAGAAAGGCCTCATCACCGGTCAGCAAATAGCCGCGCTGACCGGTCTCGGCATCCTTCAATGCGGACAACAAATCGTCCGCGCGGTTCAATACAACGCGGCTATGCTTCCGCATCTCGGCGGCTTGCTCGACCTGACTGAAAGCCCAGAACGATACGGCCACCAACGACGCAACCAGCAGGGCTGTTCCAGCAAGTGCAGCAACGATTTTATGGGTGGTTTTCATGGAAAATTTACCCTCCGTCTAACAGGCATGGCCGACCTCCGTTAAAGCGCGAATTAGTCTGGTGGCTCGCGCCCCCGAGGGTGCGAGCAGCAGGACGCTGGTGTTGAGGATAGTGGATGAACTTATCATGGGAATCGCAGCTCCTTATTTGTTTTTATGTAGGGTGGGCACGTTTTTTGTGCCCACCGTTCTTCCGCGTGGGCACAAAAAACGTGCCCACCCTACGTCATTTATCGGATTTTTCATCCGCAAATTCCAGCGCCGTATTCAGTACCCCCATGAACTCATCCACCTTAATCGGCTTGGTTATATAGCGGAAGAATCCCGCTTTCCGGCCCCTCTCAATGTCAAGTGGCATCGCATTGGCACTGACGGCAATAACGGGGATGTGCACTGTGGCCGGGTCTCCGCGCAGAATATTCAGGGCTTCGAAGCCGTTAATGTCGGGCAGATTGATGTCCATCAGAATTACATCCGGCTGCTTGTCGCGAGCAATCTCGATGCCGCTATTCCCGTTCATGGCAGTCAACAAACTCATGTCGGGGTGGCGCGCGATGAGCTTCTCGACCAGTTTCATGTTCGCCGGCTTGTCCTCTACATAGAGCAGGGTGCTGTGTAGCCGCGCTACGCGAGGCGCCTGCGCTTGGGCCACCGTTGCTGCTGGGCTTTCTTCCGTCGCAAGGAGTGGGCTTTCTTCCATCGCAATGAGCGGGCTTTCTTCCATGGCAAGGAGTGGATCGGCAACCGCAATAAGCTCGAACCAGAACACGCTGCCCACCCCGATGCTGCTTTCCATGCCGATGGTGCCGCCCATCAGTTCGACCAGCTGCTTGGCCACCACCAGGCCGATGCCGGTGCCTTCCACGCTGCCGGCCTCCTGTCCGAGACGATTGAACGCCTGGAACAACTGCGCCAACTGTTCCGGAGACAGTCCCGCGCCGCTGTCTTTGACGCTGATGCGTATGCGTTCCGGGGTGCTCTCGGTGCAGCTCACCTCGACCGTTCCCTGCTCGCGGTTGTATTTGATCGCGTTGGAAAGCAGGTTGATCAGCACCTGCTTCAACCGGGTCCGGTCGGCCTGGACAAACTGCGGGATGTCGAACCGGGGGAAGGTCAGTTTGATGCCGCGCTGTTGCGCCTGCGGTTCGATCATGCTCTGGCATTCGAGCATGACTTCGGCCAGCGACACCGGCTCCTGCGACAGCGGAACCTGCCCGGACTCGACCTTCGCGAGATCGAGGATCTCGTTGATCAGCTTCAGCAGATGCCATCCGGCTTGCAAAATTTGTGTGATGCTTTCCTTTTGTGAAGACGTGACCTTGGCTGCATCTGATTCCATCAGTTGGGCGAAACCAAGGATGGCATTGAGCGGACTGCGCAACTCGTGGCTCATGCTGGAAAGGAATTCAGATTTGGCGAGGTTGGCTTTTTCCGCCACAGACTTGGCGCTCTCCAGCTCGATATCCAGACGTTTGCGTTCGGTGACATCGCGCGCGGCGGCGAACACGCCCTGCAGCCTCCGGTCCCGGTCATAGAAGGTGGTCGCATTGAGGGATACCACCGTTTGCTTGTTGTCCCTGGCGCGCGCGGTGAGTTCGTAGTCAGTGACTTTCTTTGCGCTCAATACCTTTTTGATACCCGACTCGGCGCGTTCCGGATCGGTGAAGCTATTTTTGAACGGCGAGCCTATCAGCTCGTCGCGCGTGGAGCCGGTAAGCGCCTCCATCTGCTTGTTGACGTCGGTGATGATGCCGGACGGATCGGTGGTCATGATCGCGTCGATGTTGGATTCGATCAGTGATCGCGTGTAGAACTGCTGATCGCGCAGCCGCTGATCGAGCAGCTTCTGTTCTGCCTCGATTTGCTTGCGCGCGGTGTTGTCGGTGCCGATCAGCAGGTAGCCAATGATGTCATTCTGCGCATCGCGCAGCGCCGTGACCGACACCACCGCCGGGAAGCGGCTGCCGCCTTTGCGGATGTAGGTCAGCTCGTAAATGTCCTCGATACCGCGCGCGGCCTTGAACACCAGCGCCTCGAAGCCCGGCGTGATCTTCGTGTTGAGCTCGGCGCTCAACGCTTCGGCGCGCGCGATCACTTCCTGCGGATCGGAAAGATCGGCCGGGGTGATCTTGTTCATCACGTCGGCTGCCGCGTAGCCCAGCATGCGCTCTGCACCGACGTTGAAAATCTGGATCACGCCCTTCGCGTCGGTGGCGATGCTGGAGAAGTTGGCACTGTCGAAGATCGCCTTCTGCAACGCGCCCGCCTTGAGTAGCGCCTCTTCCGCCTGCTTGCTCGCGGTATTGTCGGTGCCGATCAGCAGGTAGCCGATAATTTCGTTTTGAGCGTCGCGCAACGCGGTGACCGACAAGACTACCGGTAAGCGGCTGCCATCCTTGCAGATAGATGTCAGCTCGTAAATGTCCTCGATGCCACGCGAAGCCTTGAATACCAAGGCTTCAAAGCCCGGTGCAATCGGCGTGCCGAGTTCTGCACTGAGTGCTTTAGCGCGTGCCACCAATTCCTCCGGATCCGAGAAGTCGGCCGGGGTAATCTTGTCCATCACCTCGGCGGCGCTATATCCCAGCATGCGCTCTGCACCGACGTTGAATATCTGAATCACCCCCTTGGCATCAGTGGCGATACTGGAGAAATTCTCGCTGTTGAAGATCGCATTTTGCAATGCACCAGATTCGAGTTGACTCTCCATTGCTGCCTGGCGCGCAGTAAGATTGTGCAGAATTCCGGCGAAGTGGCGCTCTCCATCCAGCCATATTTGATTGATTGTCATTTCCAGCGGGAAGCGACTGCCGTCATTGCGTCGCCCCACAATCTCATTTCTCTGGATAAGAGTCGTTACATTTTTATCTATATGATTTGGATCAAAGATTTCATTGCGTAAAGTTTGATCCAGCCCGGGAATCAGCAGGTCGAATTTGCGCCCGATGAGCTCATCCGCCGTATAGCCGAACAAGACTTCCACCGCCGGGTTGATGGTCTCGATGACCCCGCTGCTTGCGTGCAGGGTGACGATGCCATCGGCCACCGTATTCAGGATTGCCTGGGTCAGGGCATTACTGTCGACCAAGGCTTGCTGTGCGGCATACTCATTGGAGACATCTCTAAATACAAGCACCGCACCAAGGATCTCGCTGTTGGCGCTACGAATGGGGGCACAGCTGTCAGCGATGGCATGTTCGCCACCGTTGCGGGTGATCAGCACAACATGATTGGTCAAACCTTGGATCGTGCCATGTGCCAGCGCATCATTGACGGGGATGGCGGCAGGGAGACGGGTCTGTTGGCTGATGATGTTAAAAATCGCCTCTATGGGCTGGCCCACAGCTTCCTGCAGCGTCCAGCCGGTCAGCACTCCGGCTTGCGGGTTTAAGAAAGTCACTCTACCCAGGGCGTCGGTGGCAATTACCGCATCGCCGATGGAGTTTAACGTCACACCGAGTTTTTCCTCGCTGACCTGCAAGTCAAAATAAGCACGCTGCAGCCTGATATTGGCATCTTCCTGAAGGGCAAGTGCACGCTGTGTTTTAAGGTGAACCTGGTTTCTGATGTTCTGTTGCGCCTGTCTGTAAATCACGAAGGCAAAAATGAGCGCGGAGAACAAGGTAAATAAGCTGGCTGCCACGAGTATGAAAAACAGCTGTCTCAAATTGGCTTTGAGTCTGGCTTCGTTCTGTAAACGCAGTTCTTCCTGTACTTTCTGGAAAGCCGAAATCTCCACACGAATCGCATCCATCAGTTTCTTACCCTCGCCGGTGTTCATCACGGAAAGGGCAGCCTTGAAATTATTCTTTTGGCTAAAGTCGACGACTTTGGCCATCTCAGCCAGTTTGGATTCGATCAAAGATGCCGCTGTGTCGAGATGCTGGCGGGCGGCCTTGCTTTGGTTCATCTGTTGCAGTGACGCCAAAAGTTTCGCGGTATCACCTTGCACTGTCAGATAGGGTTGCAGAAAAGTGGCATTGCCGGTCAGGAGGAATCCGCGCTGGGCGGTCTCTGCACCTGCCAGATTCGAAATCAGGTCCTCGGAATTTTGCAGCAAAATGCGGGTGTGTCTGC
This sequence comes from Sideroxydans sp., assembly GCA_041653255.1. Lineage (GTDB taxonomy): Bacteria > Pseudomonadota > Gammaproteobacteria > Burkholderiales > Gallionellaceae > Sideroxyarcus. The sequence continues at coordinate 552 of JBAZFV010000108.1, read as the reverse complement.
GCAATTCAGAATCATCATTAATCTGCCCAAACGTCCAGAAGGTCAATTGCGCCACGAGCGCCATGGTCAGTGTCGCGGCAATTAATAGAGTGATACTTCTATGAATGGGCTTCATCGTTGAATTTCTTCAATTGAATTAATGGGATAAGCTAACCACCGCACTGATAAAGATGCCGGGATTACCGGATAAAATTTGTACAGGCTGGCGCATATTGATGATTGGGCTGCGGAAAGACTGTTCGCTCTCACACATATCGCGCAAATGCTGAAGATCTATTTGGCCGCTATAAACGGTACAGTCCGATCGGGTATGGGTGTCGCCCGTGTATTGATTCAGGTGGCCGGTTCGTTAGCGCACAGAGAATATGCGAAGCACAGCAGATAATTCTTCAGGCGCAGAGGTTGCCAATGAAGGTATTCCCTCGTGCGCCGACGAAAGGGATCGCCATGCTCTACACAATTGCCGTCGTCATGCTTGTCTTGTGGCTTCTTGGCCTTGTCTCTGCTTATACGATGGGAGGGTTTATTCATATCCTGCTGGTGATTGCCATC
>JBAZFV010000107.1:0-5767 GCA_041653255.1 Sideroxydans sp. | reverse complement strand
GCCCTGGTCGGTGCCGGTGCGGGTGATTTCTACCGTATCGCCACATGCGACCACGCTTTTTTTACCGCGCGGCACACACTCGATGATTTCCCCGCCGGGCAACTCTGCCAGGTAGTGCCGACCGAAGGCGGCGATGACTTGCCCTTTTAGTTTCACACCCGATTGTCCATTAGGTCGTCATTCCGGCGCAGGCCGGGATGAGGAAGTTTATGGGATTTGGGTTCAAGATTTGAGCAGCGCATCCACTTTTGCGGCGCAGATGAAATCGTTTTCGGACAAGCCGCCCACGGCGTGGGTGGTGTATTCCATGCGGCAGGTGTTGTAGCCGACCGTCATGTCGGGATGATGGTCTTCGCGGTGTGTCATCCATGCCACCGCGTTGACGAAGGCGATCGTCTGGTAATAGTTCTTGAACTGGAATGCCTTGCTGATCTTCTGGTCGTGCAATGTCCAGCCCTCAAGCTGTTCAAGCAGTGCGCGTGATTCATCTCCGGTAAGCGGCGGCATGCCGGCTGTGCAGGCTTTGCAGTGCTGTTGGGTCAGATCGCAGACGGTCGCCATGTCAGTCTCACTTGAAGTGGTAGTAAGTCTGGTTTAGGTGCGCCGCCAGATCCAGTTTCTCCTGCGCGGTGAGCTGTTTGCCGATGGCACCGGAGCAGCGCTCCATTTGGGTAATGAGATTGTCGGCCGTTTTTACGGTGCGGTTCGGGCGCGTGAAGATGGTGCTGCCGTCGCCGCCCATTTTGCCTTCGTGGCAACTGCTGCAATCATATTGGGCAAACAGTTTCCGGCCATTTTCGGCGCTGCCGTTGGTGAACGGAGCGGCGTTTGCAGTGGTGCCGGCGACAAGGAATAGCATGAAGAGATAATTTTTCATTTTGATTCTCCTGTTTGTTGCAGATGGGCGATGCGCACCGGTGCGGGCGGGTGCGATTCGTAGAAGGTAGCGTACAACGGATCCGGGGTCAGTGTCTTGGCATTGTCCTGATACAGCTTGACCAGCGCGCTGACCAGATCGTTCGCATCAGTCTGCTGTGCGGCATATTCATCCGCCTCGAACTCATGTTTGCGTGACCAGGCGGAAGCAAGCGGGTGCAGCAGGAAAGTGAACACCGGCAACACCATGAAGAACAGCAACAGCGCCGTTGCTGTCGTTTGCGCTTGCACGCCCAGCCCCTGATAGAACCATGCGGCATGCAGCAATTGCGCCAGCAACCAGAGGAAACCGAGACTGATGGCGAAGGTGAGCACGATGCGTTGCAGCACGTGGTGCCGTTTGAAATGTCCCAATTCGTGCGCCAGCACTGCGTCGATCTCGCGCGGGGTGAGGCGTTGCAGCAGGGTGTCAAAGAACACGATGCGCTTGGTTTTGCCGAAGCCGGTGAAATAGGCGTTGCCGTGTGCGCTGCGCTTGCTGCCGTCCATCACGAACAGGCCGCTGGCGGCAAAACCGCAGCGCGTCAGGAGCGCTTCGATGTTTGCTTTTTGTGCCTCGTCCTTTAGCGGCTCGAATTTGTTGAACAGCGGCGCAATGAAAGTCGGATACAGATACAGCAGCAACAGGTTGAACAGTACCCACACGCCCCACACATACAACCACCACGCATCGCCCATCTGCGCCATCAACCACAGCACACCCATCAGCAGCGGCAAGCCGATGGCCGCGCCCAGCAGCAGATTTTTCAGCGCATCAATGCCATACAGCCGTAGCGTCATCTTGTTGAAACCAAAACGCGCCTCGATGTTGAACGTGCGATACAGGTCGAGCGGCATCTCCAGCAGTGTCTGCAACAGCAGTACGCAGGCGATCAGCGCCGCGCCTTGCAGCAGCGGATGGGCAATGAAATCCGCTGTCGCCTGATGCAGCCACTGGATGCCGCCACCGAGGGTGAAGACCAGCAGCAACAGCACTTCGAACAGCGCCGTCAACATGCCGAATCGGGTCAGGGTGGAGGTGTAGTCGGCGGCCTTGTGATGGGCGGCGATGCCGATCTGCTCGCGGAACGCGGCAGGCACCTCGGCGCGGTGCGCCGCGACGTGGTGCAGTTGCCGCTGTGCCAGCCATAGTTTGATTGCGACGCTGGTCAACAGGACAACAAGGAACAGGATGCTGAAGGTTTCTGTATTCATGAAATATATGGGCTGGCTGGAAACGGGTGCGCTGTGCCACAATGCACACCTCATTCATCGGGGAAAACGCGACGGATTATGGCACAAAACGAAAACAACCTTGTCTGGATAGACATGGAGATGACCGGGCTTCTTCCGGATACGGACCGTATCATCGAGGTCGCGCTGATCGTTACCGACGGCAATCTTGAAACCATAGCCGAAGCACCGGTGTTGGTGGTTTATCAACCCGACAGCGTGCTCGACGGTATGGATGACTGGAACAAATCCACCCACGCCAAATCCGGTCTTATCGGCCGGGTCAAAGCCTCCGCTCTGGACGAGGCGGAGGTGCAAACGCAAATGCTGGAATTTCTCAAGCAGTACGTGCCGGCCAGGACCTCGCCCATGTGCGGCAATTCCATCTGCCAGGATCGCCGTTTCCTCGCGCGCTGGATGCCGCAGCTGGAAGACTATTTCCACTACCGCAACCTCGACGTCAGTACCCTGAAGGAGTTGGCGAAGCGCTGGAAACCGGAAGTGGCGAACGGCATCAAGAAACACGGCAAGCACGAAGCGCTGGCTGACATTCAGGAGTCCATCGCGGAGATGAAGCACTACCGCGAGCATTTCATCAAACTCTGAATTTCCTGTGTCGGACTTTAGTCCGGCACAGCAGCATCCGCCAACGAAGCCGTCTTAAACCACCAGCGAGATGAACTCCTCGAACTTTCCCCCCGTCGTGCCGGAGAGTTCCTGTCCGAAATAACTGAAGCGCAACGGAAATGGGTGGCCGATCGCCGCATGTACCAGTTCGGTCAGCTTTATCTCCTGTGCCGCACTGATTTTCTCCGGGGTTACCAGCCGCACCTCGACATCATGCAGGCTGTGCTGTATCACCTGGTACTGGCGGATGTCGGCGATGTCGCGATAGTGATACGCACCCACCAGCGGCCAGTGTTTGCGGCCATCCGGGAACGTGACCAGATTGCGCCGTCGCCCCATGATGCGTGCCAGCGTGGGCAGGCCGCGCCCACATGGGCAGACCGGCCCCGCCTCGGCATAGTCGCGAATCTCGTAGCGGATCAGCGGTGTGGCGAAGTTGTGCAGATCGGTGATGACCACGCGCCCAACTTCGCCCGGTGCACATTGCCGCCCTTCGTCGTCCAGCACCTCCACGATCAGACTTTCGCTCTGCACGTGATATAGCCCGCTGACCGGACATTGCAGCGCGATGAGTCCGACTTCCTGTGCGCTGTACATGTCTACAATTTCGATTCCGCCCAATTGTGCGCACCGTTCGCGCAGCCCGGAATACAGCGTCTCGCCGATGGTGCGCACCTGGCGCAGTGAAGGCGGCGCAGCCGCTTCGTTGCGCTCATACAGATCGAGCAGTGCAGCGAGGTTCGATGGATAAGTCAGCAGATATTTCGGATCGATACGCGCCAGCCAGGTTGCCTGTTGCGCGACATCCATGGACAAAGGTTGCGCATACGAAGGCCCGGTGTCGAAGAGCAAAGTCGCCGGATGTCCCCAGCCGAGTTGTGCCGCTTTGACCGGGTCGTCCAGCGTTGGCGCCATCGCCCGGATCACGGCCAGCGAGGCGGAGAAATCACGCTCGTGCCACAAGTGTTCGCGCATTGCCAGCGCCAGCCACATTAATTGATTGACCTCGGTCTTGCTCACGGTAACCACCTGCCCGCTGGAGCCTGATGTTTGTATCTTGTGTACTGCGCCATGGCCGCGTGGTAACGAACGGCAGTCGATGTGACTGGCCTGCTGCATCAGTTCGGCGCGGGTTAGCAGCGGAATTTGGGCGAATGATGCTGAGTCCCATTTGGCGTTCACATCAACCCCCGCCTGCTTTAAGCGCTGGCGGAAGAATGCCGAATGCTGCCATGCCTGTTGTGCCAGCAAGCGGAATTGATCGAACTGGTGTTGTGCCAATTGTCCGGCTGTCCACCACTGGCTGTTTTCGAGTTGTGTCAACAACGCGAGTAAATTGGCCGCAACGCGATCGGGAATAGCCGGCCAGCCGATACCGGGGAGATGACTCTTCAGATTATCCTGCCAGTTCATGTGCGCGCTTCCAGCACCAGGATGGGGCAGCGTTCGGCCAGTTCGTAACTACCATATATGGGCTCGCACTCCTTGAGTTCTGGTGGGAGTGTTTTGCGCACTTGCGACAGCGGTGGATAACTGTAGCGTGCGGTGGAGTTACGGTAGAAATCAATAGTATCAATGTCTTCCATGCGCCAGCCGCTGGCGGTGGCGAGCTGCTGCCGGTCTGGCAGTAGGCGGTCGAAGGTGGCGAGGGTATCGGCGACACAGAAAGTGTAGGTGGGCGAGGCGGCGGCGATGGCCATCGACAGCCGCCATTTGAAGGCGTGGAAACTTTTCATCTTGCCAGCGAGCGCATCCTGGCAGACTCGTTCCGCACTCTCCGCTGTTTCTGCACCGACAAAGGTGCGCAACAAGAATTTCCCCTCCGGTTTAAGCATCTGACTGACCTGGGCGAACAACTGCTCATATTGCAGCGGCCAGGACAGCAGCGTTGGGCAACCGTCACCGATGATGTTGTCGAACGAGTCGCTTTCGAACGGCATCGCCAGCCAGTCACCCAGCACGGCTTTATGTTCGCTGTGCCAGAGTGCGCCGATCATGTCCTCGCTGTTGTCGAGCGCGGTAAGGTGCGTGGAAAGATCGGCCAGTTCCGGTGTCACGCCGAGGAGCAGGCAATGACCGGGTGCGTCGCCGAGTGCGATGCGGAAATTCTCCACATCTTCTGCGCAGGGGCGCAACGGCGATCCCAGCCGGTTCCATCTTTCCGCAAAAGTCTGCCAGTGCGGGTTGTGTATGCTCATGTTTTCCAATTGTCGCAAGGCATCATTGTCGTCCCGGCACCAGATCACCCAGTTCATCCAGCAGCGGACCGAGGGACTTTTCATACTTGCGCCAGCGCTCGACCGAGGTGGTGTAAATCGGTTGCCGCACCTGCGTCACGCTGGCGGTGCGAATCTGGCGTTTTGTCTTGTGGAAATCGAGGCAGGCAGCATCCCATTCAAGCCCGCAGTATTCGAGCAGTTTGCGTGCTTCGCCTTCCTGGTCTGCCACGATGTTTTCGTATTGCACATCGTAAAATGCACCCTGGGGCAATACCGCACGCCAGTGATCCATCAGTCGCACATAGTCCGCATAGTAGCGCCCCAACTCGGCGAGGTCGTAAGTGTGTTCCTGCTTGCGGTGGAACAGGCGGGTGAAACAGGACACGCAGGTATCGACCGGGTTGCGGTTGACGTGGATGATCTTCGCACCGGGCAACATAAGATGAATGAGTGGCACGGCAAAAAAGTTGGCCGGCATCTTGTCGGTGATGTGCCTGGAATCCGGCGCACGTTTTTTCAGGCCGGCGATGTATTCATCGCCCCATGCAGTGAGCGTGGCGGCATCGAGATAACGCAGATTGTCCGGAAAGGTGGTGGTGTCAGGGTGCGTCTTGCGGTGCGCGATGCGCAACAGGTCTGGCAGCTCACCCGCGCCGAATACATCGGGGTGGCTGGCGATGATCTGCTCGGTCAGGGTGGTGCCGGAGCGAGGCATGCCGAGCACGAAAATAGGTAGTGCCGATGAGTCACCGTTCCCGCGCAGACGATCGATG
>JBAZFV010000106.1:0-6098 GCA_041653255.1 Sideroxydans sp. | reverse complement strand
GGTCAAGGAAGTCGCTTCCAAGACTTCCGATGTGGCCGGTGACGGCACCACCACCGCCACCGTGCTGGCGCAATCCATCGTGCAGGAAGGCATGAAGTTCGTCGCCGCCGGCATGAACCCGATGGATCTGAAGCGCGGCATCGACATGGCGGTCATCGCCGCTGTGGCCGAACTGAAGAAGATTTCCAAGCCTTGCACCACCAGCAAAGAAATCGCCCAGGTGGGCAGCATCTCCGCCAACTCCGATACCGTGATTGGTGAAAAAATCGCGGCTGCGATGGAGAAGGTTGGCAAGGAAGGCGTCATCACCATTGAAGACGGACAGGGTTTGGAAGATGAGCTGGACATCGTGGAAGGGATGCAATTCGACCGCGGTTACCTGTCTCCATACTTTATCAACAACGCCGACAAGCAAATCGTGGCGATGGAAAATCCCTTCATCCTGTTACACGACAAGAAGATTTCCAACATCCGTGACCTGCTGCCGTTGCTGGAACAAGTCGCCAAAGCCGGTCGCCCGCTGCTGATCATCGCTGAAGATGTGGATGGCGAAGCACTGGCCACTCTGGTCGTGAATAACATTCGCGGCATCCTGAAGACGGTTGCGGTCAAGGCACCAGGCTTCGGTGATCGTCGTAAGGCAATGCTGGAAGACATCGCTATCCTGACCGGCGGCACCGTGATTGCCGAAGAAGTCGGCCTGACCCTGGAAAAGGTGACGCTGGCCGAATTGGGCCAAGCCAAACGCATCGAAGTGGGCAAAGAAAATACCACCCTCATCGACGGCGCAGGCAAGGAAGATGCAATCAAATCGCGTATCACCCAAATCAACAAGCAAGCCGAAGAGTCCACTAGCGACTACGACAAGGAAAAGCTGCAAGAACGCAAAGCCAAGCTGGCTGGCGGCGTGGCAGTGATCAAGGTCGGTGCGGCAACCGAAGTCGAAATGAAGGAAAAGAAGGCTCGCGTGGAAGATGCATTGCATGCAACCCGTGCCGCAGTTGAAGAAGGCATCGTCCCCGGCGGTGGCGTTGCATTGCTGCGTGCCAAGGCAGCGGTTGCCGGACTCAAGGGCATCAATCACGACCAGGATGCCGGTATTACTATCGTGCTGCGCGCGATGGAATCTCCTATCCGCGCGATCACAATGAACGCGGGTGATGAATCCAGCGTGGTCGTGAACAAGGTGCTGGAAGGCAAGGGTAGCTTCGGCTACAACGCTGCTACCAGCGAATATGGCGACATGCTGGCGATGGGCGTGGTTGACCCGACCAAGGTGACGCGCGTTGCATTGCAAAATGCAGCCTCCATCGCCGGACTGATGCTGACCACTGCCTGTATGGTTGCTGAATCTCCGGAAGAAAAACCAGCCGGTGGTATGGGCGGCGGGGATATGGGCGGCATGGGTGGAATGGGCGGCATGATGTAAACCTGCTGTGCGGTGTTGGCTCCGGTATCACGCGCTTTGCGCATGGAGCTCGCACCGCAACGGTTCAGGCCTTTGCGGTACCTGACAAACCCTGCCTTGTGCAGGGTTTGTTTTTTGTATTGCCCGCAGCGCGGCTAATCGCTACAATGCGCGCCTTCGTTTTACCCCGTCCTTGCCGGATGGGTGAACAAAACGGCCTGGTAGCTCAGTCGGTAGAGCAGAGGATTGAAAATCCTTGTGTCGGTGGTTCGATTCCGCCCCGGGCCACCAGAATACGAAAAAGCCCACCCGCAACGGTGGGCTTTTTCCATGTTTTTCTATACATAAAACCTTTATTAATCAACAGAAAGAAGCGTTCGCGGTCGTTCGTGACCGTTCGCATTCCTTCGCGAGCTGCCGCGCAGTTTGGGGGTATCGTTGGGGGTATTTCTTGCGAAAATTCGAAGCTGGGGGTACCGTCGACGTAGCGATACCCCCAACTCGGAGAAAATCACCATGGGAAAACTCACAGATAAGGCTATTCAGGCGGCTACCGCCAAGGAGAAGGACTACAAGCTCACAGACGGCGACGGGCTCTATTTGCTAGTAAAGGTAAATGGAACCAGGCTGTGGCGAATGAAATATCGCTTTGCCGGGAAGGAAAAGTGTTTGTCGGTCGGCCCCTATCCAATGCGTTCGCTCAAGGAAGCCCGTCAGATAGCCTTTGAGGCCAGAAAAAACCTTTCTTATGGTCAAGACCCATCAGAAAAGAAGCAGGCTGATAAGGCTGCCTTGGTAGAAAAGGCGCAAATCGATCTGGAGACTGTCGAAAACATTTCTCGTGAGTGGTTTGAAAAATTTAGCGTCAACTGGGTCGAGGGGCACTCTTCAAAAATCATACGGCGATTGGAGGCCGATCTCTTTCCCTATTTGGGAAAAGAAGGGATCAAGGACATAGCTCCTTCCAAGCTTCTGATGGTACTGCGCAAGGTCGAAGCGCGGGGCGCACTTGAAACGGCCCATCGTTTGATGAACAACTGCGGACAAGTATGGAGGTATGCGGTCGCCACTGGTCGCGCCGAGCGAGATATCACTCAGGATTTAAAAGGCGCAATCCCTCCCGCCAAAGGATCTCACTTGGGGGCAATCACTGAGCCCAACGAGATTGGAATGCTTCTTCGCAATATCGAGGATTATTCGGGATCAGAAGTTATTCGCCACGCTTTGAAATTCGCTCCGCTGGTTTTTGTCCGTCCGGGAGAACTGCGCCAGGCAAGGTGGAGTGAATTCAATCTTGAGAAAGGATTGTGGTCAATCCCGGCTGAAAGAATGAAGGGCAGGCGGCCGCACGTGGTTCCACTATCAGCTCAAGCAAAGAAAGTAATGGAATCTATTCGACCTCTGACTAGCGATTCGGAATGGGTTTTCCCCACGCCGCAAAGCAAGACACGTTGCATCAGTGATATGGCACTACTGTCTGCGATTCGCCGAATGGGCTACGAGAAGGAGGAGATGACTGCGCACGGATTTAGGGCCATGGCATCGACGAATCTGGAGCAGATGGGCTTCGACTCGCGCCTGATCGAACTACAACTGGCCCATGCGGATTCAAATGAGATTCGGGCAGCCTATAAAAGAGAGCCGCATCTTCTGCGTTTGGATGAGCGCAGGGTGATGATGCAGCAATGGGCGGATTATCTTGATTCTCTAAAGAGCGGAGCCAAGGTAATTCCAATCAGAGCATAAGTGTTCATGGAGGTTCGTCGGCGTTCGGGCGCGCCCACTTTCGTTCAGTTGATTTGTGAAAGTACATGCACCGCACTAAATTAACCTTATTAATCAATAAACTACCTATTGAAAAACATTCCATTCCTGTTAGCATTCCTTTTATGCGATGCCAATCGCGCATAACGAAAGGAACAAAATGGGACTGCCAGCAGCATTAGAAAAGACTGACCGCCTGCTTCGACTCGATGATGTATTGAAGATTGTTGGGTTGGGCAAAACGAAGCTCTACGCACTCATTCAGGAAGGCTCTTTCCCGCCAGGATTTTCGATTGGCCGTGCGCGCTTGTGGCGCTGGTCGGTGGTCCAGGATTGGGTTCGGAGCCACTGAAATGCGGTTGGGGTTATTCCTGCCGATTGGTGTATGTCTCCTCGCTACAAGCCCGCGGCAGCGGCCCCTCCGGCGAGGAGCGCACTTAGTTGTTTCTCGTTCCGAGAAACGTGCGCGGGGGCTGCGCCCCTCGACCCCCTAGCATCCTGATGACGATATATCACCTATCAGTGAAGCTCGGCTCCCGGAAGGATGGCGGCGCGCAGAAGCACGGTCGATATGTCCGCCGCGATCCGCGAGAACGATTCGATGAGAACCATCCTGCTGATGCGCTCGTCTTCAATCTGCCTTGCTGGGCAGAGGATGCAGACCATTTCTGGGCGATGGCTGACAAGCACGAACGCAAGAACGGCAGCATGTATCGAGAGTTCGAAATCGCCCTGCCAAATGAATTCACCCGAGAGGAGAGTGTGGATCTCGTACGCGAGTGGGTCATGCAGGAGTTTCCTCATCAGATGGTCGAAGTTGGAGTGCACTGGAAGTTGGGCAACCCTCACGCTCATATCCAGGTTTGTGAACGATTGGATGACGGACTGGAACGAGAGGGCGGGCGTTACTTCAAGCGATACAACAGCAAGATGCCAGAGCGGGGCGGGTGTAAGAAGTCAGAGCGGTTCACATGCAACGACTTGCCAAAGTTGGCTGGTGAGGGACTGAATGATTACAAGCGCCGGCAAAGAAAAAAGCGGAAAACAGTCATGCAGGAAATTCGCGGCAGTTGGGCTGCGGCGCTTAATGCTCAGCTGGCACCCAGGGGAATCGCGCTTGTGTCGCACCTCAGTAACGAAGCGCGAGGGATAGACGAGGCTCCTGGTGTCCACATAGGGCGCAAGGCGCTGGGCTTGATGAAGCGCGGGGTCATCCCTGATCGCTTATTGGAAGTCGAAATCATTGAAGAAAGGAGGAGAGATCATGTCTCTCGCAGAAGATATCAGAAAGAATCAGCAGAAAATACATCAGGACTTGTTGATCGCGCAGCAGAGGGAAAATCAGAAGATTCTGTCCGCGGAATTGAAGAAGCAGCAAAACGAGCTCCAAACAATGGTAGGGAGAAAAATCAGCGCCATGGAACGAAGACTGTTCTCTCGATTGAGAATCTGGATTCTGGGCATCAGTTGCGTAGCTACTTTGATAGTCTTGCTTGCGGGATACGCCCTGTTGTCAAAATACACCGGCCAGAGTTTGAAAACCCAGCCTACTTCGTCGATGGCGTCAGGCAGCCGATAGCATTCGGAAGAACAGACGGAGGTGTATCTATTCCCAGGCCGCAGGATATAAGTGATGATCATCTAGCAGCATTATTGTTGGCGGTAGCGGGTAAGGGGATGGCAGTAGAAGTAACGGGCACAGATGAATTCAGGCTGCGCTGCGCGAGCCTGTGCGAACACCTCGGGATCAAGCACGATGTTGCCGGACCGTCGGCGCCGACCGCCGACGCCCGCGAGCCTGCCAACGGTAGGCGATTGAGTGCGGGTTCGTCCGACTGGGCTGGTGGTGATTCAATACCACCGCCTCCTTCATAAAGACGGTTTTGATTTTGATGTTTGTATCTGCGTACGGTGAGTTCTGGTTATCGGCCTTTGCAGACAATTTGAGGAGGCAGAATCGATGACTGCTATTCGCAGCGTAACAGTCAGTTAGATGGGCGGGCAATCACAGTCAACAGCACGTTGCTGATAATAAAGCCTCCAGACTAGCTCTACGTCCTTTTCAATTCACTCTACGTAGCTTAAGAAAGCTTCCGCATGGCGGAATCACGAATAATTATGTGGAAAGAATACTTTATCAGCCCAAGAATTTAATATAGAGTTCATATGCGCTAGAATTAAACCATTGAAATGTCTAAATATATACTCAGAATGCAAAATATAAACCAACTACCAAAGACTGCAATTTCACATCAGTCACGAGGATTTACACTCGTAGAATTGGCAATGGTTCTAGTTATCATAGGATTGACGGTTTCTGGCGTTATGGGAATTGCGCTAAGTATGATGAAAAGCGCTGAAATTAAAAAATCCGCAAGCCAAGTTAACCAACTCAAAGAGAAAATAATTGGGTTCGCACTAACAAATCAGCGACTCCCTCAATATGTCAGCGGGGTCACTGGCGATGAGTCGATGTTTTTTAATTCCGATAACCGCGATTTTTGGGGGCAAAGGCTTGTATACATTTACGACCCTCAACTAACTTCTCAATCGGTAATTTGCGGCAGCAAGTCCACCAGAATTACCGCTAGAAATTGCTCAGACACAACATGCGATTCTGGTGGGAGCAACACCGAGCAAGCAAATATCGCCTTTGTAATATTTAGCCGTGGGGCCAACCTAATCAATCAGACAGCTATTGCAAATACTGTTTACTCAGAAGTTTCCCCAGATCCCTCCTTCAGCGGCTCGGTAAGCGGGACAAACACATCACCTACGGTGATTAAGCTTACGCCACTTGGCACTTCTGTCGGACCTTACAACGACAGAGGAAACGACATGTCAGCAAACGATGACCTCGTCGCCGTTGTGTCATTGGATGAATTACGCCAAAAGTTGGCTTGTCAGGGTGCTCCCCTGAGGATAT
>JBAZFV010000105.1:0-6103 GCA_041653255.1 Sideroxydans sp. | reverse complement strand
GGGAACGTCTGCACGAACTCGTCGCCCTGCTGCGTATGCCGGTCGATATTCCCCGCACGCCGCCCGCACCGCGCACCGAGGCCAAATCCGAGTTTGGCGAGACCGCGTTCAAGGCTGCGGTGGAAAAGTCCAGGCAGTACATCTTTGACGGCGACATCATGCAGGTCGTGATCTCGCAACGCATGGCGCAACCCTTTTCTGCTTCACCGCTGTCACTTTATCGTGCGCTGCGCAGCATCAACCCGTCGCCCTACATGTTTTATTACGACATGGGCGACCACCACGTGGTCGGCTCCTCGCCGGAGATTCTGGTGCGACTGGAAAATGAAACAGTCACCGTGCGCCCTATCGCCGGAACACGTCCGCGCGGCAACACAGCACCGCAGGATGTCGAGCTTGCCGCCGAACTGCTCGCCGATCCGAAGGAACTGGCCGAGCACCTGATGCTGATCGACCTCGGGCGTAACGACATCGGGCGCGTGGCGGAGCACGGCACGGTCAAGCTCACCGACAAAATGGTGATCGAGCGTTATTCACACGTGATGCACATCGTATCCAATGTCGAAGCGAAATTGAAACAAGGCCTGAGCGCAATGGATGTGCTCAAGGCGACCTTCCCCGCCGGTACGGTTTCCGGTGCCGCCAAAGTGCGCGCTATGGAAATCATCGACGAACTGGAACCGAGCAAGCGCGGCATCTACGCCGGGGCGGTCGGCTACCTCGGCTTCAACGGTGACATGGATGTCGCCATCGCTTTGCGCACCGCCGTGGTGAAAGACAATATGTTGTACGTACAGGCGGGTGCGGGCATCGTGGCCGACTCCAACCCGGATAGCGAATGGATGGAGACACAGAACAAGGCTCGCGCGGTGCTGCGCGCGGCAGAAATGGTGCTGGACGGACTGGACGCGCAGGTGCATCGTTGACCGCAGGATGAGCCGGCTGTGAGCATACAGAATATGAGACTCAAACAACGCCTGCTTCTGATCGCCGGAGTCGAGGCCCTCTGCATGGCGCGAAGTTATGCCGAATGCGTAATGATTGGACAAGAAAGAATTTGACGGAGCAGCCATGCTATTGATGATCGACAAATAGCATCACGATTTTTCGCCCTCCAGGCGGATCCAGAAAATATCTATTACTCCCTGAATATAAACGGAGCTGTTGCTGAAAATCGCCCGATCCAATTCGACACTCATAGTCATTTTGGCTATGATGATTGGCCCTGAGATTGCAAAACGCAAAAATGCCTTTCGATAACTTGATAAAGACATTGGCTTGCTTTTGCCTGGCCTCTATCTCCTTCGCATCGAGCGCAGATGCTTTTTCAATCATTGAGTCAAAGCCGATTAGTGAACTTTGGTTGAACCCCGGTTCTTACTCTTACCACTTCCAGAAAGACAAGGGGCTTAACAACAACAATTCCGGGCTGGGTGGTGAATACCGCTATTCGACTGTAAGCTCAGTTACGCTTGGCGTGTTGGATAATAGCGATAGACAAACTTCACGCTACGCCGGTTGGTATTGGCAGCCACTTGAGTTGGGGCCTGTTCGTCTTGGAGCGGTTGTTGGGGGTATGGATGGGTATCCGAAAATGCGAAATGGTGGCTGGTTTGTTGTAGCCATACCCACAGCCAGCCTTGAGTATAAATACATTGGAGCAAACCTGATGTTCATCCCCGGTTACAAAGACAGGCTGTATGGTGCGATCTCTTTGCAGTTAAAAATCAAGGTGTTTTGACACGAACCGATGAGTGGCAGGCCGTGCCACTCATCGGTATCCGGTATTGGCATAAACAATTTGCAGTTAGGTTCAATTATTAGCTTTATTTACAATGTACTGGAAGCGTCATGCTATTGATGATCGACAACTACGATTCCTTCACCTACAACCTGGTGCAGTATTTCGCCGAACTCGGCGAGGATGTGGTGGTGAAGCGCAACGATGAAATCAGCGTCAAACAGATTGCGCAAATGAACCCGCAACACCTGGTCATTTCGCCCGGCCCCTGCACACCGAACGAGGCAGGCATCTCGGTCGCGGCGATCAAGCACTTCGCCGGCAATATTCCTTTGCTCGGCGTCTGCCTCGGCCACCAGAGTATCGGCCAGGCTTTCGGCGGCAAGATCGTGCATGCCAAGACGCTGATGCACGGCAAGACTTCGCTTATTAACCACCACGGCAACAGCGTGTTCACCGGACTGCCGAACCCGTTCACCGCCACACGTTATCATTCGCTGGTGATCGAACGCGAGACGCTGCCGGAGTGTCTGGAGATCACGGCGTGGACGGACGACGGCGAGATCATGGGAGTGCGCCACAAGACATTGGCCGTGCACGGCGTGCAGTTCCACCCCGAGTCCATCCTCACCGAACACGGCCACACCATGCTGAAGAACTTTCTGGAGGGAAATCCATGATCACACCGCAACAAGCTCTCGTCCGCCTGATCGACCAGCGCGAGATCTTTTACGATGAGATGCTGTCGCTGATGCGCCAGATCATGCGCGGTGAAGTTACGCCGGCCATGATTGCGGCGATTCTGGTCGGCCTGCGCGTGAAGAAGGAGACCATCGGTGAAATCTCTGCCGCCGCCTTCGTCATGCGCGAATTTGCGAGCAAGGTACCTGTCACGCAGCGCGACCATCTGGTGGACACTTGCGGCACCGGCGGTGATGCAGCGCATACCTTCAACATCTCCACCACCAGCGCCTTCGTCGCGGCGGCAGCCGGAGCGCGCGTGGCCAAGCATGGCGGACGCTCAGTGTCTTCGACTTGCGGTTCGGCGGACGTGCTGGAGGCACTCGGCGTAAATCTCAACCTGACACCGGAACAGGTCGGCCACAGCATCGACGAGATCGGCATCGGCTTCATGTTCGCACCCAACTTCCACGGCGCGATGAAATACGCCGCGCCGGTGCGCAAAGAACTCGGCGTACGCACGCTGTTCAACGTACTGGGCCCGCTCACCAATCCGGCCGGTGCGGACAATCAGGTGCTGGGCGTATTCCATCCAGATCTGGTTGGGATCCAGGCACGAGTGCTGCAACGTCTCGGCAGCCGCCATGTGCTGGTAGTGAACGGCAGCGATGGACTGGACGAGATCACCCTCAACGGCCCGACCAACATCGCCGAATTAAAGGATGGCCAGGTGGTCGAATACACCATCACACCGGAACAGTTTGGCTTGCACAGCACCTCGCTCGATGCTGTTCGCGTCACCGATACCGCAGGCGCCAAGGCCATGCTGCTCGGTGTGCTTGAGAACCGGAGCGGTGCAGCACGCGATATCGTGCTGCTCAACGCGGGTGCCGCGATCTATGCGGCAGGATTGTCCGGCACCCTGGCCGGCGGCGTGAGCAAGGCAGCAGAGACACTCGCCTCGGGCGCGGCGATGGAAAAACTGGAACAGCTGAAGCAGTTCAGCAATCGTTGAATACAAACCTGTGCTCTCCACCCAGCATCAATTCCCGCCGCTCACCGGAAATGACAGTGCCGACATCCGGCACTGGCTGGTGGCGATGTCCGGTCTCTACGCAGCCAACGAGATCGGGCTGATTCGTCAGGCATGCGAGTTCGCTGCACCGCTGTATCAGGGCAAGACTGATCTCGCCGATACCCCGCTGTTGCAGCACGCACTCGGCTCGGCCTCCATTCTCATCAGCCTTAACATGGATCACGAGACCATCACTGCTGCCGTGCTGCATGCCGTGCCGGATTTGCAGGATGACTGGCACAAGACGTTGGCCGAACGTTTCGGACGCAACGTGGCAGGAATGGTGGACGGCATCGCCAAGATGGAACATGTGCAACAGTTCAGCGAGATGCGCGGCGATGGCAACAAGGAAGAAGCCGCACAGCAGACGGAAAGCCTGCGCAAGATGCTGCTGGCGATGGTCGAAGATATCCGTGTGGTACTGATCAAACTGGCCGAACGCACGCAGACCTTGCGCAATCTTTCCCGTGCCGACGAAGCGCAGCAGCACCGCGTCGCACAGGAAACGCAAACCCTGTTCGCACCGCTGGCGAACCGGCTGGGTATCTGGCAGATCAAGTGGGAACTGGAAGACCTGTCAATGCGTTATCTGCAGCCGGCACTCTACAAGCAGATCGCCGCCCATCTGGATGAGCGCCGCGTCGATCGCGAGCGCTACATCGCCGACCGCATCCTGCAGCTGGAACAGGCACTGGCAAGCGCCGGGATCAAAGCCGAAGTGAGCGGACGCCCCAAGCACATCTACAGCATCATCAACAAGATGAAGCGCAAGCATCTGGATTTTGACGAACTCTACGACGTACGTGCATTGCGCGTGCTCGTCGAAAATGTAGAGGCGTGTTATGCCGCGCTGTCCATCGTGCATGAGTTGTGGCTGCCGATCCAGAAAGAATTCGACGACTACATCGCGCGCCCCAAACCGAACGGCTACCGCTCTCTGCACACCGCCGTGCTCGGTCCGCGCAGGTTGCCGATGGAAGTACAGATCCGCACACAGCAGATGCACCACGATTCAGAATTGGGTGTCGCAGCGCACTGGCGTTACAAGGAGAGCCTTAAGTCGGAGAGCGGACTGGATCAAAAAGTCGCGTGGTTGCGCCAGGTGCTGGCATGGAAAGCGGAGCTCGACGATAGCGGTGAGTTGCAGGAGCCGTTGCACAACAAACTGTTGCAAGACCGCGTGTACGTGCTGACCCCGCAAGGCAAGGTGATCGATCTGCCGCAGGGTGCAACGCCAGTGGACTTCGCCTATGTGCTGCACACCGACCTCGGCCACCGCACGCGCGGCGCGAAAGTGGATGGCAACATTGTGCCGCTCAAACACAAATTGCAGACCGGTCAGCGCGTGGAGATTCTCACCGTCAAACAAGGCGGCCCCAGCCGCGACTGGATCAATCCGCAGCTTGGCTACCTGCAAAGCGCGCGTGCCCGCGCCAAGGTGCGCCACTGGTTCGCGGAACAGAATCAGGACGACAGCATCGCGCAGGGACGAGCCCTGCTCGAACGCGAGCTGCACCGCATCGGCGTGAACGATATCAACCAGGAAAAACTGGCGCAGAAGCTGCACTACAACAAACCGGACGACCTGCTCGCCGCACTCGGCCGCGGCGACATCACCCCGCGCCGCGTCAGCCTTGCCATCACACCGGACACCCCCGCCCCACGCAAAATTCCCGCCGGCCCGCAAACCGCACATGTGCCGCGAGTCCTCATCGAGGGTGTGAGCAACCTGACCTACAAACTCGCCCTGTGCTGCCACCCGCAGACCGCCGATGCTATCGTCGCCTACGTCACCCGCGACCGTGGCCTCACCATCCACCGCCGCGACTGCGCATTCATGCAGCGCGTACCGGAAGAAAGAGAAGATCGTTTACTGGATGCACGATGGTCTGTGTAGGCCATGCCCTCCCACAAACGTATCGAAAGACAACATGACTCAATTCACGCTGCAAACGATTCGCCTGGCCGACTATGCCCCGCCCTTCTTTCTGATTGACACGGTTGCTTTAGACCTTGATTTTCAGGACGGTGAAACGCTGGTGACAACGCAATTGCAGGTACGGCGCAATCCGGTAGCGCATATGCCGGCTGCGCCGCTGGCGCTCGACGGCGAGGAGCTGGAATTGCTCGGCGTGAAGCTCGACGGCGTAGCGCTATCTTCCGACCGTTACCAGTTGAGCGCGTGCCAGTTGACGTTGAATGACGTGCCCGATGCTTTCTCTTTGCAGACGGTAACGCGCATCCACCCCGAGCACAATACGCGCCTGTCCGGTATTTATCGCTCCGCCAACGGCTATTTCAGCCAGTGCGAAGCGCAGGGTTTTCGCCGTATCACCTGGTTTATGGATCGCCCGGATGTAATGTCACGCTACACCGTCACCCTGCACGCCGACCGTGCAGCATTGCCGCAATTACTGTCCAACGGCAATCCCGTCGCCAGTGGCGAAGAGGATGGTGGCCGACACTGGGCCACATGGCATGACCCTTTCCCCAAGCCTTGCTACCTGTTTGCCGTGGTTGCCGCCAGGCTCGATGTGCTGCGCGACAGCTATCGCACCACGTCGGGGCGCGAGGTGCAACTGGCGATTTATGTTGAACCTGGCAAG
>JBAZFV010000104.1:0-6167 GCA_041653255.1 Sideroxydans sp. | reverse complement strand
AGATCTCAAGCATTTCAAGGCACTGACCATGGGACATCACATGATCATGGGACGCAAGACTTTTGACTCCATCGGCAAAGCATTGCCTGGACGCACCACGATCGTGGTCACACGCGACAAGAATCTGAAGATTGAAGAATGTCTTATTGCACACTCGCTGCAGGACGCAATCACGCTGTGCGCGGGTGACGACGAAGTGTTTATCGTTGGCGGCGCCGACATTTATGCGCAATCCCTGAAGCTGGCGGACACGCTGTACATCACCGAGATCCAGCAGGCGGTCGAAGGGGACGCACACTTCCCCGACTTCGACAAAAATGTATGGGTGGAATCTTCACGCGAGATGCGATCACAAGCGACACCGCAACCATTGACCTATCACTTCGTCACCTATCGCAGAAGGTAGGTTGGACTAAAGTCCGACATGTCGGGTTACCCCGCAGGGGTTCTTGCACCCTTGTGTGAAACCCGGCCCAGAACACAGACCAATCCTCTCTAATTCTTTATTTTGTGAGCGCCGAGATGCGCATTCACAGCCCCTCTTTGTCGACATAAATTAAATAACTTGCACTTATTCCGCTTTTTGGTGCTAGGATTCGGCAACTTTGTCGACAATCCAGGGTGCATCATGCTGATTGACGTAGCAAAACCAGACACGCTGTCCGACCTTGCCACGCGCCGCTTGGCGCACAGCATCGTGACCGGCGAGCTGGCACAGGGGCAGAAACTGAACGAGGCTGAGCTGGCGGAAAGCTTCGGCATGGGGCGCGGCCCGTTGCGCGAAGCCTTGCGTCACCTAGAAGGCATGCGCCTGGTCAAGCGCATCCCCAACGTTGGCGCGCGTGTGGTGGTGCTGGATCGCAAGACCCTCTCCGATCTGTACGCGGTGCGCGAGGCGCTGGAAGGCATGGCCTGCCGCATCGCCGCAACACAGTTGACCGATGCAGAAATATCCCAACTGAGCAAACTGCTCGACAAGCACGAACAACAGATCAGGGAAGGAGGCGGCAAGGTCTATTCGCAAAGCGAGGGCGACCTCGACTTCCACTACCAGATCGCACGCGGCAGCCGCAACCAGATGCTGATGGATCTGCTCGGCAACGAACAATACCAATTGCTGCGCATGTGCCGTTATCGCACCAGCCGCAAGGCCAACCGTACCCAGCCCGCCCTGCAACAACACCGCCAGATCGTTGCCGCACTGGAACAGCGCGACGGTGAACTGGCTGAATTGCTGATGCGCCGCCATATCCAGGGCGCGTGGAAAAGCATCAGCGAAATGATCGATAAAGAGGAGGCAGCATGACCTCGTTCAGCCGTCATTCCGGCCTGCGCCGGAATGACGGAATTTTGAATCACGTGAGGAATAAATAATGAGCCAAGCAGCAAACACCCCCGGCAACAAACTGCGCCAGGCAGTCGCAGACAATCACCCCCTGCAAGTGGTCGGGGCGGTGACCGCCTATTGCGCCATCCTCGCGCAGAAGAGCGGGCACAAGGCGCTGTATCTGTCCGGCGGCGGCGTGGCGGCGTCTTCGCTCGGCATTCCCGATCTCGGCATCACCACCCTGCATGACGTGTGCGAAGACACGCGCCGCATCACCTCCGCAAGCGATCTACCATTACTGGTTGATATCGACACCGGCTGGGGTGGTGCATTCAACATCGCGCGCGCCACGCGCGAAGTGGCACAGGCCGGTGCAGCGGGTTTCCATATCGAAGATCAGGTGATGCAGAAACGTTGCGGCCACCGTCCGAACAAAGCCATCGTCAGTCAGCAGGAAATGGTGGACCGCGTAAAAGCCGCGGTGGATGCGCGCGTGGACGACAGCTTCGTCATCATGGCACGCACCGATGCGTTGGCGGTAGAAGGAATGCAATCCGCCATCGAGCGAGCGCAAGCCTGTGTTGAAGCGGGTGCGGACATGATCTTCCCCGAGGCGGTCACCGCACTGGAGCAATACGCGGAATTCACCCGCGCGGTGAACGTGCCGGTGCTGGCGAATATAACCGAGTTCGGCGCGACACCCATTTTCAACACGCAAGAACTGGCGGGCGTGGGCGTGCAGTTGGTGCTCTATCCCTTATCTGCGTATCGTGCGATGAGCAAAGCGGCATTGAAGGTGTATCAACACATCCTTGCCGACGGCTCTCAACAAAATGTCATCGCCGATATGCAGCCGCGCATGGAACTGTACGACTGTCTCGGCTACCACAAATTCGAACAACAACTGGATCGGCTGTTTGCCGAAAAGGGCGCGGAGTGAACTCCGGCAATATCAGCCTGAACATATGAATCTCAACTGAAGGAGAAGAACATGGTCGAAGAAAGCACATTGCCCAAACCCAAGAAATCCGTCGCACTATCCGGCACCGTCGCCGGCAACACCGCGGTCTGCACCGTCGGGCGCACCGGCAACGATCTGCACTATCGCGGCTATGACATCCTTGATTTCGCCGAGCAGGCCGAGTTCGAGGAGATCGCACATCTGCTGATCCACGGCACGCTGCCGAATGCCGCGCAACTGCAAACCTACAAAGCCAAGCTGAAATCGCTGCGCGGTTTACCACAAGCCGTGAGGCAGGCGCTGGAAGCGATTCCGGCCAACGCACATCCGATGGACGTGATGCGTACCGGCTGTTCCATGCTCGGCACGTGTGAACAGGAATCTGAAAAACACGACTCCGAAGGAACCAAAGAGATCATCGACCGCATGCTGGCGAGCTTCGGCTCCATGCTGGTGTATTGGCATCACTTCAGCACCTCCGGCAAACGCATCAATGTGGAAACCGACGACGATTCCATCGGCGGCCATTTCCTGCATCTATTGCACGGCACACCGGCGAAAGCCTCCTGGGTGCGCGCTATGCACACCTCACTCATCCTGTACGCCGAGCATGAGTTCAATGCCTCCACCTTCACTGCACGCGTCATCGCCGGCACCAATTCCGATATCTACTCCTGTATTACCGGCGCCATCGGCGCGCTGCGCGGGCCGAAGCACGGCGGCGCGAACGAGGAGGCGTTCCGCATCCAGAGTCGCTACAAGAGTGCAGACGAAGCCGAGGCGGACATCCGCGAACGCGTGGGTCGCAAGGAGATAGTCATCGGCTTCGGCCACCCGGTGTACACCATCTCCGATCCACGCAACGAAGTGATCAAGCGCGTGGCGAAACAACTCTCGGAAGAGAACAGCGACACGCTAATGTTCGACGTCGCCGCACGGCTGGAAACGACCATGTGGGACCTGAAGAAGATGTTTCCCAACCTCGACTGGTTCTCTGCCGTTTCCTACAACCAGATGGGCGTGCCGACCGCAATGTTCACGCCACTGTTCGTCATCGCACGCGTCACCGGTTGGGGTGCGCACGTGATGGAACAACGCGCCGACGGCAAGATCATCCGCCCCAGCGCGAACTATGTCGGGCCGGATGATCTGGCTTGGGTTCCTATTGAAAAACGTTAAATCAAGGAAAACGAAATGAGTGCCAATGTAGAAATGAACAACCGCCCCGCTCCCGACCAGGTGCTGGTGGATATCGCGAAATATGTATGCAGTTTCGACATCAAATCGAGCGAAGCCTATGACACCGCGCGCAATTGCCTGATCGACACGCTGGGCTGCGGCCTGCTGGCACTGCGTTTCCCAGAGTGTACAAAACACCTCGGCTCCATCGTGCCCGGCACCACGGTGCGCAACGGCGCGCGCGTACCCGGTACGTCGCACGAACTCGACCCGGTGAAGGCCGCGTGGGACATCGGCGCGATGGTGCGCTGGCTGGATTACAACGACACCTGGCTGGCAGCAGAATGGGGTCATCCTTCCGACAACCTCGGCGGCATTCTGGCCGTGGCCGATTACCTCTCGCGCTGCCGCGTGGCCGAAGGCAAGCCCGCACTGACCATGCGCGATGTGCTCACCGCGATGATCAAGGCGCATGAAATACAAGGTGTGCTGGCGCTGGAAAACAGTTTCAACCGTGTCGGCCTGGATCACGTAGTGCTGGTGAAGGTCGCCTCCGCTGCAGTGGTCACCCGCATGCTCGGCGGCACCGAAGCACAAGTCATCGACGCTGTCTCGCAGGCCTTCGTCGATGGGCAGTCGCTGCGCACTTATCGCCATGCGCCCAATGCCGGTTCACGCAAATCCTGGGCGGCTGGCGATGCGACATCACGCGCGGTGCGGCTGGCGATGATGACGATGGCGGGCGAAATGGGCATCCCCGGCGTGCTGACCGCACCGCAGTGGGGCTTTTATGACGTGCTGTTCAGCAAGACCAACAAGGATCAAAAACTAAAACCGGAAGACCAGCGCCAGTTCTCGCTGAAGCAGCCTTACGAGAACTACGTGATGGAGAACATCCTGTTCAAAATATCCTTTCCCGCCGAGTTCCATTCGCAGACCGCGTGCGAATGTGCAGTGCGCCTGCATCCGCAGGTAAAAGACCGTTTGGATCAGATCAGCAAGGTCGTCATCACCACGCACGAGTCGGCCATCCGCATCATCTCCAAGGTTGGCCCACTGGCCAATCCGGCCGACCGCGACCACTGCCTCCAGTACATGGTGGCGGTGCCGCTGGCGTTCGGTGATCTGGTGGCGGAGAACTACGAGGACAGCTTCCACAATGCCAATCCCATCATCGACCAGTTGCGCGGCAAAATGGAAGTGGTGGAAGACCCGCGTTATAGTCGCGAATATCTGGAAGCGGATAAACGCTCGATCGCGAATGCCATTCAGGTTTTCTTCAAGGACGGCAGCAGCACCGAGCGGATCACGGTGGAATATCCGATTGGCCACCGCCGCCGCCGTGCCGAAGGTATCCCGGTGCTGGAGCAGAAGTTCCTGAGCAACCTGCGCACCCGTTTTCCCGAAGCGCGCTGCCAGCAGATCATGGCGCTGTGCCTGGACAAGAAGAAACTGGAAGCAACAGCGGTGAGCGAGTTTATGGGGTTGTTCAGCATCAACTAACAGCTACGCCATTCCGGCGCAGGCTGGAATGACAAAAGAGGGAGAGTCGAAATGAGTTACCAAACCGAGTATGACCATTCGATGAACGATCCGGAGAGCTTCTGGCGCAAGCAGGCTGAGCAGCTTGAGTGGTACAAATTCCCGCAGCAGATATTGACGCAGGATGCCGACGGTATCGGCTCCTGGTTCGCCGACGGTGAGATGAACACGTGCTATATGGCGCTTGATCATCACGTGAAGAACGGACGCGGCGAGCAGACGGCGATCATCTACGACTCTCCCGTCACCGGCACCAAGAAGAAATACACCTACGCCGAACTGACCGATACGGTCGCGCGCACGGCGGGGATGCTGGCCAGTCTCGGTATCGCCAAGGGTGACCGTGTCATCATCTACATGCCGATGATCCCAGAAGCGGTGGTCGCCATGCTGGCGGTGGCGCGGCTGGGCGCGATCCACTCGGTGGTGTTCGGTGGTTTCGCCCCGCCGGAGCTGGCGCTGCGTATCGACGATGCAACCCCAAAGGTCATCATGACCGCATCCTGCGGCATCGAGATCAAGCGCGTCATCGAATACAAGCCGCTGGTGGACAAAGCGATCGAGCTGGCCAAACACAAACCGCAAAGTGTGGTCGTCTATCAGCGCCCGCAATGCACTGCACCGCTCAGCACCGGGCGCGACCATGACTGGTCGGCGCTGTTGGCACAAGCAAAAGCGGTCGGCTGCACCCCGGTGAAAGGCAGCGACCCGCTGTACATCCTCTACACCTCCGGCACCACCGGAAAACCGAAAGGGGTGGTGCGCGAGAACGGCGGCCACGCGGTCGCGCTCAAATACAGCATGAAGGCGATCTACAACGTCGATCCCGGTGATGTGTACTGGGCAGCTTCGGACGTGGGCTGGGTGGTCGGCCACTCCTACATCGTGTACGGCCCGCTGCTGCAAGGCTGCACCACCATCGTGTATGAAGGCAAACCCATCATGACGCCGGATGCGGGGGCGCTGTGGCGTGTCATCTCCGAATACGAAGTGAAGTCGTTCTTCACTGCACCCACCGCGTTCCGCGCGGTGAAGAAAGAAGATCCTGAGGCCAGGCTGATGGCGCCATATGATCTCAGCAAGTTACAGGTCATCTTCTCGGCGGGTGAGCGCCTCGACCCGCCAACACAGGAATGGCTGACCGAGAAGAGCGGCAAG